>DUOB01000135.1 GCA_012839035.1 Propionibacterium sp.
CGCTGTTTGGTGTTTACCCACCGTTGTTGTTAAGGTCATCGGCGGAGGATTCGCCTAGTGGCCTATGGCGCTCGCTTGGAAAGCGGGTTGGGTGCAAGCCCTCGGGGGTTCGAATCCCCCATCCTCCGCGGTTGAGAAATCCTTCCGACAGCACGTCGGGAGGATTTTTTCTTTGTGCCGGACAGCGCCGACACCGGAAATCAGAAATCAGGCAGTGCCGAACGCGCGCTCCAGCCAGGCCGCCCAACCGAGAAGCGCAGCGTCCTGCCAGCGCGGCGCCGTGAACTGCATGCCCAGGGGCAGCTCCCGGGGTGTACGACGAAGCGGGATCGTGACCGCCGGGATGCGGGCAGCGCTCCATGGCTGGCAATAGTCCGAGCCCCCGGTATGCGTCAGTCCCAACGGAGGCAGCCCCAACGAGGCCGGACTGAGCAGAACATCCACTCGCCCCAAGGCATCGTCGAGCAAGGGCCGCAGGCTCTCCAGCTCGGACACCGCGGCGGCAAAGTCAGGCGGTGCCAACCGCAAGCCACGCTCGATCAGGCCCGCAGTCTGCTCCCGACAATGCCGCGCCTCCGCGGCGAGCGAGCGTGCCCCCTCATAGGCATTGATCAGGGCATGGAGTTCCCGGAGGCAATCGAGCTCGACCGGCAGGCCGACGGTCACCAGCTCACCACCGGAGGCCTCGATGAGGTGGCGCGCGTGGATCAGCGCCTCGGTCATCTCGGGTTCGCAGCGGGTCAGCTCGCGATCCGGCAGTACGCCGACCCGCGGCGGCGCCTCGGGGACGATCAACGGCGGCAGTCCGGCGATCAACTCCGCCACGCGGGCCACCATCGCGACATCGCGCGCCAGCACACCGACGGTGTCGAAACTCGGCGCCAGCTGCATCACGCCCGACGTCGACACCAGACCGAAAGTCGGCTTGAATCCCACGACCCCGCAATAGGCCGCCGGGCGAATGATCGAACCACCCGTCTGAGTGCCGAGCGCGAAGTCGACCATGCCTGCCGCCACGGCCGCGGCCGACCCGGAGGACGACCCACCGGGCGTACGCCGCACGTCAAGCGGGTTCACCGTCGCCGGGGCGTCGCGATAGGCGAACTCGGCCGTCGTGGTTTTGCCCACGATCCGGACCCCGGCAGCCCGCAGGGCCGCGACCACCGCGGCATCACGTCCGGTCCGACGACCCCGGTAATGCTCCGAGCCCAGTGCCGTGGGCAGATCGACGGTCTCGATCACGTCCTTGATGCCCGCAGTCAACCCGGGCATGGTGGCGGTAGCGGCGGCGAGATGGGTGAAGGCGCCGATCTCGGCGTCACGGGCAAGTCGGCCCGACCGGGTCCTGGTCATGGCCGCAGTCAATCACGTGGACTAAAGTCGCCGTCCACGATGTTGCATGAAGCGTCAACTACCGATTCGTGAGGAGTACGCCCATGCCGGCGATCCTGCAGACCTTCCCTCTCGGCACTCCGTGGCCGGGCGCTGATCCCTTCCTGTTCGCCATGCACCACATCGACCACTACCCTGCCGCGAATCCCGATATGTCGCCCCGGGCGGATCTCGCTGGCCGTCAGCTCGGTCAGGACTTCGCAAACCGCGACGGGTGGAACATGTATCACGGCACCTCGGTCCCCGGCTTCCCCGCGCACCCCCACCGCGGATTCGAAACCGTGACCGTTGTGGAGGAGGGCTTGGTCGACCACGCCGACTCCGAGGGAGCCGAGGCCCGTTATGGCCGGGGCGACACCCAGTGGCTGACCGCCGGCAGCGGGATCTCCCACTCGGAAATGTTCCCGCTGGTCAACGGGGACCAGCCGAACACCCTGCACTTGTTCCAGATCTGGCTGAATCTGGCGCCCGGGGACAAGAGCGCGCCGGCGCACTTCACCATGCTGTGGGCCAATGAGACCCCCGTGGTCGAGCAGGTCGGCGAGTCGGGTCGGACAGCCCGGGTGAAGGTGGTCGCCGGAGCGTTCGAGGGGCACACCCCGCCGCCCCCGCCTCCGGCCTCCTGGGCCGCGCGGCCCGAGAACCACGTGGCGATCTGGCACGCCGAGCTCGAGGCCGGCGCGACGCTGACCCTGCCTCCCGCGGACTCCAGCGCTGTCCGCACCATCTATGTCTATGACGGAAGTCTGGACGTGGACGGGCGGATCCTCAACGACTCCGGAGCCGTCATCGACCCGTCCACGGCGTTGCCGGTGACCGCCGCGACGGACAGTCGCGCGCGGTTCCTGCTGCTGCAGGGTCGCCCGATCGGGGCCCCCGTGGTCCAGCACGGCCCGTTCGTCGGCAACACCCGTGAGGACGTGATCGCCGCGTTCACCGACTATCAGAACGGTGTGTTCGGACAGTGGATCCATCCGACGACCGACCCGGTCCACGACCGCGAACAAGGTCGGTTCGCGCGCTATCCGGACGGGACCGTGCGGTCACCGCACGAGTGAGCCCGTCGTCCCCGGTCAGGTGGCGGTCAGGTCTCCTGCCAGAAAGGCCGAGTACGCCGGCAGGTCCAGTTGGCCATGCCCGGACAGCCCGATGACGATCGAGGCGGACTCCTCCGGCGACGTCCGCGCACGGGCGTCGGCGAGCGCACCCGCGATGGCGTGGCACGATTCCGGCGCGGGCACGAGCCCCTCGGTGCGGGCGAACAGGACCCCTGCTTCGAACGCCTCGACCTGACCGACCGCCGCGGCCTCCACGAGCCCGAGATGGACGGTGTGGGACAGCAGGGGCGCCATGCCGTGATAGCGGAGACCACCGGCATGGATGGGGTCGGGGACGAAGTCGTTGCCGAGGGTGTACATCTTCAGCAGCGGCGTCAGCCCGGCGACATCGCCATGGTCATAGTCGAACCGGCCCTGCGTCAGCGACGGACAGGCCGACGGTTCGGTGGCAACGAACCTGGTCGTTGTGCGCCCGGCCAGATTCTCGGCGAGCAGCGGGAACGCCAGTCCGGCGAGATTGGAGCCACCACCAGCACAGCCATAAACCACGTCCGCCTGCTTCTCCCCGAACATGGTGAGCTGTTTCAGCACCTCCAGGCCGATCACGCTCTGATGCATGACGACGTGGTTGAGCACACTGCCGAGGGAATACTTCGCATCTCCATAACCGACAGCCGCTTCGATCGCCTCACTCACGGCCATGCCCAGGCTGCCTGACGTGTCGGGGAAGTCGGCGCGCATCTTGCGGCCGGCCTCCGTGAGCTCGGATGGGCTCGAATGCACGGTCGCGCCGAAGGTCTCCATCAGCATGCGTCGATAGGGCTTGCCCTCATAGGACGCGGCCACCTGCCAGACTTCGCACCCCATGCCGAATGCGGCACACGCGAACGCGAGTGCGCTGCCCCACTGACCGGCACCGGTCTCGGTCGTGAGTCGCTTCACGCCCTCGATGGAGTTGAAATAGGCCTGCGGCACCGAGCTGTTCGTCTTGTGACTGCCGATCGGGCTCACGCCTTCGTACTTGTAGTAGAGACGTGCGCTCGTGCCGATCTCCTTCTCCAACCGGCGCGCACGGATCAGCGGGGACGGACGCCAGATCCGATAGACGTCCAGGACCGGTTCGGGGATATCGATCCATCGCTCGGTCGACAGCTCCTGCTCCGCGAGCCCACGCGGGAAGATCCCGAGCATGTCCTCCACGGTCAGCGGCTCCCGCGTGCCGGGGTGAAGATGGGGAGCAGGGGGCTCGGGCAGGTCGGGCACGATGTTGTACCACTGCCGCGGCAGCTCGGACTCAGGCAATTGGGCTTTCACCAAGTCTGGAGCAGCGTCAATCGAGGTCATCGCAATCGGGTCCTCTCGTCAGGCAACACCGGGAGCCTATCCACGTCCTCGCTCTGCGGGCGACAGGGCCCGACCAGTCTCACGAGGGCACCTCCGTGGTGTCAGCCGATGATGTTGATGACCACGGCCCCCTCGGGAGTCTTGCCTCCGAACAGCTCCTTGGCGCGGTCCACGACGTTGGCGATGACGACCCCGCGGCCATATTTCTCCGCGGTCAAGGATTTGATCTCGTCGAACACCGACCCCGAAGCCACATATTCGGCCCGGCCCTCGAACAACGGCTGCTCCAGGTCGACCTTGCCGCCCCTGTCGCAGATGCGAACGATCACCGTGGCGGCGGCAGGTAGCCGCTTCTGCAGCTCGGTGCCGTCGGGCGTCCACACCCCGATCCGGCCGTCAGCCAGCCGCACGACCCGCTCCACGGAGTCCAGGTCCGGATGGAAGGTCGTGAGCAGAATGTGCGATGCCGAGTTGAACCCCATCAGTTCTCTCCCCTGTCCGCCCGCGTCGCGCCACCGGTCGCGGTGTCCTCGCCGCGGTCGATGGCCTTCCGATCACCGGACGCGACCTCGGACTCCAAACGGCCGACCCGCTGCCGAATAGCCGCCTCGCGCATGTCGCTGGCGTCTTGGAGCGCTTGCCTCCGGACCGACCGCTGGGATCGGCTCGGGAAGCCAATGCCGATGCCCAGCAGGAGCCCACCGGCCGCAGCCACTCCAGCCGCGATCAGCACCGTCGGGACCGGATTGGTCGACGTGGTGCTGCGCATGGAGTTCGCGATGGCCCAAATGTTGCGCACCTCGAGCCACGCGTCGAAGAGGAAATATCCACCCACGGCCAGGACGACGAGTCCGACCACGAGGAAGAGGCCCTTCAAGATCTTCATGGCAGCACTCTATTGGTGCTCGGCGACGTTTCCGGCAACCGTTCCCGGGCGGCATTTGGGTCCCGTCCGCGCAACTTGTCACCGAATCCGGACAGGCTGACGCGCGCTCGTGTTTTGACCCGCCCCATGGATCAAATCACGAGCACCCGCTCAACGGCCCCCGGAGACTCGATCGGGCCTCAAGCAGTGATCCAGTGCTCAGCGCCGACGCCCGGTGCCGAAGATCGACCGGACGATCTCGCGGCCGGCAGTTCGCGCCATGTCCCGCACGGCCGGCGATCCCATGACCTGCTCCAGCAAGCCCTTGTCCTTGGCGCGGCTCCGGGAGCGACTGCTGGTCGAACGAGCCCGCTCGGCAGCACGTGCGTCACGCTCCGCCTGGCGCTCGGCCGCGGCTTGGGCTTTCGCCGCTTCCTTGGCCCGTGCTTCCTCGAGCTTGGCCCGTTCGGCGGCCGCGGCTTCGGCCTCGGCCGCGCGGGCGCCTTCCTCCAGCTTTCGCGCGAGCATCTCATGTGCCGAGTCCCGGTCGATGGTCTGGCCATATTTCGCCATCAACGGCGACGCGGCGACCCCTGCAGTGAGTTGTTCCGCCGGGGTGGGTGACATCAGCGACTGGGGTGCCAGGATGCGGGTCCAGGCGACCGGGGTCGGCGCCCCGTCGGGATCCATGACGGTCACGACGGCCTCACCGATGCCGA
>DUOB01000136.1 GCA_012839035.1 Propionibacterium sp.
GCCACAGCGCCCAGCAGACGTGGGAGTGGGCGGCCCGTTTCCCCGACGACCTTCACGTTGTCGCCAGCGATCCCCCGATGATATCGCGGCGATACTGCCGCCATCATGGGATGACTAGCGCGAGTGATCCATCAACGAGTCGGAGGTTCGAACTGTGCGACACGTCACCCGCCTGTCCGTTCCCAAACTCGTCGACTGGGACAACGAGTCACTCACCGACGAGCAGGTCTCGGCCGTCAGTTGGCTCGCAATCGTCATGAACGCGTGGAACCGGATCGCCGTCCGCAGCCAGTACCCCGTCGCCCCCTAACAATGAATGCCGCCCACGTTCTGCCCATCAGCGCGCGGGCCGCACGAGCTCGGCTGGGATGATGTCGAGCGAGAACGGGGAACTCAGGGATGCACGCTCGGAGCCCTGGACCTCAGCAACTGTGCGGTATCCGCCGGCGGCCAACTCCAACGCGAGCACGGACGGCTCCACGGGATCGACGATCCAATAAGACTGGACGCCGGAGTCCTCGTACTTCGAGCGCTTCAGCACCTGGTCCTTGCGCCGCGTGGATGGCGAGAGCACCTCGACGGCCAAGACCAACGGAGCGGTCAGATTCTTGACGCCGGCGTCCTCATTGCGGATCACCAGGAGGTCCGGTTGGAGAGAGGTGCGTCGATCCGGGCGCCAATCAAGGGGAGACAGGAACACTTCATAGCCTGGACGACAAGCGGCCCGCACCAGCAGATAGAGGTTGCCAATCACGCGCTGATGCATCACCACCGGTGCCGGCGTCACGAGCAGCAGTCCGTCGAGCAGCTCGTATTGCAGCCCATCGTCGGGAAGGAGATCGAGATCATCGACCGTCCATTCCGCGCCACCCGCTCGTGGCATCGCTGTCATGACATCCATGATGCTCCCCTTGGTCGGTTCTGTCAGGAGTGCGCATGTCTGTCTCGCACCGGGTTTGATGGAGACATCGAAACCTGGAGGAGCACGTAGATGGCAGGACAGCGTAAGTACCCCGAGGAGCTGAAAGACCGAGCGACGCGGATGGCGTTGGAGGCTCGGCGGGATCCGGCGACGGCGAAGGGGGCGATGGCTCGGATCGGCGGGCAGTTGGGGATTCATCCGGAGGCATTGCGGAACTGGGTGCGTCAAGCCGAGATCGACGGCGGGCTGCGTCCGGGGACCAGCAGCGATGAGGCGAGCAGGATCGCGGAGTTGGAGCGGGAGAACCGGGAGTTGCGGCGGGCGAACTCGATTTTGAAGTCCGCGGCAAGTTTCTTCGCGGCGGAGCTGGACCGTCCGAACCGGTAGAGATTCCCACGGCGTTGAAGGTCGAGTTCGTGGACTCCGTCAAGGAGGCCCACGGTGGCGTCCAGCCGGTCTTGGAGGCGTTACAGGACACGCCTGCCCAGATCGCGTCATCGACCTATTACGCCGTCAAGTCCCGCGCCGTCTCGGCCAGGGCGGTCCGGGATGAGCAGGTGAGCGAGCAGATCACGCAGGTGTGGCAGGACAATCTGGAGGTCTATGGGGCCCGGAAGGTGTGGCACGAGATGAACCGCCAGGGTCACCAGGTGGCGCGCTGCACCGTGGAGCGGCTGATGCGCCGGGCTGGGCTGCGGGGGGTGCTCCGGGACAAGCACCCGCGCACCACCCGGCCAGCGGCCGAGACCGAGCGGCCTGCGGATCTGGTCGACCGGGACTTCACCGCGTCGCGGCCCAACGAGCTCTGGGTGGCGGATCTGACCTATGTGCGGACGGCGTCGGGGTGGGTGTACGTCGCGTTCGTGCTCGATGTGTACGCACGGATGATCACCGGCTGGCAGGTCGCCACCAGCCTGTACACCGATCTCGCGCTGGACGCGTTGCAGATGGGGATCTGGCGCCGTGAGCACGCCGGCCACGACCTCACCGGCCTGATCCATCACAGCGATCGAGGCGTGCAATATCGAGCGATTCGCTACACCCAGCGGCTGGCCGAGGCCGAGGCCGTCGCCTCGGTCGGCAGCAAGGGCGATTCGTATGACAATGCGATGGCCGAGGCGCTGAACTCGCTGTACAAGGCCGAACTGGTCCGCGGCCCCAAATATCGTCGGCGCGGGCCCTGGCGTGGGATCGACGACCTCGAGATTGCCACCGCGGAATGGGTGGACTGGTACAACCAGCGACGACTCCATGGCGAGCTCGGGCACGTCCCACCAGCCGAATACGAGGCGGCCTACTGGGCCACTAATCCAGCTGACCAGACGCTCACCGATACGGTCATCCCACCACTCGCCACGACCGCCCTGGCCCTGGCGAGCACCGAAACCAACTAAACCAGTCTCCATCAAACCCGGGGCTTGACAGTCTCCAGCATGGCCGCCCGTCGTTAGCGCTGGGGGCACTATCCACAGGGGTGGAATTCTATCGGGCGGACATGGGCCCGTCCTGGCCTCCATAGCGACGGTTCGTTGACCAGGGCTACCGAACGCTGGAGTTCCCGTTCAACGAAATCGACCCGCCTGCTCTCGGCGGCGACCGGGTGCAGGGACGACATGCACGCGGCAGAACATGGCGAGATGCACGCGGCAGATCATGGCGAGCGCACCAACTACC
>DUOB01000137.1 GCA_012839035.1 Propionibacterium sp.
CTTCGTCAACGATCCCGCCGTGGAACGCCTCAGCGCAACCGAGGTGATCATCGATGGGCCAGGCATCTATGGCATGGGCGATGGGGAGGAACTCGGCGACGCACCGCTCCGCATTTCGGTCGCACCCCGCTCGCTCACCGTGTTCGGTGGCGAACTTGAGAACCCTGCGGTGGAGGAGGGGCCGGCTGCGGTCGCGTCCTGATCCGGACCGGGCAGCGGGACCGCGTGTGGCCTTATCGCCTTGTCATCGTCACAATGTGGCTATGAAGCCAATGACGACTGCGCGGTGGGTGCTGGCGGGGATGCTCCTGGCAGCCTTCATGCTGCGAGCCCCCATCACCGCAGTGCCCCCCGTGCTCAAGGCCCTGGCCGATGACCTCGCACTCGGTGCGACGGCTGCCGGCTTCGTGTCGACGCTGCCGCTGTTGTGCTTCGGTGTGTTCGCGTTCGTCACGCCGTTCCTGTCCGCGAAGCTGGGCGTCGAGCCCACGCTGTGGATCGCGATCATGCTGTTGATTCTGGGCATCGGGGTGCGGCTCATCGTCGATGTCGGACCGTTCTTCATCGGCACGCTCCTGATCGGCCTCGGGGTGGCCATCGGCAACGTCATCGTCCCCGCACTGGCCCGCACCTGGTTCGCGGCCCGCCTGGCGTTCGTGATGGGGCTCTATTCGGTCACGCTCCAGATGAGTGGTGCGCTGGGTCCCCTGGCCACCTCCATCGGCGTGGGCGCCGGGTTCGGGTGGTCCGCCTCGATCGGCTTCTGGTTGTTGCCCGCAATCATCGCGCTGGGAGTCTGGTCGATCGTCAGCCTCATGGTTCGCCGGGAGACCCACAACCAGCCACACAAGGGCGGGCAGCCCACCGGGCTGCGCCATGTCGCCGCGACGCCGCTGGCATGGATCATCACTTTCGTCATGGGCGTGCAGTCGATGCTCTTCTATTCGTTGCTCACGTGGCTGCCCACACAGTTCCGCGGGATCGGCGCGACCGAGACCCAAGCCGGATTGATGCTGACCGTCTTCACCCTGCTGGGATTCCCGGGGTCGTTCATGGCCAAGCTGGTCACCACCAATCCCCGTGCGCCGCGGAACCTCGTCATCCTGTTCTCGATCTATGTCACCGGCATCGTGCTGCTCTGGATCGGGACGCCCGCCACGGTGCTGGCCGGCGCGGCGATCGCCGGTCTCTGTCAGGGCATCTGTCTGGCCATGGCGCTCACCTTCATCGCCCACCAGCGGAACCCTGCTGATGTCCCGGCGACCTCCGCACTGGCCCAGGGCGCGGGCTATCTCATCGCCGCCGCGGGTCCGGTGTTGGTCGGCTATCTCTATGAGCGGACCGACAGTCTGCGGCCCGGCGAGTCAGTTCTCATCGCCCTGTCGATCCCGCTGACGGTGGGCGCCGTGTATGTCGCTCGCTCCATCCGGCCCCGGCATGATGAAGTGGAAGTGTGACTGAAACTCCCATGCTCCATGAGTTCGCGGCCGCGTACGGCTTCGAATTCGACGATTTCCAGCGCGAGGCCTGTGCCCACATCGAGGCCGGGTCGGGTGTGCTGGTGGCGGCTCCGACAGGGGCGGGCAAGACGATTGCCGGTGAGTTTGCGGTCTACATGGCCTCGCGGACGGGCCGGAAGGCGTTCTACACGACGCCGATCAAGGCATTGTCGAACCAGAAATACCACGATCTCGTCGACCGGTATGGCCACGAACACGTCGGGCTCCTGACCGGCGACACCTCCATCAACTCCGAGGCACCGATCGTCGTCATGACGACCGAAGTGCTGCGGAACATGATCTATGCGGGCTCGCTCACCCTGAAGGGGCTCGGCTATGTCGTGATGGACGAGGTGCACTATCTGGCCGACCGCTTCCGCGGTGCGGTGTGGGAGGAGGTCATCATCGGCCTCGCCGAGTCGGTGGTGCTCGTGGCCCTCTCGGCCACCGTCTCCAACGCCGAGGAATTCGGCGACTGGCTCGCGGAGGTCCGCGGCCGGATGGAGATCGTGGTCTCCGAGCGCCGACCGGTGCCGCTCTTCCAGCACGTCCTCGTCGGACGACGTCTGCACGATCTCTTCGACGACATCGCCCCGACCGCGGTGCTGGACGGTTCGAAGGTCCGCGCCGACGTGAACCCCGCGCTGCTGAAGGTGGCGAAGGACGAGTCGAGGGGCGTCCGGGACGATGCCCGCAGACCCCGCGGCCGTTCGGGGCGCGGGAAACGGGCCCACGGACACGGGTCCGGGTCCTATGGCGGTGCCGCCCACCGCGACCATCGCGACCGCAGCCGCTACCGTGCACCCAGCCGGGCGGACGTCATCGAATCCCTCGACCGCGCCGATCTCCTGCCCGCGATCGTGTTCATCTTTTCGCGTGTGGGCTGTGACGCCGCGGTGAAGCAGGTGCTGGGGTCGGGCGTACGCCTCACGAGCGCCACCGACCGCGCGCACATCCGCGACATCGTCGACCGGCACATCGTCGGACTGTCACCCGCGGATCTGGAGGCGCTCGACTACGACAGCTTTCTTGACGCCCTCCTGCGCGGCGTTGCGGCCCACCACGCCGGGATGCTGCCCGCGTTCAAGGAATGCGTCGAGGAATGCTTCGTCAACAACCTCATCAAGGTCGTGTTCGCGACCGAAACCCTGGCGTTGGGGATCAACATGCCGGCGCGCTCGGTGGTGCTGGAAAAGCTGGTCAAGTTCAACGGCGAAGTGCACGCGGACATCACACCGGGGGAGTACACCCAACTCACCGGCCGGGCCGGGCGGCGCGGCATCGACGTCGAGGGCCATGCGGTCGTGCTCTGGCAGCCCGGCATGGACCCGCGGGCGGTCGCCGGGCTGGCGTCCCGGCGTACCTATCCCCTCAAATCCTCCTTCGCACCCACCTACAACATGGCCGTCAACATGGTGGGTGCCGTGGGCCGGGAGCGGGCCCGAACCCTGCTGGAGCAAAGCTTCGCGCAGTTCCAGACCGACCGTTCGGTCGTGGGGCTCTCGAGGGCGATCCAGCGGAACACCGACCAGGCCGAGCTGTTCTGGAAGCAGGCGATCTGCGATCGGGGCGATTTTTCGGAGTACGCCCGCCTGCGCGCCGAGATCTCGGACATCGAGGCCGAGGCTGCCCGCAATCGCAAGGCCGACAAGCGTGCGGAAGCGGTCGAGACGTTGCTCAGCCTGGAACCCGGCGACATCATCCACGTGCCTAGTGGGAAATCCCAGGGCTGGGCCGTGGTGATCGACCCGGGTGTGCGGTCGCGGAACGCCGAACCGCACCCGCTGGTGATGGGGGAGGATCGACACTCCCGCCGACTCACGCTCTCGGACTTCCCCGCCCCGCCGGTCGTGGCAGGGCGGATGAGGATTCCCAAGAAATTCCATCTCAAGGACGCCCACTCCAGGCGCAGTCTCAATGCCGCGTTCCAGGCCCGGCTCCGCGACATGGACCGCAATCCCGCCCGTTGGCGGGGCGGTGCGATGGACGAAGAGATCGCCGCCCGGATCGACGAATTGCGGGCGACCCTCAAGGCACACCCGTGCCACCGCTGCCCGGACCGGGAGAAGCACGCGCGATTCGCGGAGAAGGCGCTGCGGGCCGAGCGCGATAATCACGACATCAAGGCCAGGGTGGAGCGGCGCACGAATACGATCGCGCTCCAGTTCGACAAAATCTGCCAGGTCCTGGAATCGATGGGCTATCTCGAACCGGGCACGGGCGGCGCGCTTCGGGTCAGCGATGCGGGCCGGATGCTGGCGCGCATCTATGCCACGCTCGATCTCGTCACGACCGAGTGCATCCGCCGAGGCGCCTTCGACGGGCTCTCCGCGCCCCAGTTGGCCGCGGCACTGTCGACACTGATCTATGAGGCGCGCCGCACGGAGTTCGGGGTTCGCCCGCCGCGCATGCCGGATGCCGAGACCGACCGGGCGCTGAAGGAGATCAGGACGATCCATCGTGAGGTGTCCCTGGTCGAGCGGGACTTTCGTCTGCCGCGGGGTCCCGAGCCGGAAGTCGGATTCGCACGCTCGGCCTTCGCCTGGGCCGCGGGGCGACCGCTGGGCGAGATCCTCGACGAGTCAGGCCTCACCGCGGGTGACTTCGTGCGCTGGGTGCGCCAGGTGATCGACTTCGCCGATCAGGTGCGTCAAGCGGCCGGGGCGCTGGACGCCTCGGCTGGGGAGGGCGCGCAGGATCTGCGGAGGGCCTGCCGGGAATTGCGGGTCTCGATGCAGCGTGGCGTGGTGGCGATCGCGGGGAATCTCGGCGACCACGAAGCGTAGGACGCGTAGAGTCCCCGAGGTGGACGAGAACGGGGGTTTTATCGACCCCGCGGGGCACACGGGTCGGGTCAGGCGCGAGGTTGGGTGGACTCGAGTTCCGGTTCTGCGTTGGTCGCCGGCGCCTCGGTCAGCACTGCGACGATGTCCTCGAAGAACTCGATGACCGATTGTGCGCCAACGATGGGGCCCCCGGCGAGATAGCCGTCGGCGCCGAGCAGGACCGCGCCCGGTGACGCCAGTTGCAGGGTGCCGGAAAAGACGCGCTCCGGATCGAGGAACCATTCGTTGCCGAGTGCCTCGGGCGTGAGGTAGGGATTCTCGACATAGTCGTCGCGTGCCAACACCAGGTGAATCCCGATGATGTGGCCGATGCGCTCCCGCAGACCCGGCAGAGCGTCCAACACTTTCACGCAGGCGCCACAGCCAGGATTGACGTATACCAGCAGTCGCGCGTGGGTCGTGGCCAGCTGGCGAAGCGTGACGCGGTGTTCCGTGCCCGGGGTCACCAGGGAGATGTGCGGAATCGGAGTGCGTTCATAATCTGCTTCCTCGACATCCCCATCCGCATCCACCCCTCCGCCGGCATCGTGGCCCGCGGGGTGGGGCGCATCGGCAGCCGAAGCCGGGCTCTCAGCCCCACGGGGATCCCGCCCGGCGTGCACCATCAGTCCCGTCAGCACCACGCCGAGCGCGACGGCACCGAGCCAGGCCCAGCCCGCCGAGTCCGCTTCCAGCCAACGGTCCAGGATCGACTGCTCAGCGAAAGCGTCGACCAGAGCCAGGATCGCGACCGCCACCAGCACGGTGTTCCGAACCACAGTGACAGGACCAACCATGCCCAGCCCGAGCCGACCGAGGCACCCGCATTCAACGGGTTCGTCGAAGCGGTTCGCGCGGGCGATGATCACCAGATACGCGAGAAACAGCCCCAGCGTCGCGATTGCGGCGGCAACGAACAACGGTCCGCTCAACACGATCAACGCGATGGCGAGCACGACCTCGCCCCACGGCAGCAGCATCGGAGCGATGCTGCGGGTCAGCCAGGGCGGCATCCGGAGGGTGATGAAGGACTCCCGGACGGCAGCCGAGTCGCGCAGCTTGGCCACACCGCTCACGAGCAGCACCGTGGCCAGCAAAATCGCAGGAATCGACGAAACAAGGGTGAACACGCACCAAATCTAACGCCCGCCTGATGTTTTCTTCGCGCCCGATCACTGCGCTGGACGACGGTGGCGCCCGATCCGGGGATGGTTCAGGATGAACTCATGTCCGTTGCTGTCCGCATCATCGCCTGCCTCGACGTCCATGACGGACGAGTGGTCAAGGGCGTCAACTTCGCCAATCTCCGTGACGCCGGCGATCCGGTCGAGCTGGCCGCCGTCTATGACGGCGCGGGCGTCGATGAACTGACCTTCCTCGATATCTCGGCCTCCCACGAAGGCCGCGCCACGACCCGCGACATGGTCCGACGCACAGCCGAATCAGTGTTCATCCCGCTGACGGTGGGCGGGGGTGTCGCCTCGGTCCAGGATGTCGACGACCTGTTGCGCCACGGTGCCGACAAGGTCGGGGTCAACACGGCGGCCATCCGGCGACCGGAGCTGATCCGGGAGATCACCCGGCGATTCGGCAATCAAGTCCTGGTGCTATCGGTCGATGCCCGGAGAGAGCCCGGCACCGCGTCCGGCTTCGGGGTCACCACGCACGGTGGCCGGCAGTCCGCGGGACTGGATGCTCTCGAATGGTGCCGGCAGGCGGTTGACCTCGGAGCGGGGGAGATCCTGCTCAACTCCATGGACGCCGACGGCACCACCGCCGGGTTCGATCTGGAGATGATCGAGGCAGTCCGGAAAGTCGTGGACGTGCCCGTCATCGCCTCCGGCGGCGCCGGGACCGCCGATCACTTCGTGGATGCCGCCCGGGCCGGCGCGGACGCAGTGCTGGCCGCGAGTGTCTTCCACTTCGGAACAGTGTCCGTGGGTGAGGTGAAGGCCAGGATGGCAGCCGCCGGATTCGAGATCCGCGACGAGCGAGTGGGGGACTGACGTGTTGGCCTGGCTGCCGTTCGAGACTCGGGCCGAGGCGGAACGAGCGCTCGGTCCATTGCCGGAGGGAGTGGAGTTCGCTCCGTTCCTCGACCCCGAGGACCGACCGTGGCCGGACTCGATCGCGGACGTCGGCTTCCTGGTCGTGCCCTATCTGAGCGGGACCTCGACGCTCGCGCGCGTGGCCGAGATGTCGTCGCTGCAGGTCATCCAGCTCAACCTCGCCGGTTATGACGCCTTCCTCGACCTCGTTCCGGACGGGGTCGCTCTCTGCAACGCAGCGGGGGTGCACGACACCGGCACGGCGGAGATGGCATTGGCCCTGTTGTTGGCGCAGAGCCGCAAGCTCGACCTCTATGCACGGCGGATGCCTGACGGACACTGGGAGCGGGACGGTTTCGGATGGTCCATCGCGGACCGGCGGGCATTGATCGTGGGATACGGCGGCATCGGCAAGGCCATCGAGCGCAGGCTCGAGCCGTTCGAACTGGCGGCCATCACGAAGGTGGCACGCACGGCGCGCGACGATGTCCACGCCTTCACCGATCTCGACCGGCTGCTCCCCGAGGCCGACATCGTTCTGATCGCCTGCCCCCTCACCGACGAGACAGCCGGCATGTTCGACGCCCGGCGGCTTGCCCTGCTGCCCGACGGAGCCATCGTGGTGAACGTCGCGCGTGGTCCCGTCGTGGACACCGATGCGCTGCTGGCCGAGACCTCCAGCGGGCGCCTGCGGGCGGCGCTGGACGTCACCGATCCCGAGCCGCTGCCACAGGATCATCCGCTGTGGCACAGTCCCGGCGTACTCATCGCACCCCACACCGGCGGCCCCGCCACCTCCTTCTGGCCCCGGACCAACGCCTTGATCGCACGGCAACTGGCGCACTGGGCGAAGGGCGAGCCATTGGAGAACCGAGTCCGCTGAGCACTCGGTGGCAACCTTCCTGACATGTGATAGTCATTCCGCATGGATTGTCTGTTCTGTGCCATCATCGCCGGCGACGTCCCCGCCCGGCAGATCCATGCCGACGAGCACGCGGTTGCCTTTCTGGACATTGCGCCGTGGCACCGGGGCCATACGCTCGTCGTCCCCCGTCAGCACGTGGCAGACGTTCTGGAGCCCAGCACCGCACTGATCGACATCGCTCCCGCGATCGAAACCGTGTCGAGGCTTCTCGTTGACCGTCTCGGAGCCGAGGGGCTCAACCTCCTGGTCAACAACCGCGCAGTCGCGGGCCAGGAGGTTTTCCATCTGCACGTGCATGTGGTTCCGCGCTTCGGTGAGCATCCGGGGATGCGGGGACTGTTCGCTCCCGATCCTGCTGCGGGTGGCGAGCTGGATGCCCTGCACGCCCTTCTGACTGCTGCTTCCTGAACGGACACCGAGGCGACGAGCGACGTGTCCCGCACGACCGCCCAGCGGCTGGGCAGATTCGTGCTTGAGACCGCCCCGGCTCTCGCAGTCGGACTGATCCTGCTGCCCTGGATCATCGCGACCGGGTCCGCCCGGCCGTGGCAGCCGGCCATGATCGATCTCGATGTCTATGTCGCGGCCGTGACGGACCTGCTCGCGGGCGGTGACATCTATGCGACCCGGACACCCGGCTGGGACCTGCCGTTCATCTATCCACCGATCGCCGCGCTGATCCTGGTGCCTGCGGCATGGCTGCCGCAGTGGGGTCTGCAGATCGGGTGGGCGGTCCTGACCGTCCTGGCACAGCGCTTGATCCTGGCCCGGGCGGGAGTACGCCGTGGGGTGCCCCTGGCTGCGGCCAACGTCGCGCTCGTGCTCGCCTTCGAGCCTTTCCGCACCACGCTCGGATACGGTCAGGTCAACACGCTCTTGATGGCTCTCGTGGTTGCAGACTTGTTGCCGCAACGGCAGCGGTCACCATGGTTTCCCAGGGGGGCGCTGATCGGCTTGGCAGCGGCCATCAAACTCACCCCCTTGGCGTTCTTGGTCCTTGCCGTGCTGGTGGGCCGCCGCGCGGTAGCCGCCTGGGGCGTGGGCACGTTTGCGGCTCTGACGGCAATCGGGGCGCTCGCCCTGCCGACGGAGACCCGCGTGTTCGTCGCCAAAGTTCTCGCCGGGCAGCTCTACGGCGACCCGGTCTATGTGGGCAACCAGTCGCTGAGCGCCGTTTTTGCACGATTGGCCGGCACGGGCTCGTCGATCAGTCTCCTGGCGCTCGCAGTGAGCGTCCTGGCAGCTCTGGTGGCCCTCGTCGCCGCATCGGTCTGGTGGCGCAGGGGAGAGCGGGTGCTTGCCGTCGGTTTGATCGGGTTGGCGACCTGCCTGGCCTCCCCGCTCTCGTGGACCCATCACCACGTATGGGCGCTCCTGGTGGGGCTGGCCGCACTGTCGGCGACGATGTCTCACGCCGCCCGCCTGCTCGCCGGCGCCTGGACCCTCTGGGTTGCCCTGTGCCCCGTGCTCGTCTTCCTCCCCTACGGATTCGGGGTCGAACGGTCCTATTCGGCTCTCCAGCACGTCATTGCCAACCTGGGGCCCGTGGTGGGTGCGGTGCTGTGTGTCGTCCTGTTGGCGGAAGGCATTGCCCGGTTCAGATTCGACCGGGCCGGCCGGCGAACCGCCCGCAGAGGGGTTGACTGCTCAGCTAATCTCGTGTGAGTCACGCGACCATCGGGCGACGCCCACGGCGTCACCCCCGCTCTCCGAAGGACCCTCATGCCTGAGCTCCGTTCCCGCACCAGCACCCATGGCCGCAACATGGCGGGCGCCCGCGCGCTCTGGCGGGCGACCGGGATGGGCGAAGACGATTTCGGCAAGCCGATCGTGGCGATCGCCAACTCGTTCACCCAGTTCGTGCCCGGGCACGTGCATCTCAGGGACATGGGCAGGCTTGTCGCAGGAGCGGTCGAGGAAGCCGGCGCAGTGGCCAAGGAGTTCAACACGATCGCCGTCGACGACGGCATCGCCATGGGCCATGGCGGCATGCTCTATTCGCTGCCGAGCCGGGAACTGATCGCCGACTCGGTCGAATACATGGTCAATGCCCATTGCGCCGACGCGCTGGTCTGCATCTCCAACTGCGACAAGATCACCCCGGGCATGCTCATGGCCGCACTGCGGCTCAACATTCCCGTCGTGTTCGTCTCCGGCGGGCCGATGGAGGCAGGCAAGGCGATGGTGATCGACGGGGTGGCGTACGCGAAGACCGATCTCATCCAAGCTATGAGCGCGACAGCCGATGACGCGGTGAGCGATGCCGAGGTACTCGAGATCGAGCGCTCGGCCTGTCCCACCTGCGGGTCGTGTTCCGGGATGTTCACCGCCAACTCGATGAACTGTCTCACCGAGGCACTCGGGCTCTCCCTGCCCGGCAACGGAACCACGCTCGCCACGCACGCCGATCGCCGCGAGCTCTTCCTTGCCGCCGGACGGACCGTGGTGGATCTGGCCCGTCGCTACTACGAGAAGGACGACGAATCGGTCCTGCCGCGCAACGTCGCCAACAAGGCAGCGTTCCGCAACGCGATGGCCCTCGATATCGCGATGGGCGGCTCGACCAACACGATCCTGCACACGCTCGCAGCGGCGATCGAGGGGGAGATCGACTTCACGCTCGCCGACATCGAGGAGCTCTCCAAGCGGGTGCCCTGCCTGTCGAAGGTCGCCCCGAACCACAACGACTACCACGTCGAGGACGTCCATCGGGCGGGTGGCATCCCCGCGCTCCTGGGGGAGCTGGACCGCGCGGGCCTGTTGGACGGTTCGGTCCACACGGTGCACAGCCAGGACCTGCGATCCTGGCTCGACGCCTGGGACATTCGCGGTGGGAAGGCCACGCCGCAGGCTCTCGATCTTTTCCATGCCGCGCCGGGTGGTGTGCGCACGACCGAGGCGTTCTCCACGACCAATCGCTGGGACAGCCTGGACACTGATGCCGAGAACGGCTGCATCCGGGATGTTGCCCATGCCTATACCGCGGACGGGGGACTCGCGGTGCTCTATGGCAACCTCGCCACGGACGGTGCGGTGATCAAGTCGGCCGGGATCGACGAGGAGCTCTTCCACTTTATTGGGACAGCGATTGTGGTGGATTCCCAGGAGGAGGCCATCACCAAGATTCTCGACAAGACCGTCCAGCCCGGGCACGTGGTGGTGATCCGCTATGAGGGGCCCCAGGGCGGACCGGGCATGCAGGAGATGCTCTATCCGACGTCCTTCCTCAAGGGACGTGGACTGGGCAAGACCTGTGCGCTCATCACCGACGGGCGGTTCTCGGGCGGCACCTCTGGGCTGTCGATCGGCCACATCTCTCCGGAAGCTTCCGGGGGCGGCGCGATCGGCCTGATCGAGGACGGCGACGAGATCGAGATCAACGTGCATGAGCGGCTGCTCCGGCTCAACGTGGATGACACCGAGTTGGAGCGTCGCCGCGCCGCGAAGGGCCCGGTGCCGTGGGCGCCTGCGAACCGCGATCGCGTCGTCTCGAAGGCGCTGAAGGCCTATGCGGCCATGGTGCGCCCCGCTTCCTTCGGCGCAGTGCGCGAAATCTGAGCAGAATCCGGGGGCTCTTCCCACGTGGTTAAGCTGAGCGCTCGCTAACAGGTCCGTAACGTTCTGTTCCCGACCCTGAGTTACGGGTGTCAGCGAGCAATACGCAGCGGGCCGGACGGTTATTCTGCGAAATGCCCATAGAACCTACGGGGGAAGAATGAAGAGAACACTGCGTGCGCGTGTCCTGAGCCTGATGGCGATGTTCGCCCTGGCGCTCCCGCTCGCTATCGCCGGCCCAGGAGGAACCGCGAACGCGGTCGTGCCCCCGGGTTTCCAGATCGTCAACTACCCGACCGGTCACGCGCCCGGGATGGGGACCGCGCTGACCGACTTCGCATTCACACCGGACAACAAGGGCTACTTCAGCCTTGGCAAGGGTGGGTCGGTGCGCTGGTCCTCCATGGACGGCCGGGTCAACCGTGAGATCGGGAGGCTCGCGGTGACCACGCAGCAGGACCTCGGTGCCGTGTCGATCGACCTGGGCCACAACTATGGTCGCCCGGGTGGCTCGAACAGTCTGTGGATCGCGCGGATTCGTCCCGATGGACGTCCGGGCCGATGCCCCCAGGAGAAGGCCTGTGGCGAAAGCGTCCTGAGCGAGTTCCCGGTCACGTTCGACGGTGCCGGCAACCCGAACGGCCTCGGCGCCGAGCGTGTCGTGCTCCGGTTCGCCAACCGCGGCATCACCCACGGCATCGACAGCGTCGTGGTCGACAAGGACGGCTCGCTGTGGGTCAGCACCGGCGACGGTGCGGGCTTCCTCGAGATGGATCCGGACGCCTTCGATGCCCAGCGCAACGATTCGCCGTACGGCAAGGTCATGCACATCGACCGCACCGGAGCGGGCATGCCCAGCAACCCGGAATATGTCGCGGGCAGCGCCCAGTCGTGGACCTCGCGGATGTACGCCAAGGGATTCCGCAACCCGTTCCGTCTTCGGCTGCACCCCACCCTGGGAGTGCCGATAGTGGGTGACGTGGGTTGGAACACCACCGAGGAGCACAACATCGTGCGTCGAGGCGGCAACTACGGTTGGCCGTGCTGGGAAGGCAGTGCTCGCACGCCCGAATATTCAACGCGCATCGCCGGATGCGCGGGGGTGACCGCGGTGCCGCCCATCTTCGAGTACTCGCGCAGCGCCGGCATGGGCAGCAGCGCGATGGGCGGAATCATCTATACCGGCACCCCCGATGGCAGCCCGGGCTACCCGTCCTCCTATGTGGGCACCTATTTCTTCGCCGACTACACGGCCGGCCGCATCTACAACATGCGTTTCAATGACGCGGGCACCGCCCTCGTGACGCGTCCGGATCCCGCAGGATGGGCCACGAACGTCGCCCCCAACGCGGTCGGCGTGCCGGTGTCGCTGAAGTACGCCGCGAACGGTGACGTCGCCTATTCGGACTTCGCGTCCGGGAACATTCGTCGCATCACCTATTCCAGCTCGAACCGAGCACCCGTGGCGTCGGTGACCTATCGGACCACCGGCACCGCCAACGAATTCGCGTTCACGCTGGATGCCAGTGACCCCGACAACGATCCGCTGACCTATCGCTGGGACTTTGGTGACGGCAGCTCCTCGACCGAACCCAACCCGGTCAAGAGGTACGCCGGCCCGGGCATCTATCCGGTGCGCGTCGTGGTCACCGACAGCCGCGGTGCCTCGACCACGGTGGACGTGAGGGTCAACACCGCCGATGCGACCCCGTCGCTGACGTTGACCGCGCCCCCCGAGACCCGCACGTACGCGGTCGGCGATGCGATCAGCCTGACGGCTTCCTCGACGGATCGGGAGGACGGCGATCTCACCAGCAAGGTCCAGTGGGAGACCAGGGTCGAGTCCTGCAAGGGCAGTGTGTGTGAGAGCACGAGTGGCCCGAGTGCCACGGGTGGCACCTTCAACGCCACGTATTCCGTGGGCTCGGCAGACTTCGCCAATTGGCACATCACCGCGAAGGTCACCGACAGTGGGGGTGCCACACAGGTCCAGACCTATGTCGCCCGCCCGACCCTGCGCGGCCTGACCGTTACCAACAATGCCGGTGCACCGATCACCATCAACGGTGCTCCCGGGAGCACGCGTCAGGTCGCGGTGGGTGCCTCCGTCGGCCTGGTCGCCCCTCGCAGCGCGGATGGCACCACCTTCATCCGCTGGAGTGATGGGGTCGACACGAGCTCGCGTGCGATCACGATGCCGGGCACCGACCTTGCTCTGCGAGCGATCTACAGCACCCGCATCTCGCAGCGCTACGACAGTGACGCCGCCGCCCGGGCTCTCCTCGGTGCGCCGGTCGGCCCCGAGGTCGCGATTCCGGGCATCGGGCGCCAGCAGGTCTATGAGCGTGGTCACATGTACTACTCGGAGAGCGCCGGCGTTCGCATGGTTTATGGCGCGATCCTGGGCACCTATGTGGGTCAGGGCGGAGCAGCCCGCCTCGGGGTGCCGACCACCGACGAGATCGCCACTCCGGACGGCGGTGGCCGCATGAACCGGTTCGCCGGCACTCCGGCCAACCCGGCACCGGTGATCTATTGGAAGCTGGACACCGGCGCCCACTTGGTCGTCGGGTCGATCAAGGCCCAGCACGACACGATGGACGCGACGACCGGCATCCACGGCTATCCGCGCAACTCCGAGTCGACCACGCCCAACGGTCGCGCCCGCTACAACGACTTCGAGAACGGCGGCATCTATTGGAGCGGTGTCACCGGTGCCCGGAGTGTCTATGGCGCGATCTATGGCACGTGGGCGCGCTTCGGCTGGGAGGCCGGCCATTTGGGCCTGCCGACCACGTCCGAGATCGGTACGCCGAACGGCCGCGGCCGCTACAACCACTTCGAGGGCGGTTCGATCTATTGGTCCCCGGGCACGGGTGCCAATGAGGTGCGCGGTTCGATCCGTGCCAAGTGGGCAGCGCTCGGCTGGGAGACCTCCGTGCTGCGGTTCCCGACCACCAACGAGCTGCCGACCGCTGACCGCGTCGGACGGTTCAACAACTTCGAGGGTGGTTCGATCTATTGGAGCCCGCGTACGGGGGCCTGGGAGGTCCATGGCCTGATCCGCGACGAATGGCTTCGTCGTGGTGCGGAGCGGTCCTCGCTCGGCTACCCGGTCAGCGACGAGTTCGCCGTCGAGGGGGGTCGCCGATCCAACTTCCAGGGCGGCTACATCGAGTGGGTGAATGGGCAGATCAGCGTTGTCACCCGATGACGATGTGACGCTCTGAGACGCTGGCTTTGTCCGGACGGTCCGTGATGTGGTCGGGCCTGTGCAGAAGTTGATTTGACTGGAAGCATGAGGCATTGTGTGCATGTGCAGCAGTACCAGATTCTCGTAGCGAATTAGCGTGTCGGCCGGGTAACCCCCCACAACCGATGCGCTCCCTCGCCTGCCTCGTGGCAGCGAGGGTTTTTTGTTGCAGGAGATCCCTGCGCAGGGGGAGCGACGAGAGGAACGGACTGATGACGTGGGTGCGCAGAGTGCGGCCCACGCTCACAGAACGTGGAGGAACAGATGAAGATCTCAGACAACCGGGCGGCACCGCCGCCGAACAAGGAAGAGGACGAGCAGGGGAGTTCGTCGGCCACTGACGCGCCTCAGACCATGACGGGCGCACAAGCCCTCGTGCGGTCCCTGGAGATGGCCGGCGTGGAGGTGATCTTCGGCATTCCCGGTGGGGCGATCCTCCCGGCGTACGATCCCCTCTTCGACTCCGAGATCCTCCGGCACATTCTGGTGCGCCATGAGCAGGGCGCTGGACACGCCGCGCAGGGCTATGCGGTCTCCACGGGGCGCGTCGGTGTCTGCATGGCCACGTCCGGGCCCGGCGCCACCAACCTCGTCACCCCGCTCGCGGACGCCTATATGGACTCGGTCCCGATCGTTGCCATCACCGGCCAGGTCAGCAGCAAGGCCATCGGCACCGACGCGTTCCAGGAAGCCGACATCCGGGGCATCACGATGCCCATCACCAAACACAACTTCCTCGTCACACGGCCCGAGGACATTGCCGTGGCCGTTGCCGAGGCCTTCCACATCGCCCTCTCCGGTCGCCCGGGTCCCGTGCTGGTCGACGTCAGCAAGGACGCTCTGCAGGGCATGTGCGATTTCGAGTGGCCCAAGACCCTTGAACTGCCGGGATATCGGCCCACGGTCAAGCCGCATGGCAAGCAGATCCGCGAAGCCGCGCGACTCATCGCAGCCGCCAGCCGACCGGCGTTCTATATCGGTGGTGGAGTCGTCAAGGCCAAGGCCTTCGAAGAACTCCGGGAGCTGGTGGATCTGACGGGCATTCCGCTCGTGACCACCCTCATGGCGCGCGGCGCGGTCCCCGACAGCCATCCGCTCCACATGGGCATGCCCGGCATGCACGGCTCGGTGTCCGCCGTGGGCGCGTTGCAGCGCAGCGACCTGCTGATCGCCCTGGGCACGCGGTTCGACGACCGGGTCACGGGCGAACTGTCATCGTTCGCGCCGGAAGCCAAGGTCATCCACGCTGACATCGACCCCGCGGAGATCTCCAAGAACCGGCACGCAGACGTCCCGATCGTCGGCGATGTCAAGGAAGTCATCACCCAACTGGTCGCCCGCCTCAAGGAGACCGAACTGCCGGACTACGGCGGTTGGGTCGCCTATCTCGACGAGATGAAGCGGCGCTATCCCACCGGTTACGACGAGCCCGAGGACGGCAGCCTCTCGCCACAGCACGTGATCCAGCGCATCGGTGAGCTGACCGGACCGGACGCCTATTACGTCGCCGGCGTTGGGCAGCACCAGATGTGGGCAGCGCACTTCCTGCCATTCGAGACCCCTGATCGCTGGCTCAACTCCGGTGGGCTGGGCACGATGGGCTATTGCGTGCCTGCCGCGATGGGGGCCCAGGTCGCCCATCCCGGTGAGGTCGTGTGGGGCATCGACGGTGACGGTTGTTTCCAGATGACCAACCAGGAACTGGTGACCTGTGCGCTCGAGGGCATCCCGGTGAAGATCGCGGTGATCAACAACGAGTCGCTCGGCATGGTTCGGCAGTGGCAGACCCTGTTCTATGGCGGACGCTATTCCAACACCGACCTGAACTCGTGGCGCATTCCCGACTTCCCGAAGCTGGCGGAGGCCATGGGCTGTGTTGGATTGCGGGCCGAGTCACGGGACCAGGTCGATGACGTCATCAAGCAGGCGCTGGAGATCAACGACCGTCCGGTCGTGGTCGAGTTCGTCGTGCACAAGGACGCCATGGTGTGGCCGATGGTCCCCGCAGGTACCAGCAACAACGACATTCAGATCGCCCGTGACATGGCTCCGGAATGGGAAGGAGAGGTCCTGTGAGCGCCTTCAAACACCACACCCTCTCGGTCGTCGTCCTCAACAAGCCGGGCGTGTTGACCCGGATTGCGGCGTTGTTCTCCCGTCGGGGGTTCAATATCGAATCCCTGGCCGTGGGCCCGACCGAGGACCCGGCGCTGTCGCGGATCACCTTGGTCGCCCACGTTGACCCGGTGTCGCTGGAGCAGCTCACCAAGCAGCTCAACAAGCTGGTCGAGGTCCTCAAGATCGTGGAGCTCGACGACACTGCTGTGCGTCGGGAGATGCTGCTCATCAAGGTCCGGGCGACCCCCGAGACCCGCAGCCAGGTGCTCGAGATCGTCAACCTGTTCCGATCCAAGACCGTGGACATCGCGGCCGACTCGATGACCATCGAGGCGACCGGTGGCACGGACAAGATCGAGGCGCTCGTGCGGATGCTCGAGCCCTACGGCATCAAGGAATATGTTCAGTCCGGCGTCGTTGCCCTCAGCCGAGGCAGCCGGTCACTGACCGACCGGACCAGTCGGGGCGAGCGCGCCCGCCCGATCCGGATCGTCTGATCGGAAGGAGTACGCCCGGGTTGCCGGGCGTACTCGCCGAAGCACACCCAACGGAGTCGCGCCACCCGGCGCCGACCCACTAATCTCAACCCGTCATTACTGGCCGGGCCAAACACACTTTTCGGCAAGGACCCTTGCCGGGACCAACTTCTCGGCAAGAAGCCTTGCCGGAGCGACAAGGAGAACCAACCACCGTGGCAACCGAACTTTTCTATGACTCCGATGCCGATCTGTCCGTGATCCAGGGCCGCAAGGTCGCCGTGATCGGCTTCGGCAGCCAGGGCCACGCCCATTCGCTGTCCCTGCGCGACTCCGGCGTGGACGTCCGGGTTGGTCTGGCGGAGAGCTCCAAGAGCCGCGCCAAGGCCGAAGCCCAAGGCCTGCGTGTCGTCACCCCGGCGGAGGCAGCCAAGGAAGCCGACGTGATCATGGTCCTCGTCCCGGACCACATCCAGCGCACGGTCTATGCCGAGGACATCGAGCCCAACCTCAACGAGGGTGACGCGTTGTTCTTCGCGCATGGCTTCAACATTCGCTTCGGCTACATCAAGCCCCCGGCCAACGTGGACGTTGCCATGGTCGCCCCGAAGGGCCCAGGGCACTTGGTGCGTCGCGAATACTCCGAGGGTCGCGGTGTGCCCGTGCTCGTAGCGGTCGAGCAGGACGCCACCGGCAAGGCCTGGGACCTCGCGCTCTCCTATGCCAAGGGCATCGGCGGCCTGCGTGCCGGCGGCATCAAGACCACCTTCACCGAAGAGTGCGAGACCGACCTGTTCGGTGAGCAGGCCGTGCTCTGCGGTGGCATGTCCCACCTGGTCCAGGCCGGGTTCGAGACCCTCGTCGAGGCGGGCTATCAGCCTGAGGTCGCCTATTTCGAGTGCCTCCACGAACTCAAACTGCTCGTCGATCTGATGTACGAGGGTGGCATCGCCAAGATGCGCTGGTCGATCTCGGACACCGCCGAGTTCGGTGACTACGTCTCCGGTCCGCGGGTCATTGACGACCATGTCAAGCAGAACCTGAAGCAGATCCTCGCCGACATCCAGGACGGCAGCTTCGCCAAGAAGTTCATCGAGGACCAGGACAACGGTGCCAAGGAATTCCAGGGCTATCGCGAAGCCCACGAGTCCCACCAGATCGAGGCGACCGGCAAGGAACTCCGCGGTCTCATGGCGTGGGTCAAGTCCCACGACGACGACTATGTCGAGGGCACCGCGGCCCGTTGATCCCAGGTGGTGATTGCCACTGAGCGACCGTGATCGACCCCGTCAGGTTTCCTGACGGGGTCGAGTTGGCGGTGGGACGTTCGCCGTGCGCGCGTACCGGCTGCTTGGCAGAATTGTCGGCATGTCGGATGTCGATAGGCCATCAGGGCAGGCAAAAGACGATCGGCGACGGAAGCGCCGCAGGAGCAACGCCGATGCTCTGGTGGTGATGCTGACGCTCTTGGCGGTGGCGTTGACCGCTGTGGCCCTGAACGCGGGACGCTGGGGCGTGCCTCTGTTCGGTTTCACCAACGAACACGGCTCGCAGTGCCGCAACCAATGGCTGGGCCATCGTTGCACCGAGCTCACCCTCGCGCATGTCCAACATCACGTGCGGGCCGAGTTCCCCACCGGCACACGCCTGATTTCCGGATCCTGGCAGCAGACGCACGACTTTGAGCTGACCGCAAAGGTGGTGTACCCCAGGGCCGTCGCAGCTGAGGGGTGGTCGCGGCTCACCGAGGAATACGGTGAGTGCCGCCACCGGGTTCCGAGCCCCCTGGATGCCGAACCCGATCTGTCAGGGGTATGCGTCATGACCAACATCGGAGGATTCGGAACGGGCATGGCACAGGACGCCGAGGTGTGGCGGATCACCACCGCCACCCAGCCGGATGGGGACACGGTCGTCGATCTGCTGATCCGTTCCCGGTGAGTCGGGGGAAAGCCAAAGCCGCTGCCGGAAGACTCCGGCAGCGGACGTTGACCGTTCTTGTGACAGAAGCAGATGTCAGACGCGAGCGGCGATGGCATCACCGATGCCAGCGGTGGTGCGCCGCTCGCCTTGGCGCTCGGCGATATCGGAGTTGACCGCCTCCTCGATCCGGCGGGCGTCATCGGCGCGGCCGAGGTGGTCCAGCATCATCGCCGTCGACAGGATCGCGGCTGTCGGATCCGCCAGTTGCTGGCCCGCAATGTCGGGCGCGGACCCGTGCACCGGCTCGAACATCGACGGGAAGCGACCCTCAGGGTTGATGTTGCCGCTCGCGGCCAAACCAATGCCGCCGGTTACTGCGCCGGCGAGGTCGGTGAGGATGTCGCCGAACAGATTGTCGGTCACGATCACGTCGAAACGCGCCGGATCGGTGGCAAGGAAGATCGTGGCGGCGTCGATGTGCAGATAGTCGGTCTGCACCTGGGGGTATTCCGCAGCGATCTCCTCGAAGTAGCGCCGCCACAGACCGCCGGCGTTGACCAGCACGTTGTGCTTGTGCACGAGGGTGACGTGGTTGCGACGCCTGGTGGCCCGCACGAACGCATCCCGGATGATCCGCTCAACGCCCAGCGCGGTATTGACGCTGACCTCGGTGGCGATCTCGTTGGGGGTGCCCTGACGGACAACGCCGCCGTTGCCGCAATAGAGACCCTCGGTGCCCTCGCGCACGATCAGGAAGTCGACGGACTTGCCATTGAGCACATGATCCGCGAGCGGAATCGGCATGCCCGGATAGATCTTCGACGGGCGAAGGTTGACGTAGTGGTCGAAGAGGAAGCGCAGACGCAGGAGCAGTCCGCGCTCCAGGATGCCGGACGGCACGCGCGTATCACCGGGGGCGGCACCCACCGCGCCCAGCAGGATGACGTCTGCTTGCTTGAGTTCCTCAACGACCGAGTCGGGCAGGACCTCACCCGTGCGGAGCCAGCGCTCCGCGCCCAAGTCATAGTCCACCTTCTCGAAGGCGTCGGCACCGGCCACCGCGTCAAGGACCTTGAGCCCCTCGGCAACGACTTCCGGTCCGATTCCGTCCCCACCAATGACAGCCAGGGTGGGCTTGCTGTTGTTCAGGTTCGTCGACACCAGACGAAATGTAGTGATCGTGCCATCGAGTGGACAAGGGTCTCACGAATCCGGCTGTGCGGCGTACGTCGGACAAGCCCGTCCCATGCGATAAGTTCCCCGCATGAGTCTGAACTTCGACGTCCGCCCCAACCCGCATCCGCGCTCCGCGCACGAGCGGGCGGCCATCCTGGCAAATCCGGGATTCGGAACGAGGTTCACCGATCACATGGCGGTCGCCACCTGGACGGTCGCTGACGGCTGGCACGACTCGGCCGTGGTGCCCTACGCTCCCTTTCAGCTCGACCCGGCCGCGGCGATCCTCCACTACGCCCAGGGCGTGTTCGAGGGATTGAAGGCCTACCGGCACCCCGACGGCTCGATCTGGTTGTTCCGTGCGGAGGAGAACGCTCGGCGGTTCCAGCGATCGGCCCAGCGTCTCGGGTTGCCGGAGCTACCGGTCGAAGCCTTCATGGAGAGCCTCCATCAGCTGGTCAGTGCGGACCATGCATGGGTCCCTGACCCCGACGGCGGTGAGGCGAGCCTATATCTGCGTCCCTTCATGTTCGCCTCCGAGGCCTTCCTCGGGGTACGCGCTTCGCACCACGTCACCTATTCGCTGATCGCCAGCCCGGCCGGCGCCTATTTCGCCTCCGGCGTGAAACCGGTCGACATCTGGATCTCCACCAGATATTCGCGTGCGGGCGCCGGCGGCACGGGTGCGGCCAAGTGCGGCGGCAACTATGCGTCGTCGCTGCTCGCCCAGGAGGAGGCCGCGCAGAACGGTTGCGCCCAGGTCCTGTTCGCCGATGCCGGCCGCCACGAGTTCGTGGAGGAGCTCGGTGGGATGAACATCTGTTTCGTCCGGGGGGATGAACTCGTCACCCCGGCCCTCACCGGATCGATCCTCGAAGGGGTCACCCGGTCGTCGATCCTCATGTTGGCCGCCAAGCAGGGTCTGCGCGCGGTCGAGCGCCCGGTGGGCCTCGCCGAACTGTTGGAAGGGATCGGCGACCGGTCGATTTCCGAGGTGTTCGCCTGCGGCACCGCTGCGGTCATCACCCCGATCAGCGGCTTCGCCGACGAGTCCGGGCGGACCTACCGGGTGGCCGGTGGCGAGGTGGGGGAACACACGTCTGCACTGCGGCAGTCGCTGCTCGATCTCCAGTTCGGGCGCGCCGAGGACGTCGAGGGCTGGCTGACCCGCGTTCGTTGAGGCGTGCCAGCGTCCCCGATGGACGGCCGATCTCAGCCCGCGAGAGGGACTGGCCAGATTCTGGGCGTCTGACGAGACTGTGTGGGTGACACTGAGCCAGGATTCCCACCCTTTCCCCACCCTCGCCGCCCCCGAGTCGTTCCATGTCTATGACACGACGCTCCGTGACGGCGCCCAACAGGAAGGGCTCCGGCTGTCAGTGGCCGACAAGCTGAAGATTGCGGGCCACCTCGACGCCTTCGGCGTTACGTTCATCGAGGGCGGTTGGCCGGGAGCCAATCCCGGTGACACGGCCTTCTTCGACGCGGTCCGCGCGGGCGAGATCACGCTCCGGAACGCGACACTGTCGGCGTTCGGGTCGACCCGTCGAGTGGGGCGGGTGGCCGCGGACGACCCGATGGTCGCGGCCCTGCGCGATTCGGGTGCACCGGTTGCGTGCTTGGTGGCCAAGAGCCACGTGCGTCACGTCGAACAGGCGTTGCGTACCACGCTCGCCGAGAACCTCGAGATGATCGCCGACACGGTCGCGCATCTCGTGGCGGAGGGACAGCGGGTTTTCCTGGATGCCGAACACTTCTTCGACGGCTACCGGGCCGACCGGGCGTACGCCCTTGAGGTCGTCCGCACCGCGGCGGACGCCGGCGCCGAGGTTGTGGTGCTGTGTGACACGAACGGCGGCATGCTCCCGTCGTGGATGCCGGACATCGTCGGTGATGCGGCGGAGGTCGGGGTGGACCTGGGCATCCATTGTCACAATGACTCGGGATGCGCGGTCGCGAACACGATCGCTGCTGTCGAGGCTGGGGCCGTGCACGTCCAGGGCACGATCAATGGCTATGGGGAGCGCACGGGCAATGCTGACCTGCTGCAGGTGGTCGCGAACCTGGAGTTGAAGTACGGGTGGGAGGTCCTCCCGCCCGGTTCTCTCGCCGAGGCGACCCGGATCTCCCATGCGATTGCCGGAGTGACCAACAGCCCCAGCTCACCACGGCAGCCCTATGTGGGCCAGTCGGCTTTCGCGCACAAGGCGGGTCTCCACGCGTCGGCGATCAGGGTGGATCCGATGCTCTATCAGCATGTTGACCCGGCTGTGGTCGGGAACGACATGCGTACGCTCGTCTCGGACATGGCCGGCCGGGCGAACATCCAGCTCAAGGGGGAGGAGCTCGGCTACGACCTCTCCGATCGCGACGTCGCTGCGCAGGTGACCGACGCCATCAAGGAGCGGGAGGCCCGCGGCTATTCGTATGAGGCGGCCGATGCCAGCTTCGAGTTGTTGCTGCGTGATGTCACCGGGCAACTGCCGCGGCCGTTCGAGGTCCAGCGCTGGCGGGTCAACACTCATTCCAACGGCACGGATGAAACTGACACCGAGGCGACCGTGAAGCTGAGCGCCAAGGCGATCGAGCGGCTTTTCGTGGGCGAGGGCAACGGCCCCGTGAACGCCCTGGACCATGCGTTGCGACGCGCGCTGGCCGATGCTTATCCGCAGGTCCTGGCCTATGACCTCACGGACTACCGAGTCCGCATCCTCGACGAGGGACACGGCACCGATGCCACCGTCCGGGTGCTCATCGACACCACCGACGGGGAACGGTCCTGGACCACCGTCGGAGTGGGGGAGAACGTCATCGAGGCATCGTGGGAGGCACTCAGCGACGCCTACCTCTATGGGTTGATCACCGAATAGCGAAGGGCAAGCGGGAACCCAGGACGAGAATCCACGGAGGCCACAGTGCTCAGCCGATCCGATCGAGCACGACGGGGCCGATCGCGGGGGGCTCCGCGGCGATCACGAGGGCATCCGCCAGGTCGGCCAACGCCGGTTCGAAACGGTCCGGAGTGTCGGTGTGCAGGGTGAACACAGGATCCCCGCGCCGCACCGCTTCGCCCGGGCGAACATGCCATTCCACCCCCGCACCCGCCTGCACCGGATCCTCCTTGCGGGCCCTGCCGGCACCCAGCCGCCAGGCGGCGAGGCCGACGGAGAGCGCGTCGAGGGATGCCGCATAGCCGCTGGAATCCGCTCGGACGACCTCGGTGTGCCGGGCCAGGGGGAGCGGCGCATCCGGGTCCCCGTGCTGTGCCGTGATCATCGCGCGCCACACGTCCATGGCCTTCCCCGAAGCCAACACGTCGGCGGGGTCGACGTCACCGCGCCCGGCACCGGCGAGCATCTCCCGGGCCAGGGCCAGCGTCAGCTCGACCACGTCGGCTGGACCGCCACCGGCCAGCACCTCGGCCGACTCCCGCACCTCGAGCGCATTCCCGGCGGTGCGGCCCAGGGGTGTCGCCATGTCCGTGAGGAGAGCCGTCGTGCGTACGCCGGCGTCCGTGCCCAGACCGACCATCGTGCGGGCCAGCTCCGCTGCCTGATCGGCCGTCTTCATGAACGCGCCCGAACCGACCTTGACGTCCAGAACCAAGGCGCCGGTGCCTTCAGCGATCTTCTTGCTCATGATCGAACTGGCGATGAGGGGGATCGACTCGACGGTGCCGGTGACGTCGCGGAGGGCGTACAACTTCTTGTCCGCCGGCGCGAGACCCGATCCCGCCGCGCAGATCACGGCCCCGACGTCCCGCAGAATCTCGCGCATGCGCTCGTTGGTGAGCGATGCCTGCCAACCCGGGATCGACTCGAGCTTGTCGAGGGTGCCACCCGTGTGCCCGAGCCCGCGGCCGGAGAGCTGGGGGACCGCAACCCCGCAGGCTGCCACGAGCGGTGCCAGCGGCAGTGTGATCTTGTCACCCACCCCACCCGTCGAGTGTTTGTCGGCGGTGGGCCACCCCAGACCGGAGAAGTCCAGCCGCTCGCCGGTCCCGATCATGGCCGCCGTCCAGCGACGCAGCTCCCGCGGCTCGAGTCCCCGGAAGAAGATCGCCATGGCCAGGGCGGCCATCTGTTCGTCGGCGATGTGACCGCTCGTGTAGGCCCGGATCCACCAGTCGATCTGGGCATCGGTCAGGACCTGCCCGTCCCGCTTGGCACGGATGAGGTCGACGGTGTCGAAGCGCGGGAGGTCGCTGCTGTTCATGGGTGGCAGTATGCCGTTCACCGCGCAACAGACCTATAGGGTGGGGTAATGCGCGTCGCACGCTTTTCCACCGGCGGAGATCCGGTCTTTGGTCTTGTCGAGCTCGCCGCGGACGGCGGGGAACATCCCGATACCGTCGCGGTCATCAGCGGTGATCCGCTGGCCTCAGCGGTCCAGTTCACCGGGGAACGTCATGCCCTGGCGGATGTCCGGCTGCTGGCCCCGGTCATCCCCCGCAGCAAGGTGATCGCCGTCGGTCCCAACTATGTCGATCTCGCCAGGGATCTGGGCCAGGAGCTGACCGACACCCCGATCACGTTCTTCAAGCCCAACACCGCCGTCATCGGTCCCGACGAGGCGATCATCTATCCCGACTTCTCCAATGAGGTCGGGTTCGAGGGCGAGCTGGCGGTCGTGATCGGCCGGATCTGCAAAGAGGTCCCGCCGGAGCGGGTGCAGGACGTGATCTTCGGCTACACGATCGGCAACGATGTGTCGGCGCGGGACATCCAGTTCAACGAGGCGCAGTGGAGCCGGGCCAAGGGCTTCGACACCTCCTGCCCCCTCGGCCCGTGGATCACCTGTCATCTGTCGGTCGAGGAGGCCCAGAACCTCCGCATTACCACCACTCTCGACGGTGCACTGCACCAGAACGCCTCCACGTCGGACATGGTCCACTCGATCCGGGATCTCGTATCGTTCATCTCCAGCTATATGACGCTGCTCCCCGGTGACGTCCTGTTGACGGGCACCCCCGGTGGCGTCGGTCTCATGGAGCCCGGACAGACCGTCAGCGTCAGCATCGAACAACTCGGCACCCTCGCCAACCCGGTGGTCGGGAGCCGCAACAACCCAGCAGGAGCTCAGCAGTGACCGACGCGCCCGCGTCCCATCCAGTCCACACCGACGAATCGGAGGTGCTCGGCGGCATCCGGCCCAGCGAGGTCCGCGTACGCTTCCCACCCTCGCCCACCGGCAACCTGCACGTGGGCAACGTCCGCAGCGCGCTGTTCAACTGGGCCTTCGCCCGCCACTTCGGTGGCACGTTCGTGCTGCGGATCGAGGACACCGACGCGGCCCGCAGCACCGAGGAATCCCGGCAGGGCGTGCTCGACGCCCTCCACTGGCTCGATTTGGACCCTGACGAGGGTCCGGAGCAGGGCGGGGCGTACGGGCCCTATGTGCAGTCGGAGCGCAGGGACCTGTACGCGGACATCGTGTCCCGCCTGATTGCCGACGGCCGGGCCTATCGCTGCTATTGCACCCGCGAGGAGCAGGAGGCACGCGCCGCCGCCGCCGGTGGGGACCCTGGCTATGACGGGCACTGTCGCGATCTCCCGGAGGACCAGCGCGCCGCCTATGAGAGCGAGGGCCGGGGTTACGTCGTCCGCATGCGCATGCCGGACCGGGACATCACGTTTCACGATCTGGTGCGTGGCGAGATCACGTTCCCGGTCGGCAATGTCCCGGACTATGTGATCGTGCGGGGCAACGGCGATCCGCTGTATACCCTCGTCAACCCCGTCGATGACTCCCTCATGCACATCACCCATGTGCTGCGCGGGGAGGATCTGCTGTCGTCCACGCCGCGCCAGATCGTGCTCCACGAGGCACTCGCCGAGCTCGGGGTGGGATCGGGGCGTACGCCGATCTTCGGCCACCTGCCCATGGTCATGGGGGAGGGGAACCGCCGACTGTCCAAGCGCGATGCCGGGTCCGGTCTCGCGGAATATCGCGAGCGCGGATTCCTGCCCGAGGGTCTGCTGAACTATCTGGCGCTGCTCGGCTGGGCGATCGCCGAGGACCGCGATGTGTTCACGATGGCCGAAATGGCGGAAGCCTTCGACATTCGGCGTGTCAGTGGCAACCCCGCACGGTTCGATCAGAAGAAGTGCGAGGCGATCAACGCTGCGCACATCAGGATGCTCCCGGACGCCGAGCTGGTGCCGCATCTGGTGCCGTTCATGGTCGACGCGGGGCTCATCAGCGATCCGCCGCGGGCGGACGAGCTCGGCATGCTCGAAGGTGCGACGCCGTTGATCAAGGAACGCCTGAACACCTGCGACGAGGTCGTCGAGAAACTTCGCTTCCTGTTCACCCCGGATGAGCAGATCGAGATCGAGGAGAAGGCCCAGCTCAAGGCCGACGATGCCGCGGTGCTCGATGCCGCGATCGGGGCGCTGGAGTCGCTGGAGACATTCGAGGCGGAGCCGATCCAGGCCGCCCTACGGGCCTCGCTCGTGGAGGGTCTGGGGCTGAAGCCCAAGTTCGCGTTCGGTCCCGTCCGGGTGGCGCTCACCGGCAGCAAGGTGTCACCGCCGCTGTTCGAATCGATGGAACTGCTGGGCCGGGCCTCCACGCTCGCCCGCTTGGCACGAGCTCGCGCGGGCATCGAGGCCTGAGGTGGCCGGCGAGCCCCTCGCCCGGACTCACGGCTGGGGATCGCCCGGGTTGGCGGATCCCCGGCCGGGCGCAACCTATCCGCTGATCCTGCGGGGGGAGTCGTACGCCTGGTGGCGCTCGGTCCTGGGAGTCCTGCTCACACCGGTCTTCTGGATCCTGATCGGCAGCTCGCTCGCCTCCGGCGTCCTGCTGGTGGCCTGGCGGGTCGGTCATCGGGAGCAGCCGCAGGAGGAGTTCTTTGCCGCCGCGCAGCGCTTCGAGCACTGGGAGGGAATGCTGGCCTCCCACCTGCACATCGCACTGCTGATTCCGATCTGCCTGTTGATGCTGCGCTCGTGGCACATGGTGCGCCCGGGCTATCTGTGGTCGGTCGAGGGCCGACCCCGGTGGCGCTATTTGCTGGCGAGCCTCGGTGTCGCGGCGGTCGTGTTCGGGGCCTATATCGGGACGATGGTGCTGCGCGACACGACCTGGCAGCCACAACAGGGGTTCTGGGTCTTTTTCGTGGTGATCCTGCTGACGGCGCCCTTCCAGGCGGCCGCGGAGGAGTTCCTGTTCCGGGGCTATCTCCTCCAGGCACTCGGATCGTTGGTCGCCAATCCCTGGTTCGGGGTCGTGGCGTCAGCCCTGGTGTTCTCGCTGTTCCACGGGACCCAGAATCTCGCCCTGTTCCTCAGCCGGTTTGCGTTCGGTCTGGTCATGGGATGGCTCGTGCTCCGCACCGGCGGCATCGAGGCGGCCGTGGCGGCGCACGTCGTCAACAACCTCTTCGCATTCACCCTGGCCGGGCTCACCTCCACCATCGCCGCCAGCCGCACTCTGACCGAGCTGGGCTGGGCCCGGGCCTTCTCCGACGTGATCGTCTATTCCATCATCACGCTCATTGCGGCGGGGGTGGCGGTGGCCATGAAAGTGCGGCGTACAGTGCCGGAGGTTCACCGCCCAGCGGCACACTGACAGGCATGTGATTTGCGGTGAAGTCCCTGCGTGGAGTAATGTTTCTCCTCGTTGCCGGGGCGAAAGTCACGGCAATCCAGAGCCCTGGGAGACCAGTGGCAGTGGGGTATGGTGTAATTGGCAGCACGACTGATTCTGGTTCAGTTAGTTGAGGTTCGAGTCCTTATACCCCAGCGGAGAAGCGATTTAGCGCAACATTCGTGCTCGTGCTAGGTTTCTTCAGCTAGAGGCCCCGTTGTGTAGCGGCCTAGCACGCCGCCCTCTCAAGGCGGTAGCGCGGGTTCGAATCCCGTCGGGGCTACTTGTGCCGGATTCTCTGAATTCTTTCAGGGCATCCGGCTTTTTGCTTTACTTGGCTGTATTGGGATGGCCCCTGGAGAGGAACCGCAATGGCACGCAAGATCGCGACGAACACGACGGTTGAGCGTGCGGAGCTGCTCGACTTCGTGCGTCCCCGGCACCGCATGATCCTTCTGACCCGGCGCAAGGACGGTACGCCGCAGATGTCACCCGTGACCGGGGGAGTGGACGACCAGGGCCGCATCGTGATCTCCACCTATCCGGGTCGAGCAAAGACCAGGAATGCCGAACGCGATCCCGCGGTCAGCGTGTGCGTGCTCTCCGACGACTGGAATGACGCCTGGGTGCAGGTGGACGGTCAGGCGGAGGTGCTGCACCAGCCGGACAGCGTTGAGGCGCTCGTCGACTATTTCCGGTGCATCAGCGGCGAGCACCCGGACTGGGACGAATATCGCGCGGCGATGCGTACGCAGGGGAAATCGCTGATCCGCATCACCCCGGAACGCTGGGGCCCGCTCGCCACCGGCGGCTTCCCC
>DUOB01000138.1 GCA_012839035.1 Propionibacterium sp.
CGCCTCCTGATCGAGGCGGCCGCAGCGCGCACCGTGAAGGAGGCGGCCGAACAGCTCGCCCGCCACGTGGCCGAGTCCAAAGCGGTCGCGGACACCGAGCGAGCCAGGGCCGAAGCCGATCGACAGGCGGCGGACCAGGCCGTGCAGGCCGCCCGCCTGCGCACCCGGGAACTCAACGAGGAGCTGCAGAAGCTCGTCGACTCGGTGCACCGCGACGAACTCGCCCGTGCCCAGCAACGGATGAAGGTCGATGCGCTGGCCGAGCGGGCCCTGAGTGAGCTCGGCCTGGACGCGGAGACGCTTACGGGTGAGTTCGGTCCGGAGACGCTGATTCCGGTGCTGACCAAGCCCGATGGCACCGCCCTCACCGAGGACGATGAACGCCCCGCGCCCGTCCCCTTCGTCCGGGCCGACCAGGAGAAGCGGCTGGCCAAGGCCGAGCGCGGCCTCAAGCAGCTGGGCAGGATCAACCCGCTCGCGCTGGAGGAATTCGACGCGATGCAGGAGCGGCACCAGTTCCTGTCGGAGCAGCTGGAGGACATCCGGCGTACGCGCAGGGATCTCCTCGACATCATCGAGGAGGTGGACAACCGCGTGCAGCAGGTGTTCGCGGAGGCGTACGCGGACGTTGAGGTCGCTTTCACCCACGTCTTCGCCCGGCTCTTCCCGGGTGGAGAGGGCCGGCTGGTCCTGACCGAACCGGGGGAGTGGCTCACGACCGGTGTGGATGTCGAGGCGCGCCCACCGGGCAAGAAGGTGAAGCGGCTGTCACTCCTGTCGGGTGGCGAGCGCTCCTTGGTGGCGGTGGCCTTCCTCGTCGCGTTGTTCATCGCGCGGCCGAGCCCGTTCTACATCCTCGACGAGGTCGAGGCGGCGCTGGACGACGTCAACCTCGGCCGGCTCCTGGAGATCTATGAACAGCTCCGGGAGAACTCGCAGTTGCTGGTGATCACCCACCAGAAGCGGACGATGGAGATCGCCGACGCGCTCTATGGGGTCACCATGCGCGGTGACGGTGTGTCCACCGTGATCTCGCAGCGGCTGCGGGACTGAACGTTACGCACAGTGGCACGGAACGCGGGTAAATAAGAGTTCTTCAGCCTAGACTGGGCGTCGGCCGCTCGGGGCGGCTGCGTGAGACTTCACACGCGCGTAATCGGATCGTGACCGACACGCATTGGTCACCTGATCCCCGTTTGTCACACTGAATGCCAGTCACGGTCCTCGTGACTGACCCCACCCAAGGACCGGAGGGCTCGTCCACATGAGCGTGTTCATCTTCACCGCCATCGCGCTGCTGGTCGCTCTCGGCGTCTGGGGCGTGGTCGCGATGGGACTGGGGGGCAAGGGCAAGCAGAAGCATCCGCGGCTGGCCAACCGGTTCGCCCGCGCAGCGCAGGCACTCAATGGTGAGGGTGAGGTCCCGGAGCGGCTGGAGAAGCTGTTCCGCTGATGCCGGGCCCGGTCAGTCGGCGACGGGCTCCAGGATGAAGACCGGGATCTGCCGTGTCGTCTTTTCCTGATAATCGGCATAGGGCGGGTACGCCGCCACGCACCGCTCCCACCACTCATCACGTTCGGCACCGCTCAGTTCGCGGGCCCGCATCGTCCGGGTCGAGGCTCCGTCCATGAGTTCGAGCACCGGGTTCTTCCTGAGATTCGCATACCACTTCGGATGGGTGGGCGCACCGCCCTGCGAGGCCACTGCGGCATAACGGCCATCGTGCTCCACGCGCATCAGCGGAACCTTGCGGATCTTGCCCGAGATGCCCAGCATCGTGAGCAGCACGACGGGGCGATCCATCATCGTGGCCACGTCGGTGGTGCCGGCTTCGAGAATCTGCTCCACATGGTTGCGGGCCTTCGCCGAAGGACTCGGGACGTATTCACCTTTGAGCGTCATGGTTCCCCCTGACCTGGCTTCTTGCTCGGTTCCATCGTAGGTGGCACCACTCCCCGGATCGAGCGGGCGTTGTCGGAGCCGCTCCCTAGGATGGGTGCGTGGATTCGACTTTGCTTTACATCATCATCGGCGCGGTCGTCGCGCTCCTGCTCATTGGCGTCGGCATCGGTGTCGGGGTCAGCCGCAAGCGTGCGCTTGAGCGCCAGCGTCGTGATGAGCTCGGCGCCGGCCCGTCGGGTGGCGGCGGTGTGGGCGAGGGCACGGGCACCGCCACCCTCGAACACCCGGATCTGGGGGCGGGTGCGGGCACCCTTGTCGAGGAGCGGATCGAGACGCCGGAGGCACCCCGCACCCGGCTGCGGCGGCTCCGGGAGCGGTTGGCGGGAAAGAACAACCTGCTTGCGCGGGGGCTGCTGAATCTGTTGTCGGGTGGCACCGTCACCGAGGAAACCTGGGACGACTTCGAGGCCACCCTCATCACCTCCGATCTGGGTGTCGGGCCCACCACCGAGCTGGTCGACAAGCTCCGCACCCGGTTCAAGGTCGAGGGCGTCCAGGATCCGCAGACCGCGCGCAACATCCTGCGCGAGGAATTGCTGGCTCTTGTCGATCCGACCATGGACCGCAGCCTGGACACCGCGCGCCGCGGGGAGAATCCGTCCGTGGTGATGGTCGTCGGGGTCAACGGCACAGGCAAGACCACGACGGTGGGCAAACTGGCGCGTGTCCTCGTCGCGGAGGATCAGGACGTTCTGCTGGGGGCCGCGGACACGTTCCGCGCGGCCGCGGCAGACCAGCTGGAGACCTGGGGGGCCAAGGTGGGTGTGCCCACCGTGCGTGGCGCGGAAGGCGCCGATCCGGCGTCGGTCGCATTCGAGGCGGTCCAGGCGGGCATCGAACAGGAGGTGGACTGCGTGATCGTGGACACGGCGGGCCGCCTCCACACCAAGACCGGGTTGATGGATGAGCTGGGCAAGGTGAAGCGGGTCATCGACAAAAAGGCCGAGGTCACCGAGGTCCTCCTGGTCATCGACGCCACCACCGGACAGAACGGACTCACCCAGGCCCGGACCTTCCGGGAGGTCGTCGACGTCTCCGGCATCGTGTTGACCAAGCTGGACGGGTCCGCCAAGGGCGGCATCATCGTCCAAGTCCAAAGGGAGCTCGGGGTGCCGGTCAAACTCGTCGGACTGGGTGAGGGAGCCGACGATCTGGCACCGTTCGAGGCCGAGGGTTTCGTGGACGCCCTGTTGGGCATCTGACGCTCGCGGGGTCGTTTGGGCCCCCGGGAGCCATCTCGGCCGCAATCGTCGCCCAAGAGAAGGGCGGGTGGGATGTTGGCGCGGGCGATGTTGTGGCAAGGTCACATGTCATGCAGTCTGCGATCGGGCGCATCGCCATCGTCAACCGCGGCGAAGCCGCCATGAGGTTGATCCATGCCGTGCGCGACCTCAACGAGCAACGAGCCCTCGCCGGCTCCACCGAACCCCGTCTTCGGACCATTGCGCTCTTCACGGATGTGGACGCGAATGCCGCCTTCGTCCGCGAGGCGGATGAGGCGCATCTGCTCGGTCCAGCGGCAGCGCGGCCCTACCTGGATCACGCGGTGCTGGCCGAGGCACTGCGGACCACGCGCGCCGATGCAGCATGGGTCGGGTGGGGCTTCGTGGCCGAGGATCCGACGTTCGTGGAGCTGTGCGACAGCCTCGGGATCACGTTCGTTGGTCCGAGCGCGGCAGCGATGCGCAAGCTGGGCGACAAGATCGGCTCGAAGCTGATCGCGGAGGAGGTCGGCGTACCGGTCGCGCCTTGGAGCCGCGGCGGCGTCGACACCCTCGAGGCAGCCCTGGCGAGCGCCGAGGAGATCGGCTATCCGATGATGCTCAAGGCGACCGCCGGCGGTGGCGGCCGGGGCATCCGCAAAGTGGGCTCCCCCGAGGAACTGACCGACGCGTTCCAGCGCACCCGGGACGAAGCGGAACGATCGTTCGGCAGCCCCGTGGTCTTCCTCGAGAAGTTGGTCACCGGTGCCCGGCACATCGAGGTCCAGATCATCGCGGACGGCCAGGGGACGGCGTGGGCGCTCGGCGTCCGCGACTGCTCCGTGCAGCGCCGCAACCAGAAGGTCATCGAGGAATCCGCCTCCCCGTTGCTGACCCACGACCAGACCGCCGAGGTGCGGGCGTCGGCGGAACGGCTGGCCTTGGCGGTGGGGTACGCCGGCGCAGGCACGGTTGAGTTCCTCTATCAACCCGAGACCGGGACGTTCGCATTCCTCGAGGTCAACACCCGGCTGCAGGTGGAGCATCCGATCACCGAGGCAGTGACCGGCTTCGACCTCGTGACGGCGCAGCTCCGGATCGCCGCGGGTGAACCGCTGGCCGGTGACCGTCCGGTCGAACGCGGGCATGCCGTCGAGGCCCGGCTGAACGCGGAGGATCCCGATCGGGACTTCGCGCCCGCTCCGGGCCGGATCGCCCGCCTCGAGTTCCCGTCGGGTCCAGGCGTACGCATCGACACCGGCGTGGCGGAGGGCGACACCATCCCCGGCGATTTCGACTCCATGATCGCGAAGATCATTGCCCAGGGGGATACCCGCGAGCAGGCCCTGGCCCGGCTGCGACGGGCCGTCACCGAGACCACCGTCGTGATCGACGGCGGCGCCACGAACAAGAGCTTCATCAGCGAGCTCCTGAACGCCCCCGAGGTGACCCGGGGCGAGCCGGTCTGGGCCGACACGGGCTGGATCGACCGGGTGCGGGAGGAAGGCCGGCTGGGTGCCGGCCGGCACGCGGGGGTGGCGCTGGTCGCGGCCGCCATCCAGAACTACATCGAGGCCGAACGCGGTGAGATCACCACGTTCCTCGCGACCGCCAGCGGCGGCCGACCGCAGACCC
>DUOB01000139.1 GCA_012839035.1 Propionibacterium sp.
CCCCCGCCGCGACCTGTTGCTCACCGTCGCCGATCTCGACCGCGACACCCGCGTGGCCAATCGGGCGGCCCGGGCGCGGGGACTGGGCCGCGTACGCCCGGGACCGCTCCCCACTGCCGCTGAGCAGCGGACCGCCCAGCTCGAGGCCCAGTCGGCCGATCCCGGGAGAGCCGCGCCGACCGATCCGCGCGACCGGGCCAGGGCCCAGTCCCAGCGTCCCGCCGAGGTGCGGCCACAGGAGATCCAGTTGCCGCTGGACTTCGACGCCGATGACGAGATCACGCCCTCGGGGCTGCCGGAGATGACCGATACCGAGCGTGTCCGGGCGGAGCTGAGCGTGCTCGGCATGGACGCCAGCCGACACGTCGTCGACTTCTATCGCCCCCTGCTCGATGCCCTGGGCGTGACATGGTCGAAGGATCTTCTGCGCACCCGCCGCCGCGACGATCTCCTCGTCGCCGGCGTCAAGGTCGCCACCCAGACACCACCGGTGCGCTCGGGACGCCGGGTGGTGTTCCTGACCCTCGATGACACGACCGGACCCGTCGATGCGACGTTCTTCGAAGACGCCCAGGGACCCTATGCACAGACGCTGTTCGGTTCGTGGCTGCTGATCGTGCGAGGTGACCTGCGCCGCACCGGTCCGCGCGGGGTCTCCCTGCTCGCCCACGGCTGCTGGGATCTGGGGGCGCTCTTCGAGATCTGGCGCCGCGAGCAGGAGCTCACCGGAGATCCCGCTCGGGCACTCGCGGTGGTCCGGGACGTCATGGCCGAGGTGCCGGCCGGTTTCACCGGGGGCGGGCGGAGGATGTTGGTCCACCCGAGCGGGTTCCGGCAGTCGGCTTATGCGGACGTGGTCCCGGCGGGTACGCCGGCGGCCGCGGCACCCCGGAAGCTCTGGCATTCCAGTCCCGGCAGCTCAGGCCGATGAGACCGCCGCGACAGGGTCCACCGCTCTGATGTGGTGGGCACGACACTTCGCCCCGACCACTGGGAGTGGGCGGCACACACTAGGCTCGACAAGCAAAGGAGGACGAGAATGAACGAGTTCCAGCAGGTGGGTTCTGGCAATCGTCGATCGACCGGGCGGCGCCGCCGATCGACCGCGCAGCAGTGGCTCAACGAATTGCTGGTGACCCAGCTCGACCTCCGGGGGAGTGGGCTAAATGTGGTGGACCTGGGCGGCGGCACGGGCGGCATCGCTGCGGCCTTGGCCGAGGCCGGCCACACCGTGCTGGTGATCGACCCTTCCCCCGACGCCCTCGCTGCCACACAGCGTCGGGCTGCAGAGCGAGAATTGTCCGACAGGATGACCGCTGTGCAGGGTGACACCGGGACGCTGGCGGAGATCGTGCCGCCGGGTTCGGTGGATGTCTTCACGTTCCACCGCGTCCTCGATCGCCGGGAGGGGACCGCCGAAGCGCTGGCCGCGATGGCCACGACGCTGAAACCGGGGGGCCTGCTGAGCATTGTCATCAACCAACGGCTGCCGTGGGTGTGGCAGCAGGCCGAGGCCGGAAATTTCGATGTCGCACGCGAGATCCTGCAGGACGGCGGGCTGCTCGATCGGCCGGTCCTGCTCGACCTGCTTGCGGCTGGTGGGTGGGAGGTCCTGGCCGAGCACGGCGTCGGCGTGATCGCCGATCAGGTGCCGGAGGCGGCGGCGGAGGGACACTCCGACGAGTTGTTGGAGCTTGAGGCTGCTGCAGCAGGGAACTCTGCCTATCTCGAGTCGGCCACGCGACTGCACGTTCTCGCCACTCACTCCGGCGCTGCTGCCGACTGACCCAATGACCCCGCAACCCGGACCGTCATCGCGGCCGCGGGCGGATCGGTTGTCCCCTGTCGCCGCTGAACGTCGAGAGCGTGGCCGGTCGATCGTGCCCACGATCCTGCACGTCGATATGGATGCCTTCTATGCATCGGTTGAGCTCCGTCGGCGCCCCGAGCTCGTCGGCAAGCCGGTCCTTGTCGGCGGTGCCACCCGCGGTGTGGTGTTGTCGGCGACCTACCCGGCTCGCGCCCACGGGATCTCCGGTGGCATGCCGATGACCCGTGCTCGACGGCTGTGTCCCGAGGCGATTGTGCTGCCGCCGGACTTCGATGCCTATGCGGAGACCTCCCGCGGCATTCGCGCGATCTTCGAGTCCTTCACCGCCGTCGTCGAGTCCGCCTCCATCGACGAGGCCTTCCTGGATATCACCGGGGCGCTCCACAGCGTCCGGGACGGGAGCAGCCCTGCCGCGATGATCGGCGAGCTGATCCGGGCCAAGGTCCATGATGAACAGGGCATCACCTGTTCGGTGGGTATCGGCCCGACCAAGTTCGTGGCGAAGCTCGCCTCGAACGCGGCCAAGCCCGACGGGTTGCGCGAGATTCCACCAGCCGACGTCGTCGCATTCCTGCATCAGTTGCCCGTCGAAGCGATGTGGGGTGTGGGGGAGACCACTGCGGAAAAGCTGCACCGTCTCGGTCTGCATCAGGTTGCAGAACTGGCGCACACCCCCAGGGGCACTCTTCAGCGGGCCTTCGGGATCCATCAGGGCGCCCACCTGCACAACCTCTCCTGGGGGCGGGACCCCCGTCCCGTGATCGGTCGGCCACCCGAGCGCAGCGTCGGTTCCGAGGAGACCTTCGGCCGCGACACGGACGATGAACAGGTGGTGTGTCGTGAGCTCCTGCGCCTGGCGGACCGCACTGCCGCTCGCATGCGCAGTTCCGGCGTGTTGGGACGAACGGTCGTGATCACCGTGCGGTTCGCGGATTTCACTCAGATCACCCGCTCGGCCACGATGCGGGGTCTCAGCGATTCCGGGGGAGAAATCCACTCCCAGGCGTTGGTGTTGTGGCGGGCGCTCGGCCTGCGACGAGCGCGAATCCGGAAGATCGGGGTGCGCGTGACGGGACTCGTGGACCGATCGGACGCTCATCTGCAACCCGAATTGGGAGAACCGGAGTGTGGTTGGCGGGAAGCCGAGCAGGCAATGGATGCAGCCGTGGCAAAATTCGGTCCACAAGCCGTGCGAAGAGCATCGCTCACCCGTCCCAGGCGTTCTGAATGAGCGTCCAATTCTGGGTCGGGTTTTCTTGGGCGGGAATAGAATCTACACTTGAGAGGTCGCCCCGGTGTGGGGTGAAAAATACTTCGAACGGGTGGGAGGTGGCGCGGGTGGCACTGTCGGATGAGGAGCAGAAACTCCTGGAACAGATGGAGGCAGCACTCGCGGCGGAAGACCCAAAGTTGGCTCATACGCTGCGCGGCACCAAGACCCCTCGCACGCTGCAACGAAAGCGCGCCGCAATCGCAGGTCTCGCGTTCGTCGCAGGGTGTGCCATGTTGGTGGCCGGCATGCGAGCCCACTGGGCAATTTCCGTCGTTGGGTTCGTGATCATGCTCGCCTCCACGGTCATCGCTGTCACCGCTTATCGACGAGTTGAACCAAATCAGGCCGGGCCTTCGAAGGTGCAGGCGGGTCAGCGGACAGGAGCCAGCGATGGTTCCTTCATGGACAAGATCGAGGAGCGCTGGCGGCGGCGTCAGGACGAGGGGCTCTGAAACAGACACGCTGGACCAAGAAATAAGGGATCCGACTCCGGTCGGATCCCTTATTCATGTGTGCATGGTGGGACAGTTCCCGCTCACCTCATCGGGGGGGGGCTTTTTGGATCGTTCCGGATCAGCTGCCCACCAGCTTGGCGCCGAGTCTGGTCCACAAGGACTTGGGCCACCAGGTTGCCGCGAAATGGTCCTGGCGGCGGCTGCGGTCGGCAAGTCCCCTGCGGACCTGATGGGTGATGGCGCCCAGGTCCGCATTGATCGGATGATGCTGCGAATAGCGGGCCCGTTCGACCATCAGCGACAGAGAGGTCATTGCCTGAGCCGACTGATCGTCCAGGTCATGGGCTATCTGGGTCCCGATCACCCGTGGTGAACCGGCCGGCCAGCGTCCGCCATAGTCGACGATCGAATCCCGCACCTCGGCCCAGGCGTTCTCGACCTGTTGTGCCGGCGGTCCGACGCCAGCGAGTCGGCTGCTGCGTCGCCGGCTGCGCAGCAACATCGGCAGCGACGCGATCGCGGCAACGAGGGCGGCGATGCCTGCTGACATGCCGCCTACCTTGAGGACCTGCTGCCAGGCGGGCGGCTCTTCCATCGGCGGAGGGGCCTCCTCCGGAATGGGCTCGGGGGTCGGGCTTTCGTCCTCGACCGGAGGGACGGGAGCCGGCTCCTCCGGCTGTTCCGGACCTTCCGGACCTGCATCACTCGTGCCGGACACGACGGTCCACGGGGGTGGCGAGGCGATCGTGGGCGTGGGCTCGAATCGCACCCAACCATAGCCCTCGAACCAGAGTTCGGGCCAGGCGTGCATGTCCCGGACCGAGACCGTCCATTCGTCGTTGCCCTGACGTTCACCGGGCAGGAAGCCCACCGCCACGCGGGAAGGAATGCCGGAGACCCGGGCCATGGCGGCCATCGATCCGGCGAACTGTTCGCAATAGCCCTTCTTGTCGTCGAACAAGAAGTTCTGCAGCGCCTCATAGCCGGATCCCGGCAACGGTTCGGTGGAATAGGTGAAGCCACCCGTGTTGCGCAGATAGTCCTGGATGGCCGCGGCCTGCAGGGCCGGTGCGTCGATGCCCTGGGTGATTTCCAGAGTCAGGTTGACAATGTCGTCGGGAATGTCCTGGGGGATGGGCACCGTCAGCTGGCTGTCCGGCGGGTTGCCGCTGGCCATGGCCCGCGAGAGCCCCGGTCCATCCGGCTTGATGTCGATGCTCTGCACCGAATACTCGAGATCCCGGATCGCGTCCTGATAGTTCTCGCCAGTCGCGAGCACAACCAGTGAATCCCGGTCATAGGCCCACTGCCCCTCGGCGGAGAAGGATGAGGGAGCGAACGGCAACGGCAGATATTGCGAACGGAAATCCGTGACCCGGATTGTCGTGTTGCGCTCCACCTCGCCCGACAGCCCGCGGTGGCCGGGAGGGGGCGGCAGCGAGGTGCCGCTGGTGAGCTGCAGACCGGCGTTCTGCCAGCCCGTGGCGTTGAAAACCGGCAGCGACGCCATCCGCAGGTAGGCGCCATCCGGCTGGTCGGTGGTGTAGCGCATGACCACGCGGTTGGTCGGCTGGTTGAGGTTGCGTCGCAGATCCAGGGTGGGGTCGGCCATCTGGAGCGGTCCGTCGTCCCCCTTCGGCCGAGTGAGGCCCCAGCCCTGTGAGGTCAGTGTCGGCACGACCGTGCCCAGTGCCAGGGTCAGGACAATGGCTGGCGCGCCGACCAGCAGCGCCATTCGCATCGCCAGCTGGGTGGAACCGTGATCGTGTTCACTGCGCCGCACACCCCGGGGCCACCGGTCCGATGTGTTGATGCCCTCGGCGAGCAGGATGCCCAGATAACCGATGGCGATGGCGAGGAAACACCACCAGGGCACCTCGTCCTGCAGGGCGAGCGCAGGGACGAGGAACAGCGAGGAGAGTGGTGCGATCGACCACATGGGCCGGTCAATGCCCTGCACCATCACGTCGGTCAGAATCATGATCACGCCGATGGCTGCCACGAACAGCAGGCGCACCCCGGGGTTGGGCTCCATCGGGGCGGTTTGCGTACGCATGTGATGCGTTGCTTCACCGAACAGCGCGATGAAGCGACTGAACACGTTGCCGTCCTCGCCGCCCAGACCGAGCGAGACCGCAAAAGTGAAACCCAGCAGCGCGATCGTCTGGAAGCCGATCACAGCGACGTCCCCCAGCCGGAACCTGCGCAGGACCAACGAGATCGCACCCAGGATGAGGACCAGCACCGACGATAGTGCGAGATAACCGACGTCCTCGGTCAACGGCAGCAGCGTGATGCTCGCGAGCAGCACGGCGAAGGTGACCGCGACGGCGAACCGGTCGGAGACCAGCAGTCCGGGCTTCTCGTTGGCGGCCATCAGGCAATATCTCCCAACCGTTCGAGCGACTTCCAGGCATCGGCGATCGCCGTGACGCGCGTGACCTCGGCAACTCGCCACATCTGGTTGCGCAGCATCTGGACAGCAACCCGATGTTGTTCCTTCATCTCGTCATCGGCCCGCTGGCTACGAGTGACGAAAGTGTCCACATCGATGACAACGGCCAGGCCCTGCGAGCGGTTCCGACGGGTCCGGATCAGGGCTTCGGCGTCCTCGGCCGTGAGCCGTCCGGTCACCGCCACCAATAGGCGACCCTGTCGGCTGATCAGGGGTGAGTCCAAGGATTCCGACAGCCGCTCGGTCGACACGGGCTGGGTATCGGTATAGCAGTGCAGAATGTGCTGGCGGTTGGTGCTGAAGGAGCGATCCATGTCCCGCGGCAGCATTGGTCCGGTGCCGTCATAGAGGTCGACGGTGAAACCGTGTTCCAGGAAGTGGAGCGCGATCGACGCGGCGCAGGACACCGCGTACTCAAAACTCGACTCGCGTCCCGGACCGCCGTGCGCGCTGGCACGTGAATCGAGCACGAGGGTGACGCTGGGATCCCAGGCCTGCTCCTCGCGGCGCACCATCAGTTCACCTCGGCGAGCCGTTGACCGCCAGTGGATGCGCCGGACGTCGTCCCCCTGGCGATACTCGCGGATGAGGACGTCGTCCGACCCGATGACACCGAGGCGCTGAGGACGGGTTTCACCGGAGGACCCGCCGCCGGAGACGTTGCCCATCGTGCCGAGCGGGTGGATCCGGGGAGTCACCAGCATCTCCGAGGTGGCGGTGAACTGGCGGTCGAATTTCACGAGGTTGAACGCATCCCTGGACCGCACCAGCAGAGGTCCGATCCGATAGCGCCCGCGCTGCTTGCCCTCCAACGGATAGCTGACCTCACGACGCCAGGACCCCGACACGTTGTTCACCCCGAAGCGCGGACGCCGACCGAGGGACGCCGGAATGTGTTCCTCGAAGAGCAGCAGACCTGCCGGCATGTTGCCGCGCTTCTCCAGCACCAAGGTCGCTTCCATCGTCTCGCCGATGGGCACCTCGCTGTGGTCGAAGCCACGCTCGCAGGTGAGCCGCAGCTTCGTCCTGGCGATGAACAGCAGAGCGATCGCCGGCATCAGCATCAGCAGCAGGCCGAGCCACAGCACATCGCGCTGTCCCAGCAACATGCTGATGATCACGACCGATAGCCCGCCGACGAGCAGCATCTTGCCGCGCGGGGTCAGCAGACTCCAGGGATTTCGTTTCACCGGCTCGACCCGTCTCTGATCACTTGTCGGGGACGGGCACCGAGCGGACGATGGAGTCAATGATGTCGGCCACCGAATGCCGTGCCAGCTGTGCCTCGGTGGAAGGCAGGACGCGGTGAGCGAGAACGGCCCCTGCCAGCGCGGCGACGTCGTCCGGGCTCACGTAGTCACGGCCGTCCATGGCCGCGTGGGCACGGGAGGACCGCAGCAGCTGCAGGGACGAGCGCGGGGAGGCGCCCAGTCGCAGGTCGGGGGAGGTGCGCGTGGCGGTCACGACGGACACCAGATATTCCTTGACCGCCGGGGCCACATAGACCTGCTTGACCGCCTGGATGAGACCCATGATCGTCGCCGCATCGGTGACCGGCTGCAGAGACCCCAGCGGATCGAACGAGCCGTGGTGTTCGAGCATGTCCATCTCGGCGCTCTTGGTGGGATAACCCATTGTGATGCGCGCGGTGAAGCGGTCGCGCTGTGCCTCGGGGAGGGGATAGGTGCCCTCCATCTCGATCGGGTTCTGCGTGGCCACGACCATGAACGGCAGTTCGAGCTCATAGGTCACGCCGTCGACGGAAACCTGGCGCTCCTCCATGGATTCGAGCAGTGCGGACTGGGTCTTGGGCGAAGCGCGGTTGATCTCGTCGCCGACCACGATGTTGGCGAACACGCCACCGGGCTTGAACTCGAAGTCCCTGCGTTCCTGGTTGTAGACGGAGACGCCGGTGATGTCGGAGGGGAGCAGGTCCGGGGTGAACTGGATGCGTCGCACGGAGCAGGCGATCGACCGGCCGATCGCCTTGGCGAGCATCGTTTTGCCGACGCCGGGCACGTCCTCCAACAGGAGGTGACCCTCCGCCAGCAGGACGACGAGGGCGACGTCGATAGGCTCCCGCTTGCCTTCGATGACGGATTCGATCGCGCCGCGGACCTTGCCCATGATCTCCACGACGTCCTCGACGCCGAACTGACGCGACGGGCCGGTTTTCCGTCGCCCGATGATCGGGTTCGAGCCGGTCAGTGGACCATCCCGGGTCTCATCGTTGTAGGAGCTCAACTCGTCCTCCGTCGTTAGCGAACTTCATCACCGATCCATGATCGGGGAGCCCGTCTCGATCACCATGCCGCACCTGGGCACGCGCCGCAGGCGCCCAGTTCTTCACCTTACGCGGTCTGCGTCGGGAGGACACAGTGCCGGGGGGTCTGCTCGCCAGATGTCGTGAACCGGAGAGTCCGACCGCCCGGTGCCGGAGGGTCGGGTGACGGTCGATCAGTCGGTGCTGGGAGGAGTACGCCCACGCGCGCCCTGGTTTCCTCCACTTCCCTCCACCAGTCCGCCCCAATCCGTGCGGCTCTGACCGCGCGGTGCGTCGAATTGCCTTGTCAGGCGCCAATCAGTGGTTTCGGTGACGCGTGACCGTTCGGGTCGGGGGCGCTCGGTCGGGTGCGGCAGGGCCAGCGACTCGGACGTTGCTCCACTTTGCTCCGCCGCACCGCTGAACCGCGTCCTGACTGGGTTTACCGACGAAACAAGGCAAGAACATGGCGCGTTGTGGAGCAGTATGGTGGCAATGGAAGAGCAAAGTGGAGTAATGTGGAGCCAGGTGGAGCGAAATGGTTCCGGCTCGATGAGCTGAGGAGGTGGCCCAGATGTTCCTGGGAACCCACTTTCCGAAGCTCGACGACAAAGGCCGTTTCTTTCTGCCGGCGAAATTCCGCGAGGAGCTCGCCGAGGGACTTGTGATCAGCCTGGGCCAGGAGCGCTGTCTGACCATTTGGACCGTGGAAGCTTTCAAGGAATTCGCCCGATCGGCGTCAGGCCCTTCGACCGTGAAGCACGTGCGGGACTTCCAGCGAATGCTGGCCGCGAATGCTTCTGCCGAAGTGCCGGACAAACAGGGTCGGATCACGATCCCCGCTCGACTCCGCACCTATGCGGATCTCGAAGGGGAGATCGCGGTCATCGGCTCGTTCGATCGGGTCGAGGTGTGGAACCCGGAGGCCTGGGAGCGATACCAGGACGAACAGGAAACCGCCTTCGTCGACATGGACAACGTTCCGGGTCAGGGCTCGTGAGTCAGGGTCCCGGACGCCTCGTGCATCGAGGTTTCGGCCCGAAAGGCGGGTCGGCTGGCACACCTTCCCCGGTGCCAGACGGCACTTCCCAACGCCTTTCGGTCCGAAACCCCGGTGCACGATCAAATTCCAGCCTGCTCGGGTGCGGATTCCGAGCAGGTGACACCACCTGACAGGCGAGGAGGGCGCGGATGAGCGAACAGCAGCCGGCGCGGCACGTGCCCGTCATGCTGTCGCGGATCGTCGACCTGCTGGCTCCCGCGCTCACCGCGCCGGGTGCGGTCTATGTGGACTGCACACTCGGCTTGGGCGGTCACGCCGAGGCCATCCTCGACCGGTGTCCGCACGCACATCTGATCGGCATCGACCGGGACCCCCAGGCCCTCGCGCATGCCCGGGAACGGCTCGCGGCGTACGCGGATCGGGTCTCCTTCGCGCAAGCGGTCTATGACGAACTGCCGCAGGTGCTCGCCGACCACGGGCGTCCACGGGTGCAGGCCATCCTGGCCGACCTGGGACTGTCATCCCTCCAGATTGATCGCGCCGACCGCGGGTTCGCGTATTCGGTCGATGCCCCCCTCGACATGCGGATGGACGGGTCGCAGCGACTGACGGCCGCTGCGGTGGTGAACACCTATTCGGTGGCGGAGTTGCAGCGGATCCTCAGCCGCTTCGGCGAGGAGCGGTTCGCCCCGCGCGTCGCCCGGGCGATCGTGGCGGCACGGGATGTCGAACCTTTCACCAGCTCGCAGCGACTGGTGCAGACCGTCGCCGACGCCATCCCGATGGCGGCCCGCAAGACGGGCGGGCACCCGGCGAAGCGTACGTTCCAGGCCCTGCGCATCGAGGTCAATCGCGAGCTGGCGGCACTGGACGGCCTGTTGCCGGCCGCCATTGCAGCCCTGGCCGTCGGCGGGCGCCTGGCGATCCTGTCCTATCACTCGCTGGAGGACCGGGCCGTGAAACAGGCGCTGCGCGTCGCCTCGGAGGATCGCGCACCACGTGATCTGCCGGTGGTGCCCCCGGGCTACGGGCCCGAGCTCGTCCTGCTCACCCGCGGAGCAGAGAAGCCGTCCGCCGATGAGATCGCCGACAACCCCCGCGCAGCGTCCGCCCGGCTGCGTGCCGCCGAGAGGATTGAGGAAGCCGCATGAGTGCACTGCCCGTCGTCCCGCCGGAGACCTCTCACCACAAGCCACCCGCGAGCCGGACCGGTCGCGACCGGTCGCGCTGGCTGCGGCTGGTGCCCGCACCGCGGCCGCGGCTGGCGCGGCTGCCGTTCCTTACGATCCTGCTCACGATCGTGGGTGCCGGGATGGTGGGGCTCCTCCTGTTGAACACCTCGCTGCAGAACCAGGCCTTCCAGGCGAGTCAGCTGCGTCGCGAGGCGGCGGAGATGTCCTATGCGGTCGGCGAGTTGGAGCAACTGCTCACCGAAGCGGAATCCACGCGTGAGCTGAGTCGCCGGGCGACGGCGCTGGGCATGCGCCCGAACCGCGATATTGCGTTCGTCGAAGTGCCCACCGGCGTCATCTCCGGAGAGCCCCGGGCTTCGGACGGTCTCTATCTGCCCAGCTCGCTGAGCCTGTCCCCGGAGGAAATCGCCCGGAACCGGGAGGCCCAGGCGGTCAAGCGGTCGGATTCCCGCAGGAAGCAGGAGCAGGAGACGCTCGACCAGCACCGACAGCGCATCGTGGACGCCCGCGCCAAGGAACTCGAGGAGCGGCGCAAGGCGGCCGAAGAGGCCGCGGCCCAACGTCGGGCGGCAGACGAAGCTGCTGCCGCACAGGCCGCTGCAGGTGGTCAGCCCGAAGCTCCGGCTGCCGAAACCGGCCAGACACAGCCGGCCGAGGCCCTGGCCGTCGCGCCAGTGCAGGCGGAGCCCGAAAGCGCCGCCGCACCACCAGCAGAGCCGACCACCAACAGTGCGACCGATTCGGAGAACCGCTGAGATGACCGAGGACGAACGGCGCCGTCAGTCGGCCAGCCGCCAGCCGCGCTCGGCGCGCCCGAGGCCGGCCGACACCAAGGGACGGCGCAGCAGCGAGCACCGCAGCTCGACCACCGCGCGCAGCAGGAGCCAGAGCGGCCAGCCCAGGGCCCGGGCAGCAGGGACGAGCCGAACGCAGACCCGCCCCTCGGGAACCAGGGGCACCCAGACGAGGCGTCCTACGACCAGGTCATCGCGGACGGTCACCCGGCGCCCCTCGCGGCGACCGATGGGGGAGCGGCTGAAGAACATGCGTCTGCCGCTCGCGAACTCGACGAGCCGGCTCCGCATCATGGTGCTCGTGCTCGGCATCGTCGCCTCGGTGTGTGCCGGGCGACTGATCCAGATCCAGGGACTGGACGCTCCGGCGTACGCGGCGACTGCCTCCAAGCAACTGACGCGCAGCGTTCCGATCGCGGCCACGCGCGGCACGATCACCGACCGTTCGGGCGTCGTTCTCGCCGTCACTTCCCCCGCGGTGATGATCACCGCCGACCCGACGCTCATCAACAACCCGGAGCCGGACAAGAACCGGGTCGAGCACGTCACCGACCTGCTGATGAAGCACGTCGGTGGCAACCGGGAGGCATACGTCACGGCGCTCACCAGGCCCAATACCCGCTATTCGATCGTGGCGCGGAAGGTGCCCGCCGCGGCGTACCACCGCTTCGCCCAGGAGCTCAGCGAGGCGAACATCTATGGGGTGTTCCGCGAATCCGACCCGATTCGCACCTATCCCGAACATGAATCCGCTGCGGCGCTCATCGGTTTCGTCGGAGCGGACTCCATGGGCCAGGGCGGTCTGGAATTCAGCCTGAACAAGGAGCTGGCGGGGACTGCGGGACGGGAGATGTACGAGGCGGCCCCGGCCGGTTATCGCATCCCGCTCGGCAGCAACATGATCGAGCACCCGGAGGACGGGGTGAGCTATGAGCTCACCATCGATGGGGATCTGCAGACGATGACCGAGCGCAAGCTCGCCGAGACCGTGTCGGAGTCGAGGGCCACGTCCGGGGTCGCGATCGCGCTCGACATCAAGACCGGCGAGGTTCTCGCGATGGCGAACGCCCCGAGCTTCGACCCGAACAACATTGCGAGTGCCCGCAACGAGGACCTCTTCAACCGTGCGATCACCCAGGCCTATGAGCCCGGCTCGGTCCAGAAGGTCATCACGCTCGCTGCCCTCATGGATGCAGGTCTGATCACGCCCGACACCAGGCTGATCGTGCCCCCGACCATTCAGTCCGGCGGCAACACCGTCAAGGACGTCTGGAAGCACGGCTATGCGAACGTGACTGCGCGGGGAGTGCTGGCGTACTCCTCGAACATCGGCACGATCATGATGACCCGCGAGATGGACAAGGCCGCCTATCGGGAGTCACTCATCAGGATGGGACTCGGTCAGCGGACCGGGATCGAACTCCCTGGTGAGGCGACCGGCTTCGTGCCTCCGTCGGATATGCCGGACTACACCCGGGACCAGATCTCCTTCGGGCAGGGCCTGTCGGTGACGGCCATCCAGAATGCCGCCGCGATTGCGGGCATCCTGAACGGCGGGATCTACAACCCGCCGACAGTGCTGCGCTCGGCCACGGATGCGGACGGCAACCCGGTGCCGATCGAGCGCCGAGAGCCGCGCCGGGTGGTCTCCCCGGAGACGTCGAAAGGCATTGCCACCATGATGGAGTCGGTCGTAGGGCCGGGCGCCTTCGCGAGTTCGCTCACGATGGATGAATATCGGCTGGGTGGCAAGACGGGTACGTCCGAGAACTTCAACGTGGAGCTGGGCGCCTATTCGGGCTATACGTCGTCCTACGTCGGGATGGGGCCGGCCGACGACCCCCGGATCCTCACCTATGTCGTCGTCGAGGAGCCGCAGAACGGGCACACCGGTGGCGCCGTCGCCGGACCTGTTGCCTGGGACATGCTGCGGGTGGCGTTGCCCCGCTACGGGGTCCCCGCGTCGACGGGGAGCCGTCCCGATGAAGAGCTGTTGACATGGTGATTTCCCCGCGTTTCGGAGCGCTGGCGGGACGGCGAATGTGGCATTCGATAGCGTCAGCGATGTGACCAATCAGCCCAGTCAGCGTCGCCTCGGGATTCGGCAGCTTCTCTCGGCACTTGTCGTGCCGTGGGCGGAACTGCGTTCCGGTGGCGATGGTGAAGTGGCGGGGATCAGCCTGGATTCCCGGTTGATCGCACCGGACGATCTCTATGTGGCGCTGCCGGGGAACCGGGCCCACGGCGCGAGCTTCGCTGCCGGGGCAGTCGCCGCCGGGGCGAGTGCCGTGCTCACCGATGCGGAGGGCGCCGCTCTCCTTCCCGACGACTTGCGCGTGCCCGTCGCGGTGGCGGAGGACGTGCGGTGGGCGATGGCCAGGGTTGCCGAGCGCCTGTTCGGTGCGCCCGCCCATGACCTGCGGATGTTCGGCATCACCGGCACCAACGGCAAGACGACCACCGTGTTCCTGCTCGCCGCCGCGCTGGGCGGGCTCGGGCTGCACGTCGGGACGATCGGCACCCTCGGGTTCCAGCTCGACGGGGAAGCGCTCCCGGTGGCCCGGACCACGGTGACCACGCCCGAGTCGGTCGATCTGCATGCGCTCCTGGCTCTTATGAGGGACAGCGGGGCGGATGCGGTCGCGATGGAGGTCTCATCGCACGCGATGGCGCTGCAGCGCACGGAGCCGGTGCGCTTCGATGTCTCCGGGTTCACCAATCTCAGCCCCGAGCACTTGGATTTCCATGACGACATGGACGACTATTTCGAGGCGAAGGCCAAGCTCTTCTCGCCCGACCACACGCGCGCTGCGGTGGTGTTCGTGGACGACCCCGCGGGCGTACGCCTCGCTGAGCGCATTCGCCCCACCGACGTGGAGCTGCGGACGCTGGCCTGGGACGCGGAGGCCGACTATCGGATCGTCGGCGTCCAGGGGAGTCGGGTCACGGTGGACGCGCCGGGAGGGCGGCTGGAATTCGACCTTGGGCTGCCGGGGGACTTCAACGCCACCAACGCCGTGCTGGCGCTGGCCATGATCGAACTCGCGGGGCTCGACATGACGACGGCTGCCGCCGCACTCGCCGAGGTCACGGTGCCGGGCCGGATGCAGCCGGTGGCGCTCCCGGCCGAGGCGCCCGCGGTCTATGTGGACTTCGCGCACACTCCCGAGGCCGTGCGATCCGCGCTCGGTTCCTTTGCGCACGACCGGGCGCGGGGACGCCGGGTGATCGCCGTCCTCGGCTGCGGTGGGGATCGCGACCGACTCAAGCGGGAGCCGATGGGGCAGGTCGCGGTCGAGAACGCCGATCTGTTGGTCGTGACCGACGACAATCCGCGCACTGAGGATCCTGCTGCCATTCGGGCCAGCGTGCTCGCGGGTGCACGATCGGTCGAGGGCGGGGCGGAACGGGTCGTCGACGGCGGTGAGCGGCGGGCGGCGATCGCGTACGCGCTCCGTGCGGCCGGTCCGGACGACGTCGTCGTCGTGCTGGGCAAGGGGCATGAACAGGGACAGGAGCTGGCCGACCGAGTGCTTCCGTTCGACGACGGGACCGTGGTCGGCGAGGAGTGGGCCAGGGTGGGGCAGTGAAGGGGGCACGGGCATGGACCGAATGACGCTGGGGCGTCTTGCCGAGGTGGTCGAGGGGCGCATGGTCGACCCCGGGGCGGCGGAACGGCCGGTGGGTCCCGATGTCGTGATCGACTCCCGGACCGCCACGCCGGGTGCGCTCTTCGTCGCCTTCGCCGGTGACAATGTCGACGGCCACGACTACATCGCCGCGGCGCGCGACCTGGGGGCGGCCGCCGCGCTGTGTCAGCGCATCCCGGATGGCCTGCCGGAGGACGCCGCCGCCGGATGCGTGATCGTGTCCGATCCCACCGCCGCTCTCGGGCGGCTCGCCCGCTGGATCATCGACGGCCATCCGGAGGTCACGGTCATCGGCGTGACCGGTTCCCAGGGCAAGACGTCCACCAAGGATCTGCTGGCCCAGGTGCTGGCCAAGGATGGATCAACCGTCGCGCCGGAGGGGTCCTTCAACAACGAGATCGGGGTGCCGCTCACCGCAACGCGCGTGGGAGAGGGCACGCGGCATCTCGTGAGTGAGATGGGCGCCCGGGGTCGGCACCACATCGACTATCTGTGCTCCCTCACCCCACCGCGGATCGGGGTGGTGCTCAACGTCGGGCAGGCCCACGTCGGTGAGTTCGGCAGCCGCGAGGCGATCGCGGTCGCCAAGGGTGAACTGGTGGAGCAGTTGCCGACCGAGGGATGGGCGGTCCTCAACGGCACCGACCCCCGGGTCGTGGAGATGGCGGCGCGCACCCGGGCCCGGGTGGCCCTGTTCAGTGCGACCGGCCGGCCGGGGACCCCGGCAGACATGCTGGTGTGGGTCGACGACATTCAGGCGGACGAATCGGACCGGCACAGCTTCCGACTGAACGTCGAGTGGCTGGACGGCCGGACGGAGTCCGCCACGGTCGCCCTGCGGCTGGTCGGGCGGCACCACGTGGCCAACGCCGCGGCCGCGGCGGCGGTGGCCCGTTGCATCGGTCTGCCCTTGGCCACGATCGCCGAGACACTCTCCGCGGCGAAGCCGTTGTCCCGGTGGCGCATGGAAGTGCTGGAGCGGGACGACGGGGTGGTGGTCGTGAACGACGCCTACAACGCCAACCCGGATTCCATGCTGGCCGCCTGCGAGACTCTCGCCCGCATGGCCCGACGGCGCCGTGCGACCCGCCCCGGTGTGGAGAGCTGGGCGGTCCTGGGCCAGATGTTCGAACTCGGCGATGTCTCGGTCGCCGAACACGAGGCGATCGGCCGAGCCGTGGGTTCGCTCCAGATCGACCACCTCATTTCGCTGGGCACCGACGCACCCCGGATGGTCGAGGCGGCCCGTGTTGCCGGGTGCGAGAATGCCACGGTGGCGACGGACGTCGCCATGGCGGTGGAACTGGTCCGCCCCGCACCGGGAGACGTGGTTTTGGTGAAAGCTTCTCGCGCCATGGGGCTGGAACGGGTGGCCGAGGCTCTGGTGCCGCAGAGCCCTGAGGCGAGTGGAGAGATGTCGTGAAGGCGATCCTGTTCGCAGCGGCTGCTGCGATGGTCTTCACCCTGTTGGGGACGCGTGTCGCCATCGGGATCCTGGTGAAGCAGGGCTACGGCCAGTTCATCAGGGACGACGGCCCCACGGGACACCACACCAAACGGGGCACCCCGACCATGGGTGGCATCGTCATCATGATCTCCGTCGTGGCCGCCTATTTCCTCGCGCACCTGGTGACCTGGCGACCACCGACCGCCTCCAGCGTCCTCGCACTCTTCCTCTTCCTCGGCGCCGGGCTGATCGGTTTCCTCGACGACTGGACGAAGATCTCCAAACAGCGCTCACTCGGTCTGGACTCCAAGGGCAAGATGATCGGGCTCGCGATCGTGGCCATCATCTTCGGCATCCTCGCCCTCCAGTTCGAGAACAGGCGCGGATTGTCACCCGCGTCACCCGCCATTTCCTTCCTGCGGGATATTTCCTGGCTGACCCTGCCGATCCCGCTCGCGATCCTGTGGATCGTGCTGCTGGTGGCCGGGACGACCAATGCGGTGAACCTGACCGACGGACTTGACGGACTCGCCACGGGAGCCGCAACGATGGTGTTCGGCGCCTATGTGCTGATCAACATCTGGCAATACAACCAATCCTGTGCCTCGACCTCCACGGCCGGCCCGCGTTGCTATGAGGTGCGCGACCCGCACGATCTTGCGGTTGTCGCCGCCGCGATGGCAGCGGCCTGTTTCGCGTTCCTGTGGTGGAACACCAAACCCGCCAAGATCTTCATGGGCGACTCGGGTTCGCTGTCGCTCGGTGGCGGCATGGCCGCACTCGCCATCTTCAGCCGCACCGAATTGCTGCTGGTCATCCTCGGCGGTCTGTTCGTGATCATCACCATGTCGGTGATCCTCCAGGTCGGCTATTTCAAGGCCACCAAGGGCAAGAGATTGTTCAAGATGGCGCCGCTGCAACACCATTTCGAGCTGATGGGCTGGGGTGAGTCCACGATCGTCGTGCGGTTCTGGATCATCTGCGGCATCTTCGTGAGCCTTGGCCTTGGGATCTTCTATGCCGAGTGGGTGGCAGGGGTGGGTCTGTGAGCGAGCTGTTCGGTTCCGGCCCGGATCTCCATTCCGACCCCGTACGCGGCCGTCACGTCCTCGTCGCAGGGCTCGGCCGCTCCGGCATGGCCGCGGCCGACGGTCTGTTGACCGCCGGTGCGCGGGTGACGGTCGTGGACGATCGCGACAACGACGCCAACCGGGACTCGGCCAACCTCCTGCGCACACTCGGGGCCGAGGTCGTTCTCGGGCCCGGCAGCACCGACCATCTCCCCGACGGGATCGATCTCGTCGTGACCTCCCCGGGGCTCCGGCCAGCGGTGGGCGTCCTGGCGGAGGCGAGCGGGGCCGGCGTACCCATCTGGTCGGAAGTCGAACTCGCCTGGCAGCTGTCGGCCGCTCACCTGCCGGCTGCGGAGCGTACGCCGTGGCTCGCCGTGACCGGCACCAACGGCAAGACGACCACGGTCCAGATGCTGGAGGCGATCCTGAAGGCCGATGGCCACTCGGTGGCGCTGGTCGGCAACGTCGGGCGCCCGGTCATGGAGGCCGTGCTCGACACCGACACCCGCTATGACGTGTTCGTGGTCGAGCTGTCCAGCTTCCAGTTGCACTTCTCCCACACCCTGCAACTTCACTCGGCGGCCGTGCTCAATCTGGAACCCGATCATCTGGAGTGGCACGGGGATCTCGCGGGCTATGCCGCCGACAAGGCCCGGATCTATGAGCGGGTGACCCATTCCTGTGTCTACAACGTCGAGGATCCGGCGACCGAGCGCATGGTCGAGGAGGCCGATGTCACCGAGGGCGCCCGCGCGATCGGTTTCACGCTCGGCATGCCCGGCATGTCGATGCTCGGCGTGGTGGACGACCTTCTCGTCGATCGGGCGTTCGTGGAACAGCGCAGGACGTCGGCCCTCGAGCTCGCGCAGGTCGCCGATGTGCAGCCGTACGCCCCGCACAACGTCGCGAACGCGCTCGCCGCAGCGGCCCTCGCGCGCAGTCTCGGCGTACGCGCGACCTCCGTCCGCGATGGGCTCCGCGCCCTGGAACTCGGTGGGCACAGGATCGAGACCGTGGCGGAGGCGAACGGGATCACCTGGGTGGACGACTCCAAGGCGACCAACCCCGCAGCGGCCGCCTCGAGCATGCAGGCCTTCGACTCCATCGTGTGGATCGCCGGCGGACAGGCGAAGGGCACGTCGTTCGACGAGCTCGTCCCGGCGATGGCGAAACGGCTGCGGGGAGCGGTGCTGCTCGGCATCGACCGGGACATGATTCGGGCCGCACTTGAGCAACACGCGCCCGAGGTCCCGGTCATCGTGGTCGATTCGGCTGAGACTGGAGCCATGGCCGAGGTGGTCGAGGCAGCCGCCTCGATGGCTCAACCGGGCGACACCGTGTTGTTGGCGCCGGGTTGCGCGAGCCTCGACATGTTCAGCTCATATGGCGCGCGCGGGGACGCGTTCGCCGCGGAAGTACGCAAGCGCATCGACCCCTAGTCGAGGCAAGGAAGGAGACACGGGTGGCGATCCTTTCTTCCCCGGGTTCGTCGTCCGCACCGGGCCAGGACCCCGCACCGGACAAGGACAGCGCCTCGACGGAGCCGACCCGCGTCTTCCGGGCACTCTCGGAGTCCACCGGCGCCCGCATCCAACAGGTGCTCAACGCGCCGCTGGTGAACTTCTATCTGGTGCTGGTCTCGTCGGGTCTGCTCATCGCGCTCGGCGTGATGATGGTGCTGTCGGCATCGAGCGTGTTCGCGTACATGAACTACGGCGGCGACTCCTACTTCTTCGTGAAGCGCCAGGCCGCATTCGCCGTGGTCGGACTGGTGGCCGCGATCGTGCTGTCCCGCCTGAACTTCTCCCACCTGAGGATGCTCGCCTGGCCGGCGCTGCTCGGCTCGGGCGTGCTGTTGGTCCTGACCTACACACCCCTCGGCGTCACCGTGAACGGCAACACCAACTGGGTCCAGTTCGGCCCGGACATGTTGCGCGTGCAGCCGTCCGAGTACGCCAAGTTGGCGATCATCCTCTTCGCCGCCCACGTCCTGCACAAGAACCGGAAGAAGCTCGACCGGCCGCGCTATCTGCTCAGCCCGCTGCTGCCCGGCGTGGGCCTGATCATCCTGTTGGTTGTGTTCCAGGGCGACATGGGCACCGCGGTCATCCTGATCGGCATCCTGGCCGGCATCCTGTGGGTCGTGGGTACGCCGCTGCGGATCCTGTTGACCATGGCTGTCCTGGGCGTGGTGAGCATCGGTGCGCTGACCGTGACGAGCGCGAACCGTATGCGGCGGCTGATGGCGTTCCTCAACCCGGGTTCGGACACCGAGGGTGCCAACATGCAGGCCACGGTCGGGGTCTATGCCCTGGCGACCGGCGGGTGGTGGGGCGTTCAGCTCGGTGCGTCCCGTCAGAAGTGGGGCAGCCTGCCGGAGGCCCACACCGACTTCATTTTCGCGGTCATCGGTGAAGAACTCGGCCTGATCGGCACGCTCGGGGTGCTCGTCCTGTTCCTCGTCCTCGGGTTCGCGGGGCTGCGCATCGCATTGCGCTCCGACACGCTGCTGGGCAAGGTGATCGCCGGTGGGATCACCACCTGGTTCATGTTCCAGGCGATGGTGAACCTGGGCGTGGTCCTGCGGTTGCTGCCGGTGATGGGTGTCCCGCTACCGTTGGTCTCGTATGGCGGCAATGCGCTGCTGGCCAACATGATGGCCATCGGGGTGTTGTTGGCCTGCGCACGCCAGGAACCCGAAGCCCGAGCGGCTTTGGCCGGGAAACGGGGCAAGCGGCCACCGCGGATGACGACCGTGGTCGGCACACGCCGCGGTTGACCGGCTAGCGAGACGGAGACACGCATGGTGAACATAGTCCTGGCCGGTGGGGGAACCGCCGGTCACACGTCCCCCCTGATTGCGACCGCGGAGGCGATCCGTGAACGTGTGCCCGATGCGGACATGCTCGTGATCGGGACGGCCAAGGGGATCGAGACCCGGGTCATCCCGGCGGCCGGGCTGCCCCTGGAACTCATCCCACCCGTGCCCCTCCCGCGGAAGCCGACCCCGAAGCTGTTCAAGCTGCCGTTCCAGGTCGTGAAGGCAGTGGGGGAGGCCAAGCGGATCCTGGTGGAGGCCGACGCGGACGTGCTGGTCGGCTTCGGTGGCTATGTCGCCCTGCCGGCGTACCTCGCCGCCCGCCAACTCAAGATCCCCGTCGTGATCCACGAGCAGAACTCGGTGCCCGGCCTGGCGAACAAGGTGGGTGCCAAGTTCGCGGCCGAGGTGTGCACGGCGTTCCCCGACACCGATCTGCCCGGGGCGGAGTTCATCGGCCTGCCGCTGCGTCCCGGGATCACCCGGCTGGACAGGGCTGCGGAACATGATCGAGCCCGGCGGGTCTTCGAGCTCAACCCCACCATGCCGGTGCTGCTGGTCTCCGGCGGCTCCCAGGGCGCGCGGTCGATCAACAAGGCTGTGCTGGATGCGTTCCCGAAGCTCCTGTCGGCCGGGATCCAGGTGCTGCATGTGCTGGGCCAGAAGAACTTCACCAACGACAGCGTCGAGGTCACCGACGCCGAGACGGGCGCGGTCTATCGCCCGGTCGCCTATGTGGATGCGATGGAGGATGCGTACGCCGCCGCGGACCTCATGCTCGGCCGGTCCGGAGCGGGCACGGTCGTGGAGACGGCCGTCGTCGGGCTCCCGAGCGTACTGGTGCCGCTGCCCCACGGAAACGGGGAGCAGGCCCGCAATGCCGAGTCCCTCGTGCACGCCGGCGGTGCTCGATTGCTCGCGGACAGCGCCTGTTCGGGGGCGTGGCTGACCGCCGAGATTCCCCGCATGATCACCGACAAGGCCGCTCTCGAGGAGATGTCCCGGGCCGGCCGGCAGCTCATGCCCAACGACGCCGCGGCGGTGCTCGCGGAGCGGATCCTCACGCATGCAGGCAGGGGCGGGCGCGCACGATGAGCAGCATCTTCGGTGCGCTGATCGAGCCGGTGGACCTGATTCCGCCACGGGAACTGGGTCCGGTGCACTTCATCGCCATCGGCGGTGCCGGGATGAGCGGCATTGCGGCCCTGTACGCCGAACTCGGCATCGAGGTGTCCGGTTCGGATCAGGCGGACTCGCAGGTCCTCACCGATCTCGCTGGTCGTGGGATCCGCGTCCACACCGGGCACGCGGCCGAGCAGCTCGGCCGGGCGGGCACCGTGGTGGTGTCCTCGGCGATTCGGGCGGACAATCCCGAGCTGGTCGAGGCACGTGCGCGTGGCCTGCGGATCTGGCACCGGAGCGCCGCCCTGGGCGCACTGATGCTCGGTCGCCCCGGAGTGGCGGTGACCGGCACCCACGGCAAGACCACCACGTCCGGCATGCTGGCCCATCTCCTCACCGAGTGCGGCAGTGACCCGGGCTATGTCATCGGGGCGGCCCTGGCCAGCAGTGGCACGTCCTTCCGTCTCGGCACCGGACCGTTCGTGGTGGAGGCCGATGAATCCGACGGCTCGTTCCGGCAGTACCCGGCTGATATCGCGGTCATCACCAACGTGGAGGCGGATCACCTGGACAACTGGGGGACGCCGGAGGCCTATCTCGACGGCTTTCGCACGTTTGCCGCAGAGGCCCGTCGGGTGGTGGCGAACCTGGACGATCCCGGGGTCCGCGCCGTGCTGGGCGATCGCGAGACCAAGGATGCCGGTTGGATCACCTTTGGCTCCGGGCCGCCGGCCAGAGTGCTGTTGACCGACGCCGAGCAGGTGGGCTTCAGCGCTCGGGCAAGATTGCTGGATTTGCCCCTTGAACTCTCCGTGCCCGGGCGATTCAACCTGGCCAATGGCGCGGCCGCGGTGCTCGCGGCCCACGCGCTGGGAGTCGATGTCGCGGTGGCGCTGACAGCTCTGCGGGGATTTCGCGGCACCGCGCGGAGGTTCACTCCGGTCGGAACGGTCGACGGGGTCGATGTTGTCGACGACTATGCCCACCACCCGACCGAGGTGCAGGCGACGCTGGCGGCCGCTCGGGCCGGCGCCCACGATCGGGGCGGTCGGGTCATCGCCTGTTTCCAGCCGCATCTGTTCACCCGGACCAGGGACTTCGCCGACGAATTCGGTGTGGCCCTGGCGGGTGCCGACGAGGTGGTTCTGATGGATATTTTTGCCGCGCGGGAGGACCCCATTCCCGGAGTGACCAGTGACCTGCTGGTCGCCAGTTGCGCGGCCCACGGGCGCCCGGCGCGATTGGTCAGTGACCGCGACGCGGTGCCGGAGGTCGTCGCGGACCTGGCCAGGCCGGGGGACATCGTGCTCACCCTCGGCGCCGGCGATGTGACCAGGATCGGACCCGAGATCGTTGAGGCGCTGCGCGCCCGGAGCGGACGGTGAAGCTGCGGGACCTCAGAGCGCGATTCGCCACCCGTCGCGGGACGAAGAAGACGGGAGGTCGCCGCTGGGGCCGGGGGTTGAAGATCGCCGTCCCGCTCGTAGTGGTGGCAGTCGGCGTGCTGGTGTGGCTGTTCGGGTTCTCGTCGGTGTTCGCACTGAAAGTGGTGAACGTGCACGGCACATCGGTGCTGACCCCCGATGAGGTGCTCAACCGCGCAGAGGCTCCCATCGGCCTGCCGCTCGCCCGGGTGGACGAACGAGCAGTGGGGGAGCGGGTGGCAGGGATCGCTGCGGTGGACGAGGTCACCGTGAGTCGTCGCCTGCCCGACAAACTGGAGATCTCGGTGACGGAGCGCGTTCCCGTGTTCGCTGTCGGCAACGGGGACCAGGTCATGCTCGTGGACCACGTGGGTGCCGTGTTCCCGGGGCCGCGCTCCGATGACCTGTTGGCGGGAGAGGGGCCGATGGGCGATCCCGAGTTGCTGGCAGAGGCCGCCACCGTGGTCAAGGCATTGCCCCCGGATCTCCGCGCCCGTGCCCAGCGGGTGGTTTTCACGACCTCGGATTCGATCACCGTCCACTTGGACGATGACGTCGAGGTGTTCTTCGGATCCGCCGAGGAAGCGGAATTCAAGGCCCAGGTCGCCTGGGCGCTCACACGAGGGACGCTGGACAAGCACATCGACGTCAGCGCTCCCACACGCCCCAGCACTCGGTGACCCACCCGGACCGTTCTCTCTGAGGGTCAAGTAGAGCTTGAGGTCAACACGCGCCCTCCCGGTCCATTTGTTGCCCGGGGGATGAGCTGTCTCATAGCCTGATGGCTGCCGGTCGGACCGTGACTTCCCTTCGCAGCGGAACTGACCCGGCGTCAGCTGTCCGCACGCAGGAGAAAGAGACGGAGCCTCCGTGGTCAATCCATCCCAGAACTACCTCGCCGTCATCAAGGTCGTCGGGGTCGGCGGAGGTGGTGTCAACGCCGTCAACCGCATGATCGATTCCGGTTTGCGGGGCGTGGAGTTCATCGCCGTCAACACCGACGCACAGGCGCTGCTCATGAGCGATGCGCATGTGAAGCTCGACATCGGGCGCGAGCTCACTCGCGGTCTGGGTGCCGGTGCTGACCCGGAGAAGGGGCGTCAGGCAGCCGAGGACAACTCGGAGGACATCGAGGACGCGCTCAAGGGCGCCGACATGGTGTTCGTCACCGCCGGTGAAGGCGGTGGCACCGGCACCGGTGGGGCCCCGGTCGTGGCACGGATCGCCCGATCGCTCGGTGCGCTGACCATCGGCGTGGTGACGCGACCGTTCGGATTCGAGGGCCGCCGGCGTGCCCAGCAAGCCGAATCCGGCATTTCTGCGCTGCGTGAAGAGGTCGACACCCTCATCGTCATTCCGAACGACAAGCTGCTGCAGATGACCGACCACCAAGTCGCGATTCTGGACGCGTTCAAGCAGGCCGACCAGGTGCTGATGCAGGGCGTGTCCGGCATCACGGACCTCATCACGACCCCGGGTCTGATCAACCTCGACTTCGCCGACGTCAAATCGATCATGTCGAACGCGGGATCCGCGCTCATGGGCATCGGCTCCGCGCGCGGCGAGGACCGGGCCCGTGCCGCGGCCGAGATGGCCGTCTCGTCGCCGTTGCTGGAGTCCTCGATCGACGGTGCCCAGGGCGTGCTGCTGGCGATCGCCGGTGGCTCGGACATGGGTCTCTTCGAGGTGTCCGCCGCAGCCAACCTGATCCAGGAAGCCGCGCACGACGACGCCAACATCATCTTCGGCACGGTGATCGACGACGCTCTCGGGGACGAGGTGCGCGTCACGGTCATCGCCGCGGGCTTCGTCGGCGGGGAACCGCCCCGCAAGAACGAGGCGAAGGGCGGCAACCGTCCGGCCGCGGACGCCCGTCAGGCCGCGTCGCTGTCTCCGTTCGCCACCAACCGGCCGGCGCCACCGGACCGGAACGAGCCCACCACGCGGCCGGCCCACAGGCCCACTGACCAAGGGCGCTCCGAGCGGCCCCGCCAGGAGCCCCCGCGCCCCGAGCAGGGGCGTCAGCAGGACTATCCGCGTCCCGAGCAGGCCCGGCAGGAGCCCAGCCGCTATGAACCGCGCCACGAGCCGGTCCGGCAGGATCCGGTCCGCCAGGATCCGCCGAGCCGTCCGGCGCCCCCGCCCCCGCCCGACGATGACCTCGACATCCCGGATTTCCTGAAATAAGCGGTGTTCTCGTTTCTGCGCCCACCGGATTCGGGGAGCCGGGCCGGATTGGCCTTCACAGACCGGGCCGGTGGGGTTTCGCAGGGTTCCCTCGGGCCCCTGAACCTGGGGCGCACCGACGTCGACGATCTCCGCCACGTCCGGGAAAACTTCGTCCGCGTCGGCGCATCCCTCGGAGTGGACCGGTTCATCACGCTGGCCCAGGTCCACGGCCCCGACGTCGTGGTGGTCGATGCCGAACTGCTCGCCACGTGGGGGCCCGAACAGCACCTGGGGTCCGGAGCCACCGGGACGCCGCTGCAGGCCGCGGATGCGTTGGTCACCACCCAGCCCGGTGTGGCGCTGTGCATTCGCGTCGCGGACTGCCTGCCGGTGCTCTTCGTTGACTCCGCCCGAGGAGTGATCGGTGCGGCACACGCCGGCCGCGTGGGGCTGGCAGCCGGCGTACTGCCCCGGACCGTGGACGCGATGCGGGAGCTCGGCGCCGGAGAGATCCAGGCGTGGTTCGGCCCGCACATCTGCGGCGCCTGCTATGAAGTACCCGCGGACATGCGGGAGGACGTGGCCAGGGGGCTGCCGGAGGCGTACGCCGAAACCTCCTGGGGGACGCCTTCCCTCAACCTGGGCGCTGCTGCGGAAGCACAACTACGCGCGCTGGGCTGCGTGGTGAGGCGCGAGGATCCGTGTACGCGGACCACCCCGGCCCTGCACAGTCATCGGCGAGACGGCGCGGACGCCGGTCGCCTCGGGGCCTTGGTCTGGCTGGCCGACTGACCCGGCGACGCCGTCCGTCGGGCCTGAGTCCAGTGGGCTCGGGCGTGTCGAAATCGAGCGCTTCGGCGGTGGCGAGTACTGTTGCACGCGAACGCGCCGGCGAGGAGTCGGCGCACCCGTGGAGCGATCCGTCGCGGCCGCGGGTGGGATTTCTGTCGGGTGGAGGAACCATGATGGCCGGAAAACTGCGGAGTGCCGCGGAGTGGTTCGGATTGACCACATCCGCCGATCGTTACGAGGACTCCGTCGACTACGAGTCGGACGTGGAGTTGACGGAGAACGTCGATCCCGATCCTGAGATCGAGGACTCCGCGAGCGTGCACGAGCTGGAACCCCGCCGCACCGGCCGGACCGTCGAGCCGACACCGCGCGCCGCAGCACCGGCGCCCAAACCGAGGATTGCTGACATGTCGCGGATCGTGACCGTGCACCCCCGCACCTACAACGAGGCCCGCACGATCGGTGAGCACTTCCGCGACCACGTTCCGGTCATCATGAACCTGACCGAGATGGAGGATGCGGATGCCAAGCGTCTCGTGGATTTCGCAGCCGGCCTGATTTTTGGTCTTCGTGGCACTATTGAGCGAGTTACGAGCAAGGTGTTCCTGTTGTCTCCCCAGAACGTCAACGTCACTGCGGAGGACAAGGAACGCATCGCCGGCGGCTTCTTCAACCAGAGCTGACGTCGGTCCCCGGAGGGCTCTCGGAGGGAGACCATGTACCTCATCGGCAGCATCATCGATGTCGCACTCTGGCTCTATCTGGCAATACTCTTCGGACGCATGATCCTGAGCTGGGTGCCGATGTTCTCCCCGAACTGGCAGCCACGCGGCATGATGCTCGTCGTTGCGGAAGGCATCTATACGCTGACCGATCCGCCCCTTCGCCTGTTGCGGAAGTTCATTCCGGCGGTGCGCATGGGCAATGTCATGCTTGATCTGGGCTTCATGGTGCTCTGGTTGCTGGTCCTGATCCTGCAGCAGGTCAACCGCGGTCTCCTTATGAGTTGATCGGCGTGGCTGTGTGTGCGCATGGCCGGAACGCGCCCTGCGCCAGAAGTTGAAGCAGGGGATGATGTTGCTGATACTGTCGGGCAGGAAAGGTACCAGCGTGTTCCTGCGCCGAATATTCGCGAACGGTGAAGCGGAGCTTCCCGACAACCCGAGGTGAACGATGACCCTTACCCTGGACGAAGTCCGCAAGACCAAGTTCCACATGGCACGGCGCACTGGCTATGAGGTCTCCGAGGTCGATCTGTTCGTGGATCGCGTCGAGGCGTCCTTCGCCCAGCTCCTCGAAGAGAATCAGATGCTGAAGCAGCAGGTCGAGGCCCTGAAGCAGGCCCAGGCCCAGGCGCAGCAGCGCGATGAACGGGAGGAGCCCGTCAGCCGCCCCGAGCCGCCCAAGGCCCAGCCCGAGCCCCCGGCACCTGCCAAGCCCGAGCCTCAGGCGCAGCCGCTGACCCGCCCGGCCGCCGGAGGGACGGAGAAGATCGTTGTCACGACCACTGCCGAGGCGAGCCCGGCCGTCGTGCGTCTCGTCCAGCTCGCCACGGAGCAGTCCGAACAATTGGTCAATGAGGCGACGTCCGAGGCCAAGCGCAAGGTCGAAGAAGCGAATCAGAAGGCCAACCAGATCACGACCGCGGCTCGCACCAAGTCCGAGCGTCTCGAGTCCGAGGCGCGCGCGAACGCCGATCGGGTGACCAGCGAGGCCCAGGGCCGCGCCGCCGATGTGGACCGTCAGGTCGGGCTGCGCCGCGCGGAGCTCTTCGCCGAGTTGGAGCAGGAGCGGGATCAGCTGCAGGACGCGGTGGGCCAGCTGAGGGCTTTCGAGGCGAACTTCCGTCAGTCCTTCACAAGCCACCTCAAGCAGCAGTTGCAGTCCGTGGAGAGCATCTCGTTCGAGCCGAGTCACAAGCCGGCGCTGGCGGATCGCAACAGCGGAAACGACGATGGCCGACGGGCACGCCAGGGCGACAGCGGCTCCCAGAGCAACACGCCGCGACTCGACGCGCTGCTGGGTGAGAATCAGCGCAACTCCTGATCCGGAGACTCGCCGACCCCCTACTTTCGACGGGGCCCCGCTCAGC
>DUOB01000006.1 GCA_012839035.1 Propionibacterium sp.
CTGCCCGCGCGGGTCCCTGCGGGGTTCCACGGGAACTGGGTGCCGGCGACCCCGGTTTAGGTTCGGGTTGCCTGACCAAGCCTTGCCCGGACGAGGACCTTGCTCCCCCCCGGTCGGTCCCACAGCGTTCAGGCGTTCAACACGAAGTCCGTCACCAGTCGATTGAACTCGTCGGCGTGCTCGAGCTGCGCCCAGTGCCCACACCGGCTGATGATGTGCGCCCGCGAGTCGGGGATCTGGGCTGCCAGCATCAAGGTGCCCTCGAAGGTCGCGACACGATCGTCACGGCCATGGATGAGCAACGTCGGTGCCGTGATGTCCCCCAGCTTCGACTGGTCGAGCCAGATCGGGATGGGCGCCTGCGGAATCATCTTGGCGACGTTGCGCAGGTGTTCCGGGCGTCGGTTCGCGGCCTCGGCGCGCTCGGCCATCAGCTCAGGACTTGCGAAGCGCGGGCCGTCGAAGACCATGATCTCCACCAGCCGTTTGAAGTTCTCGGGGCTCGGGTCGATATAGGTCTCATACATGATCTTGATGCCCTCGCTCGGGCCGACGGGGCCGAACAGGAACGGCTTCATCTGCACCGGCGGACCCATCGTGATGAGATGTGACACCCGGTCCGGGCGTTCGATCGCCATGCGGATCGAGGTGTGCCCACCCATCGAGTTGCCCACGAACGCGGCCTTCTCGATGTCGAGCGCATCCAACAATTGGCAGACCGCCTCGACGGGGTCGAAGGTGGCGAAGTCGACCTCGTCGGAGTCACCCCAACCCGGGAGGTCGGGGGCGATCACGCGGAAGTGTTCGGCCAGTGCAGGGATGTTGGGCGAATAGTTGCTCCAGCCCGTGGCGCCGGGGCCGCCGCCGTGGATCAGCACGACGGGGTGTCCGGTGCCGGCCTCGTTGTAGTGGATCCGCCAATCCTTGGTCGTGACGTGCTTGGAAAGGTCGGCCTGGTTGAGCGTAGTCATGCGGGATCGCCTCCTGGCGGCTGGTTGGTGAACGGGGCTTGTCCGAGCAGGGCGTGAACGACCTCCGGCGGTCGGTGGCCCCAGGTGTGCAAACGGTCGAGTGTCGCAACCTCCCAGGTGTTGCTGTCGATGAGGAGTCCGCCCCAGCCATACTCGACCGAGAAGCCCGAGGGTGTCCGCACATAGAAACTGAACATCCGGTCATTCGGGTGCATCCCGAGCGTCATTTCGAAGGGCTGCTTGGCATCCAGGCAGCGGTCGTGGGCCATGCCGACGTCCCGCATGTCACTGACCTCGAGCATGAAGTGGTGAATCTTCTTCGGGTGGGGCAGATCGCCTATCGCGAGACTGTGATGGCGGGGGTTGCAATGCAGGAAGATCAGGTCCGCGACCATCCCGGGCGCAAGCTCCTCCACGATGGTGTCGCTGACCCGGAATCCGAGGAGGTCGCGATAGAAGGCCAGGTAGTCCTCCCGCGGCACCCCCTTGGACAACAGCACCTCGTGACCGGCGCCCCCGTCACCGGTGACGAAGTCCCCGAGCATGATGTCGCTCCGGAACGGGGTTTCCGCATCGGCCAGACCGGTCACCAGTTCGAGCTCGTTGCCGATCGGATCGGTGACCAGCACGAGCCGGTCGACCTTGCGTGCCGCGCAGAGTGCCGCGTCCGCCTCGGTGATGCGTACGCCGGCCTCGGTGAGCGTGGAGACCAGACTGTCGAGGGCAGCATTCGACTCCACCGCGAACCCGCTGCGTACCAAATCATCAGCCGGACCCTCGGTGATGATCCAACGATGGGCCTTGGCGTCGGTACGCAGACCGAACCCACCCTCGAACCGCTCCCCGAGCTGCAGGCCCAGGAGCGATGTGGCGAAGTGCTCCCAGGCGGCGAGGTCACTGACCTCGAAGACGACGTAGGCCAGTTCGGTCACTTTCGTCATGCTGATTCCTTTCCGAATGCCGGGACGGCGAGGCCATCGGTGTCGGCGGCGGCGATGAACTTGTCAGGGCGGACGGCGACGACGCGCGCGCCATAACGGTCGAACCAGGGCAGCACCGCGTCCTCGAGATCAACGAGGTCACTGGCTGCCTGGGTGTGGGAGGTCTTGGGGCGGACAGCGAGGTACGCGGCACCCAGCGCATCCCAGCCTTCCTTCTCGGCCGGGGACAGGACGGTGGTCGGGTCCACGTCGTTGCCGAGCAACACGAAACCCTTCGGCAGGTGCTCGTCAAGCCGTGCCGTCGATCCGAGAGGGTCGCAGACGATCGGCTGCGGCAGATAGCGCCCGACGATGGAAGCGTCCCCCGGCTCACCACGGACCCAGCCGCCAGTCAGTGTCGGTGGCGCGTTGAGGGGTGGCTCCCACGGGGTGACGAGGTTCTCGGGGATGGTGTTCATCGCCTCGATCTCCTCGGGAGTCGCCTCCTGTTTGATCACACGACCGAGGGCAACCGCCAGGCCCGTGTAGTGCGCGGCCGAGGGGCGGCGCTGCTGATGAGCAGCGAGGCCGCCGACACGGAAGTCGGGGCGGTCATCACGCGAGTGCGCGATGACGGCCGCGACTATATGGAGGTGCAGATCGCGGGCGCGTACGCCGACCTGGGCCCCGCCCGCGCCGCCGAGGTGGCGGCACAGTTGAGCCACTTCGCGATCGCCGGGTTCGACGGCAGCTTCATCGCTTGGCAGAGCAACCCCGCGCGCGCGATGGTGCCCCAGATGGCCAACCTCGCCGTCGGGCTCGACGCGCTGGCCCAGGCCTTCCTCCTCCGGCAAGAGTGAGCCCCGTCAGACCCGGTGCCGTCCCGCAATGGTTCAACCCGAAGTCCGTCACCAGTCGATTGGGACGTCCACCCGTGCGCCTTTTGCCGCGATCACCAACTTCCGCACGATCTCGATCAGGTGTTTCACCTCGGCGGCGGCGGGGCTGAGTTCGAAGGCGTGATGGTGGGAGGCGTTGGACAGTCGATCCCATGCGTACTGCGCCAGCGCCGGCACCTTCGGATTCTGCTCGTAGGCCACCTCCAGCACCGTGAGTTTGCTCCGCATCGTGGCCCCGGGGGCCTCCCGCTTCCGGAGAGCGAGGAGGTCGTCGACCGCGCTTTCGAGGGCGGCCCGGGCGATCCAGCAGGCGGCCCGATTGCTGTGGGAGTGGCCGGCGAGGAGGACCGCGTACGCCTGCCGGAGCAGCCCTTCCGCGGGTCTCATCGGGAACCGTCCCTGACGTCGTCCACCATCCGCTCCGCGTGATAGACCGCGTCCTCGGGAGAGGCGTGCAGCCCTTGGTGAAACCCGCTCGTGGCGATGCCCAGGCCCTTCCTCCGGGACTCCGTCCGGAGCCAGCCGTCCAACGACATCACCTCGTCATAGATCGCGAGGCTGATCCGCTGGCGGGTCCCGTTGGCCTCGTTCCAGGTGGCTTCGACGTCCGCGAGGGCGTCGCCGCGGGAGATCCGGGCGGCGAAGAATCGGTCCCGCGCTGCCGCTTCGACGGCCATCCGCACGAGTCCGGGCAGGGTGCGCTGCAGCGTCTCGGTCGGCACCTTGTCGTCCTTGCACAGGGCACGGGCATCGCGCAGGTATCGGCTCGCCGGATCCGTGACCGAGTGGATCGTGACGTGCGAGTCCGGTCCCCTGCGGACCTCGAGGATGCGTGCGGAGGCGTTGGTGCGCCGCAGGGCCGCCGCCAGCCGGTCGTCGTGGGAGAACACGATGACCTGCCGGGTCTCGGCGATCTCGGACAGGAGCGTCACAAGCCCGTCGACCTTCGCCGGGTCCATCGCCTGGACAGGATCGTCGAGGATCACGAACCGGAACGGCGACTCGTCCAGCGTTGCCCGGGGCAGGAACAGCGCGAGGGCCAGCGCATGCAGTTCGCCCTGACTCATGACCGGCAGCGCGCTCTCTGTCTCTTCGCCGTCGATGCTGGCGGTGATCGCCACCCGGCGGCGGGTCGCGGCCCCCTCCAACCGCAGGTCGCCCAACGCGACGTTGCTCTCCTGGCGCAGGAGCGCCCACGCATGTTTCGCGGCCTCGGAGATCGGCGCGATGCGCTCGTTCTTGAGCCGTGTGTCGTTGTGTTTCAGCCAGTTCTCGGCCGCCTTCAGACGGTCGACCGTCGGGCTCTTCGTCAGCCAGTCGTCCCAGGTCTCACACCACGCCGAGACCCGCGTGGCCAGCGGCCCCCAGGCGTCATCCCGTTCGGCCAGCGCGGAGGCGGCGGCAACGCGTACCTGCCCCACCCGCACCGCAAGCTCCTCCGCATGCAGCTCGGCATGGTCCGCCGCGTCGAGATCGTTCTGGGGAATCTTTTCGTACGCCGACCACGCCTCCCGTGCGGCTCGCACGACGTCGTCGAGCCCTTCGATCGGAGCCCGATCCAGCGGGGCGGGGAGCTTCCTGATGAGCGCCTGCAGCGCACCGCGGGCCGAGGTCAGGCCGTTACGAGCCCCGACCAGTTCCTTGAGGTTCGATTCCTCCCGGGCAACGAGGTCGCGGCTGGTGTCGGCCCAGGCGTCATCAAGGTTGCCCTGCGTGCAGACCGGGCACGTCTGATCCCCGTGCTCCGCGTGCAGAGCAAGCGCCCGGCGACGCAGGTCCAGCCGCGCCATCCGCCGTCCGGATTCGGCCTCCCCCGCGTCGGCCATCCGTGCGACTGCCGTTCGCAAATTCGCGGCAGCCGCAGCGACCTGGGTGGGATCGGGGGACTCCACCCGGGCGAGCCGGCGAAGCCCGGCGATGATGCCGTCATCGGGCAGGGTCAGGCCGGTCGCGTACTCCCGAATCTTCGCCGTGTCCGGGGACGTTCGTTTGAGCAGCTTCCCGACTTCCTGGGCCCGCTCGTCATCGAGCGCGGCCGCGGTGGCCTGCAGCGATTTGCGCTCTGCGATGGCCTGCTGTTTCGGGACTGACAATGCCTTGGCGCGATCCTTCAACCGATCCATGGCAACGCCGAGCTGTTCGGTGCCGAGGACCTTGGCCAGCGTGTCATAGAGCTCACTCGGCCCCGCCTCGAGCAGACCACCGAGTTCGTCATAGGAGAGCATCGGGCGGTACATCTCCAGGGCGGGCTCCCACCCGAGCAGGGCCACATCCTCAAGCGGGCCCTTCGTGCCGTCGACGGTCCGCTGCGCCCGGGTGGTGTGGGCGCTGGCGTCCACGGCGTCGTCCTGCCACCGCGTCTGCACGGCGATCGGGCCCAGGCCCTCCTCGATGATCTCCGCGTCGATTCCCGGCGGGCCGTCGTGGTGGAGATTGCGCCACTGCTCCCGCCAGTGTTTGGACCCCTTGTTCTTCCAGCGGTAGGTCCCACCCGTCAGCAGCAGCTCCAATCCCTCGGCCAGGCTCGACTTGCCCGAGCCATTGCGGCCGGCCACGACAGTGAGGCCGGGGCCCGGGGTGAAATTGAGCGTGACCGCCGCGCCGATGCCGCGGAAACCAGTGACGCGCAGCTCGCGGAGGAAGGCGCCGGTCGCCGGGCGACCGGGATCATCGCCTGCTTCCCGTGATGATCGTCGGCTGGTCGATGTGCCGGCTTGGAGATAGTCGTCGAGCTCAGCGTCCCCCTCGAGCGCAGCGAGGATCAGCAGCCCGACCGCATCGTCGAGCGCATCGTCCGAGTCCACCCTTTCCTCGATCCAGTGAATCAGATCGGCCTGCCTGGGCATTGATTCCCCCTTGTCTCCGCTTGAAAGGGACCCTAGAGGACGCCTCCGACACTTTCCCGGGACGCGCATAGGGGTCCTCGGTGAGCGCACTCGGATAAGCAGGAGGGCCTCCCGGCACGAACGTTCACTTCCCAACACGAACCCGACCTCCCAACCTGCATGCGCGTTGGGGGCGGTTTCAGAGGGTGAGTGCACCACCGGTGAGTAGTTCGGCCATTTTCTCGGTGGGGGTGTGCCATTGCAAGACGCGGCGGGGGCGGCCGTTGAGGAGGTCTTGCATTTCGGCGA
>DUOB01000140.1 GCA_012839035.1 Propionibacterium sp.
CCGGCAGTTCCCAACACAGCCGGGCACTTCCCAGCATGAGATCCACCTCCCAACGCGCCTGCAGGTTGGGAGGTCGCTTTGATGTTGGGAGGTGGTGGTTCGTGTTGGGAGGTGGTGGTTCGTGTTGGGAGATCACCCTGCTTCGGTCGTGCTGCTCAGGGTGCGCGCACTTTGTCCGTGGTGAAGCCACCTGGTCTGGAGCACGTTGCCCGGGTTTGGTCACGTTGCCTGGAGTAGTTGCACGTTGCTCGGCGTGGAGCCACCTGGTCTGGAGCATGTTGTCCGGGTTTGGTCGTGCTGCTCAGGGTGCGCGCACTTTGTCCGTGGTGAAGCCACCTGTTCTGGAGCACGTTGCCCGGGTTTGGTCACGTTCCCCATCTTCATGGCTCCTTGCCCAAGCTGGAGCCCGGGTAAAGAAGCATCAACCCGGGTGACATGACCAAACCCGGGCAACGATGCGGTGGTGGAGGCGGCGCGGCACCGATCGAGACGGAGCCGCCAACGACACGTGGCGCCGATCGAGGCGGAGCCGCGATCGAGACGGAGCCGCCACCAACACGCAACGCCGATCGACACACGGCCTCCGTGGCAAGGGCCATACCTGTGACGCAACCGTGATCGTGCGGTGGAACCACTTCGGGCAGCCGGACTATTACCGGGTGAAGGCCCACCTTGAACGACCAAGGCGAGGCCTGGCCCGAAAGGAACAACCATGAACCGCCTCGCCCGTCTCGGACTCGCAGCAGCAGCACTCACCCTCGTCATCGGTATCCCGGGCGTGGCACTGGCCGAGGCGCCGACGCCGGCACCCGCACCGGCAGTCACCCAGGACGCCGGCGTCCGGGTGTCGATCACCACACCCGAGACCAGCGGCGCCCCGGCGTACCTCACCGTCGCAGGCCTCACCGACGGGCAGTGGGTCTCCGTGGTCGGTGCCCCCGTGGGTTGGACCCAGGAAGCGCCCTATCCCAACATCGAGCGCCAGCAACAGGGCAGCGCGCCGATGCAGATTCGGATTGCTGCACCGGCGGCGGGCTGGCCGGAGGGCGTCGAGTACCAGTGGCAGATCACGCCGACGGACGGCACCTCCACCACCGTGACCTTCACCTATACCGGCCGCGGCAGCACTGCCGAGGAGTCGCCCCGCCCACCGCAGGCCGACGGGACTCCCTCGGTCACGAACCGCGCCGACCGGGTGACCAAGCCCGCCAAGACGCAGACCGCCGAGCCCGGCGCAGGGGCACCCAAGGCCAAGGACACCCGTGGTGGTCTGGCCCAGACCGGATGCTGACCGCCAGCGCTTGACGACAAGGGGCCACCGGGACGCCACAACAGGCGCCCGGTGGTCTGGCCAACACCGGCGCTGACCACTACCCGCGCATTGCCCGACGCCTTGACGGACTCGCGCTAGGGTGAACGGGTGCCTCGTTCTGAGAAGAAAGTGTCGCCATGGTGCGCCCGGACGGCCGGCTGACTCACGAGCTGGACCCCCAGGACCGAGGCCCGCAGGATGCCTGTGGAGTCTTCGGGGTTTATGCACCGGGCGAAGAAGTCGCCAAGCTCACCTATTTCGGCTTGTACGCGCTGCAGCACCGCGGCCAGGAATCTGCCGGCATTGCGGTGTCCAACGGGCGACAGATCATGGTGTTCAAGGACATGGGTCTGGTCTCCCAGGTGTTCGACGAGGCAACCCTCAACTCGCTCCAGGGCCACGTGGCGATCGGCCATGCGCGCTACTCCACGACCGGGGCGAGCGTGTGGCACAACGCCCAGCCGACGTTCCGGTCCACCCGCATGGGTGGTCTCGCGCTCGGTCACAACGGCAACCTGACCAACACCGACGAGCTGGAGGAGTGGCTGGCGGAGAGGGTGAACGGGAGCGACGTCCCGCACAAGGACCAAATGGACTCGTCCAACGACACCTCGCTGATCACGGCGCTGATGGGGTCGTTCGAGGACCTGGACACCGAGGCCGCTGCCCTGGAGGTCCTGCCGAGGCTCGAAGGCGCCTTCTGCCTCACCTTCATGGACAACGACACGCTCTATGCGGCCCGCGACCGGCACGCCATCCGCCCGTTGGCCATCGGGCGCCTCGAGCGCGGCTGGGTGGTCGCCTCGGAGACCGCGGCCCTCGACATCGTGGGTGCGGCCTATGTCCGCGACGTGGAGCCGGGTGAGCTGGTGACCATCGGCGCGCACGGCGTACGCTCCATCCGTTTCGCCAGGCCCGAGCCGAAGGCGTGCCTGTTCGAGTACGTCTATCTCTCCCGTCCCGACACGCTCCTCAACGGCCGGCGGGTGCACAACGTCCGGGTGAAGATCGGCAAGCTGTTGGCGCTCGAGCATCCGACCGAGGCGGATTTGGTGATTCCGACCCCGGAGTCCGGCACGCCGGCCGCGATCGGTTATGCCGCCGAGTCGGGGATCCCCTATGGGCAGGGACTGGTGCGGAACGCCTATGTGGGGCGTACCTTCATTCAACCCACCCAGACGATCCGCCAACTCGGTATTCGACTCAAGCTCAACCCGCTGCGCGATGTGGTGGCCGGCCGGCGTCTGGTGGTGGTGGACGACACGATCGTGCGGGGGAATACGCAGCGCCAGGTGGTCGCGATGCTCCGCCAGGCGGGGGCGAAGGAAGTGCACGTCCGCATTTCCGCACCGCCGGTCGAGTGGCCGTGCTTCTATGGCATCGACTTCGCAACGAGGTCGGAACTGCTGGCACCAGGGATGAGCGTGGAGGAGATGCGCGCCGCCATCGGCGCGGACTCCCTTGGCTTCCTGTCCCTCGAGGGCCTGATCCAGACCACCCACAAGCCCGTGGACGAGCTCTGCCGGGCCTGCTTCGACGGTGCCTATCCCGTCCGGATCCCCGCGCCGCAACGCCGGGAGCTGCAGCCCATGCTCGAGGAAGAGGACGATGATGACTGACCCTTCGAGTGCCCCGGGGCACGGCCCTTCGGGTCAGAGTGCGTACGCCCGCGCCGGCGTCGATATCGAGGCCGGGGATCGCGCGGTCGAGCTGATGAAGGCATCGGTCGCGAAGACCCACCGCCCCGAGGTCCTGGGTGGTCTGGGTGGGTTCGCCGGCTTCTTCGACGCCTCCACGCTCGCGGCCTATCGCCATCCCGTGCTCGCGACCTCGACCGATGGGGTCGGCACCAAGGTCGCGATCGCCCAGGCGATGGACAAGCACGACACGATCGGTTTCGACCTCATCGGCATGCTCGTGGACGATCTCGTCGTGGTGGGGGCGGAGCCGTTGTTCGTGACCGACTACATCGCGTGCGGCCGGGTGGTGCCCGAGCGCATCGCCGCGATTGTGAGCGGCATCGCCGAGGCCTGTGTGGTGGCGGGTGCTGCCCTGCTGGGCGGTGAGACCGCAGAGCATCCCGGTCTCCTGGGCCCCGACGACTATGACATCGCCGGCGCGACGACCGGTGTGGTCGAGAAGGAGCGGATCCTCGGTGCCCAGCGCATCCGGGCCGGTGACCGGCTGGTGGCGATGGCCGCGTCCGGTCTGCACTCCAACGGCTATTCCCTGGTACGCCACGTGCTGCTCAACGAGGCCGGCTGGGCGCTGGACCGCGATGTCGCGGAGCTCGGCCGGACCCTGGGCGAGGAACTGCTGGAGCCGACCCGGGTCTATGCCCAGGACTGTCTGGACCTCGCCGACACCGTGGCCGTGCGCGCGATGAGCCACATCACCGGTGGTGGGCTGGCCAACAACCTCGCGCGCGTGCTGCCCGAGACGTTGTCCGCGACCGTGGACCGGACCTCGTGGCAGCCGGCTCCGATCTTCCGGCTCGTGCAGGAGGTCGGCAAGGTTTCCCAGCCCGACATCGAGGCGACCCTCAACATGGGGGTCGGCATGGTCGCGGTCGTGGCCCCGGACGACGCCGACAAGGCAGTGACCCATCTCAAGGGCCGCGGGATCGATTCGTGGATTCTCGGCGAGATTCAGGACGCGCCCGGTGGCACGGTGACGATGGCAGGTGAGCACCCGGTCTGACCCTCGTTCCGTCCCCATCAGCGGCATCAGCGCCACGGGCCGAACACGCCCGGTGGTGCAGACCCGTCTTGGATGCGGACGTTTCATTGGGTAGCCTGTCCCCACGACATTAACCAATTAGTGCCGCGGCTTTGACCGCGAGCTGACATGCGAGGGGGTCGACCCATATGGGGCGCGGCCGTGCAAAGGCGAAGCAGACCAAGGTGGCTCGCGAGTTGAAATACCGTTCGATCAATACGGATTTCTCCTCGCTCGAACGCGAACTGCGTGGCAAGTCCGCCGTCTCCGACGATGACGATTACACCGACGAGGTGGAGCACTCTGATATCCCGGACGCATATGCGGATCTCGCAGCGCGCTATGAGACCCTCGATGACGATTACGACGACTACGGGGACCTGCGCAAGTCCGGCTGACCCACGGTGATCCAACGCAACTGGCAACCCGACTTTCTCCCGGGGTTCGAACAGTGCCTGCTTCCGTTGGAGCGCCAACCGGACAGCCTGGGTGGCGATCCGGAAGACCGTTTCGGTGCGGTGTTGGTGCGTGCGATCGAACGACCACACGCGCGCCGCGCCGTTCTCTATGTGCACGGTTGGAACGACTATTTCTTCCAGCGGCACGTCGCGGACTTCTGGACCCAACAGGGCTATGACTTCTACGCCTTGGATCTGCGGCGCTATGGCAGGTCCTGGGTGGAGGGTCAGCTGCGGGGTTTCACGACCGATCTGTCGGAATACTTCGAGGAGCTCGATCAGGCCGTCGTCGAATTGAACAACGAGCACGACCAACTCGTGCTCACTGCTCATTCGACTGGCGGCCTGATCGCTGCACTCTATGCACACGAACGTCCGGGTGTGTTCGATGCACTCGTGCTCAACTCGCCCTGGCTCGACCTGCAGGGCGGGCCACTGGCGCGTGCCCTGGGCCCGGTGATCAAGACCATCGGCGGGCAGCGTCCCACCGCCATCCTGCCGCCCACCGACGCCGACTTCTATCGCCGCACCATTCACACCAGCGAGGGCGGGGAGTGGGACTATGACCTCACGCTCAAGTCCGCGCCCGAGGCGCTCATCCGGGTGGGCTGGCTCAAAGCGGTGCTGAAGGGCCACGCGCGAGTGGCCGAGGGGCTCGCGGTGCAGGCTCCGATCCTCGTGCTCGCCTCCGCCCGGTCGGAGTTCTCCCGCAAGTGGTCCGAGCGCATGGCCAGCGCCGATGTGGTGCTCGATGTCGAGCAGATCGCCCAGCGGGCCGTCCGCCTGGGCCCGGTCGTGACCGTCGTGCGTCTCGACGGCGCGCTCCATGACGTGTTCCTGTCGCCCGCCCCGGTGCGGGAGCGCGCGTTCACGGAGATCGCCCGATGGATGCGGGCGTACGTCACTGAGGAACAGCACGCCCACTCCTGACCCCGCGACGTACCGTGGGAAATATGAAACAACCCCATGTCGTAATTGCTGGTGGCGGTTTCGGTGGCCTCACGGCCGCAGGTCTCCTGGCCAAGCAGGGCTGCCGGGTGACGTTGATCGATCGCCATGCGTACACCACTTTTCAGCCGCTCCTCTATCAAGTGGCCACCGGCGGTCTGAACCCCGGTGACATCACCTATTCGCTCCGCGCCTTCGCGGCGCGCTATCGCCGGCGGGTCCGCTTCCGGCGCGCGTACGTCACCGGGATCGACACCGAACGCCGCACGGTCAGCACCGATGTCGGCGATCCGATCGACTACGACTACCTCGTCCTGGCCCTCGGGGTCGGAGCCAACTTCTTCGGAATCCCGGGGGCGAAGGAGCATGCGAAGTCGATCTATACCCGCGCTGAAGCGCTCGATGTCCGCGATGTCGTGTTCGGTCAGATCGAGGCGCTGAGCATGACGGAGACCGACGAAACGTTGACGATCATGGTGGTCGGCGGCGGAGCGACGGGCGTCGAGATGGCCGGGGCGCTGGCGGAGATGCGCACCCAGGGCCTGCCGATCGCCTATCCGGAGATCCACCCGGACCGCGTACGCATCATGCTCGTCGAAATGGGACCCGCGCTGCTGGCGCCGTTCGACGAGAAGCTGCAGCGCTACACGCTCGAGGAGCTGCGCAAGCGAGAGGTGGACGTGCGCCTCAACGCAGCCCTTCAGGAGGTGCGGCCGCATTCCGTGATCATCAAGGAGGGCGACGACGAACGCGAGGAGCAGGCCGACCTCGTGATCTGGGGCGGCGGCATCGGCGCCCACGAGATCGTCAACGAGTGGGGCCTGGAGCAGGGCAAGGGCGGGCGGATCGTGGTCGGCGATGACCTGCGGGTGAAGGGCCAGGACCGTGTCTTCGCCGTCGGTGACTGCGCGGTCAACCCGGACAATCCGCTGCCGCAGGTGGCGCAGCCGGCACTGCAGATGGGTCGGCATGTCGCCGCGACCATCGCGGCCACGATCAAGGGCGTGCGGACCCAGCCGTTCCGTTATCGGGACAAGGGGTCGATGGCGACGATCGGCCGCAGCGCCGCAGTGGTGGAGGTCAAGGGCGGTCCCAAGCTCACCGGACTCCCCGCGTGGCTGAGCTGGGTGGTGCTGCACCTGTCGTTCCTGCTCAGCAACCGCAACCGGCTCGCCGCGATGATCAACCTGGGCGTGCGCTATCTCATGTATCCCCGCAACGCCAACACCATCATCGGAGACATCGCCAAGGCGGAACAGGCGGAGCTGGCCGACCGTTGAGGAGGCCTTGTACTTTGATCCGTGAGGCGGGTCAAAGTACAAGGGGCCGTGCCCCGGTCCCCCTCCGAGCGCGACCAGGCCTGTCGTCGGCCTGTCACGGCTTGGGCCTATTTGGCGTTCATGTCCGGTTGATGCAAGCCGAACACGTTCCCCTCGGTGTCGAGGAAATACCCCTGCCAGGCCATCCCGGGCAGCGCCTGCTTGGGCAATGCCACGGTGCCTCCCGCCGCGATGATCCTGTCCGCTGCAGCATCGAAGTCGTCCGCCCCCACGGTCAGCACGGAGCCGTAGATCCGATTGAACGCGCCGCATCCGCCGCCGTCCGGGGCGGGTGGCGCCTCGTCCCCAGCGCGCTCCATGATCGCCCCGTTGATTCCAAGGGCTTCGTCACCGGTGGTGGCGCCGAAATAGGGTACGCCGGCGTACCCCGACCAGTCCTCGAACGACCAGCCCAACGCGTCGCGATAGAAGGCGACGGCGCGGTTGACGTCATCGGCATGGATCTCGAAATGGATCGGGCGCAATCCCATGGCGGTGGCCTTTCGATCGGGCGGAGTCGCGGATGGCGCGGCACGGGTAAGCCTCGCACCTGGCCGAGTCGCGCGCCAGACCCGGAGGGATGAACTTCAGACGGCGTGAAGTCCTAGAACTGCCGGGCGGCCTGCACGGCCTGGGCGCCATAACCCGACCCGAACAGCACTGCGTGCACGAGCAGGGGGTGCAGTTGGTGCAGCGGGATCAGGTCCCGCCAGCCGGGTGCGAGGGGCGCCGACCCGGGGGGCGGGGTCTCCGCGTACGCCTCGAACACCGCCTCCAACTGCGGCAGCCCAAACAGCGCCAGCATCGCCAGGTCGGTGATCGGATGGCCGCCGTGTGCCGCCGGGTCGATGAGGGACCAGCCGCCCGCGGTCGTGATGACGTTGCCGGACCACAGGTCGCCGTGGATGCGGGCAGGTGGTCGGTCGTCGTCGAACTCCCCGGACTCCAGGCGCTGACAGAGTGCCGTGATCACGCTGTGGCCGCCTGCATCGAGGCTGCCCTCGGCCAGCGCGCGATCCGCGAAGGGCCGTACGCGATGGCGGGCATAGAAGATCCCCCAGGTCGGCTCGATGCGGTTGGTCTGGGGGAGGGGGCCGATGTACGCGGCACTGCCCGCTCCGGGCGGCGGCGCGCCCCATCCCGGAGCGCCCGCGGCATGGGTGACCGCGAGAGCGCGGCCGAACTCGCGGGCGTCGGCGGCGGTGGGACGCCCCGGCTGCAGGCGTTCCAGCGTGATGTGGTGGTCGCTCACGGACAGGACCCGCGCGATCCGGACGCCGCCCGCCTCAGCGAGCCAGTTCAGACCCGCAGCCTCGACGGCGAAGAAGCCCGGGGCCGCCGTGGGGTCGCGTTTGGTGAACTCCATGTCGGCCATTCAACCGGGGGTGCTTCGGAAACGAAAAATGCCGCCCGGAGGCGGCATCGATCTGGTGGCCAGGGCCGGGATCGAACCGGCGACCTCTCACTTTTCAGGCGAGCGCTCGTACCAACTGAGCTACCTGGCCATGATCTGCAAAAGCGGTGATGCGTGGAAACATCACCGCTCTCGCGACCCCGACGGGACTCGAACCCGCGACCTCCGCCGTGACAGGGCGGCGCGCTAACCAACTGCGCCACGGGGCCTGGTATCCGGAAAAACCGGGCCCTTGCTGACTTTCACCAGCGACGAGAACTATAACGCGAGACCCCCATCGTGCAAAATCGACGCCTCACCACCCGGGTTCCCAGCCGCAGAGCTCCTTGCGCGCGGACGCCGGATCGGCCGGGAAGGTGAAGAAGGTCAGGCGCGGGGCGAGCCGGACGTTCTGCCAGAACTTCTCGCGGGTCATCTCGCCGGTGATCGCGTCCTGGAGCACGGCGAGATCACCGCACTGCAGGGCGAGCCGGGCGTGCGTGATGCGAAGCGGCTCATCGACCCGGAATCGGGCATAGCGGGCCACCCGCCAGGCGTCGGGACGCTGGGCGTGTCCGATGCGGCTGTCGCCGACCAGCCGCGGGTCGAACCGCGAATGGGAGGTCACACCGTCGGACAGCGCCAACTTGTCGATCACCATTACGTCCGTGCCGGCAGCGATGGAGATGATGCCGAGGTTCTCGACCGCGATGAAGATGCCTTCGCCGGTCGCGGAGTCCAGGCGTACGGACCCGTTGTCGTAATAACTCCACCCGGCCTCCAGGTCCCAGCGGGCCTGCGAACCGACGCGGCCCATCCCGCCGGCGAGCCAGTCCTCCCGGGTGAGGACGTCACCGGTGATCGTGTGGGCGGCCCAGAAGGCCCGTTCGTTGGCGATGCCGTGGACGTTCGCGGTGGCCGAATAGGGCGTACGCGCGCTGGAGGCGATCGCCACCGCCCAGCCCGCGACGAAGGCGGTGGCGACCAGCGCCAGTTGGCGCCAGGCGATCGAGATCCCGACGACTGCGGCAGGCATGAGCACCGCGAACGTGTCCGGCAGCAGGAATCGGGCGTGCATGAAGTCGCCGCCCACCCGGACGATGTAGGCCACATGCATGAGCGCGCCCAGCAGCGGGGCGCCGACGACCGCCCAGCGGGCCTGGCTGCGGGTGCGCCAGGCGTACGTCATCTGCACTCCCACCCCCAGCGCCCCGACCAGCAATGGGACCATCAGGACGTAGAGGCCCGCATAATCGACCAGATAGATCAGCCCCTGCTCCCAACGCGCGTCGGTCGCGTCCTTGGCGAGGGCGGTGTTGGGCACGAGCGAGGCATAGAAGCCCATGCGGAAGAATTGGTACGCCAGCGGCACGGCCAGCATCAGCACCAAGGTGATCGGCCAGTCCCACCAGGTCAGGCGGCTCGACATCAGCAGGCCGACGGCGAAGAGGAGCGAATAGAGCGCAAAGTCGGGGCGGATCAGCGGGCCCAGCCCGATCAGCACCGCCGGCAGAAACGGCCACCAGGAGGGGCGCCGTTTCCCCTGTTCGTGGGCCACCGCCCGCCGGGCAAGGATCCAGAAGCAGCAGCCCAGCCACGCGAACGACAACCCGGTTTCCAACCCCGACGTCGCGAAATCCCACATCGGAGGCAGGGCGGCGACCGCGAGCATCCCGATCGGGACATAGGTGACCGGTCGTCGCACCTGCGCCAGGCGTGCGGCCCCGAGGCTGGCGAGGATCATCCCAGTGAGCGTGAGACACCAGCCGACGATCGCTCCGGTGACCTGTGGCTCCCTCGCGGGCAGAAGATAGGCGCCGGCGAGCAGGATCCCGAACCACAAGGTCGACGTGGTGACCTCGACGCGCTCACCGATGTTGTAGACGGGGCCATTCCCGGCGAGGACCTGCTCCACGACCCGGATGTTGATCCAGCCGTCGTCGGAGATCCAACGGTGATGCCAGCCGAGCAGCCCGACCATGACGATGGGCGCCGCGCAGGCGGCGGTGGTCGGCGAGAACACCATCCGGAGAGCGCGCCCCAGATGGGTGGTCCAGCCAAACGACATGGCGGTTATCGTAGGTGAATCTCCTCACACCGGTCCGTGGGCAGTACGCGTCGGGCTGCCCACGGCGAGAAGCGCTAATGTGCTAACACTGACGCCGGGCAAGGGGGAAGGACGTGCAGGAGACCACGATCGCCGCGTTGGCAGCGGCCCGCCAGGAAGGCGTGGTCCTGATCGACGTGCGGGAAACCGAAGAATATGTCGACGGTCACGTGCCGGGCGCGATTCACATTCCCTTGGGCTTGTTGCCGCTGCGAGTGGACGAGGTCCCGGCCGGCGAGCCGGTCTATGTGATTTGCCGCAGTGGCGCACGCAGCCTGCGTGGCGCGGAAATTCTGGAGGCGACTGGCCGCCGGTCGCTGTCCGTCGCCGGTGGCACGATGGGTTGGATTCAGGCAGGACACCCGGTGGTGACGGGTGCCGAGAGAGGCTGACATGAGCTCAAGGGTCCACAGAGCGTGGGCGGAAGGTCGGCCGGCGCGCGGGGCATTCCTCTTCACTCGGCTCGATCCGGTGGTCATCGAATCGATCGCGCATCTGTTCGACTATGTCGTCGTGGACATGCAGCATGGCCTGTGGGACCACCACATGATGATCAACGCGGTCAGGGCGCTGCAGCCCGGTCGCGCCATGGCGATCGTCCGGGTCCCGTCCCTCGACAAGGGCCTCATCGGCCGCGCACTGGACGCGGGAGCGATGGGCATCATCATCCCCGGGATCGAGAGCGCGGAGGAGGTCCGTCGGGCGGTGACCGCCTGTCGCTATGTCCCCAATGGGGACCGGTCCTATGGGCCGATCGGCGCGATGGTGCGTTATGGCCTCGACTATGTCGACACCGCGAACGATCGGGTGCTCGTCATTCCGATGATCGAGACCAAGCTCGGCCTGGAACGCGCGGACGAGATCTGCGCCGTGCCCGGCGTCGACGCCATCTATGTCGGGCCCTTCGACCTGTCGATCAGCCTGGGTGGACAGCCGACCAAGGCCGCGGTCGATGCATTGGGGCCGACCCTCGAGCGGGTCGCGAAGGTCGCGATCAAGCACGGTGTCATCGCGGGCATTCACGGCACCGTGGCGCCCTGTGAGACCTATCACGCGATGGGTTTCGAACTGATCACGGTCGTGACCGACTTCGACATCCTCACCTATGGGTTCCGCCGCGCGGCGGGAGCCGAGGAGGGGGAGACGGGCTATTGAAATGACCGCGCGATGAGCGTGTCATGACCCGCAACCCACACGTCCTGTGCGTGGGTCTGGTGACCCTCGATGTCATCCAGACCGTGGATGATCTGCCCCGCAGCAACGTCAAACAACAGGCGCTCGACCTATCCGTTGATTTCGGCGGGCCGGCCGCCAACGCCTGCGCCGTCGCCGCGGGCCTGGGTGCGAGTGCCCGGTTGCTCACCGCCATCGGAACCGGTCCGGTGGCCACCGCTGTGCGGACCTATCTTGAACGCGCGCGCGTGCTGGCCTTCGATCTCGCCGACACCACGGTCGAAGAGGCTTTCGGGGTCTCGACCGTCCTGGTTGAGCAGGATTCGGGTGACCGGGCGGTGGTGTCGACGAATGCCGCTGCGGTTCCGCTGGGTTTGGCTGATCCGGACCGGATCGCTGCGATCGACACGCAGGTGCAGTGGGCGGATGTCGTCCTCCTGGATGGCCACCGGATGGAGCTGGGGCTGGCCGCTGCCCGCGCCGCGCGCGCGGCAGGCCGGCCCGTGGTGCTCGACGGCGGCTCCTGGAAGCCCGGCACCGAGGAGCTCCTGCCCTGGGTCGACGTGGCCGTCGTGTCCGAGGACTTCGTGCCGCCCACCGGGTCGTTGGCGGAATTGATGCGGAGGTGCGGCGTACAGGCCTTCGGGCAATCCCTCGGCGCGCGCTCCTGGGAACTTGAGGTCGCGGGCGCACGGCATCCGATCGACGTCACACCCGTGCCGCCCGAGGACGTCGTGGACACCCTCGGGGCGGGGGATGTGCTGCATGGGGCGCTGGCGTACGCGATCGGGCGGTGGGGACTCGGCCGGGTCGTGGACGCCTGC
>DUOB01000141.1 GCA_012839035.1 Propionibacterium sp.
GGGTGCTGGGGTCGGGCGTGGCTATGGGGGTGCTGGGGTCGGGCGTGGCTATGGGGGTGCTGGGGTCGGGTGTGGCTATGGGGGTGCTGGGGTCGGGTGTGGCTACGGGGTGGCTGGGGTCGGGTGCAGGGGCGTACGCAACTGATGCGTCCAGCGCATCAACTGCGTAGGACGCCACCTGCATCACCCTCAACACCGCCATCGACGGGACCACGCCGGCCACGATGGGTCGTCCCGAGGCGCCGGCCGTGACGGCGTGCTCACCCATCGACAGCCCGAGGCGCACCACCTTGTCGAGTTGCCGCTCGGCCCAGCGGGATCCGTCGGATTCGATGACCACGACGTCGTCCTCGCGGCCGACGGATGCACGCGCTGAGCCGTTGACCGCAAGCCGCCAGTCGCCGCCCTGACCGAAGGCAACTGCGAAGCTGGTGGGGCCGGGGATGGGGGCTGCGGTGAGGGTACGCAGGGTGTCGATGAACTCACCCAGCGTGGCGGGCGCGTGCAGCCAGAGGGCGTCGGCGACGTCCGGTGCGATGGCGGCGTCCAGCAGCGCGAAGCCGTGGGGCCAGACGAGGCCATGTGGGGTCCCGGATTGGGGCGCCCCGGATTTGGGCGCTCCGGCTTTGGGCGCTCCGGATCCGGGCGCTTCGGACCCGGGCGAGGAAGCCGGGCCGTGGGCGACGGGCGGGTGCGCGGGGTCCGGGAACCAGTACGAGTACGCAGGCGGGGTGCTCATAGACCCACCTCGACGTCGGGAACAGTCGTATGAAGGAGATCGTCATCGTCGGCGGGCGGCTCAGGCCAGACGTCCGTGGCGGTGACGACGACGGCCGTGACATTGTCGGTGGCTCCCGCGGTCACGGCGGTCTGCACCAGGTCCTCGGCGATGGCCTGAGGGCTGGCGCTGGAAAGCAGAATCGCTGAGATGAGTTGGTCGCTGAGGGCACCGGTCAGCCCGTCGGAACAGATGAGCAGGCGATCCCCGATGCGGGCGGGCAGCAGCCAGCGGTCCGTGGGGGGCGCCACGAGCTGACCGGCGCCGAGGGCGCGGGTGATGAGGTTGCGTGGGGCAATGGCCGCCTGGTCGGGTTGGCCTGCGTCGAGGAGTTGCTGGACCACAGAGTGATCGACGCTGATCTGTTCGAGCAGCCCGTCCTGGAGGCGATAGACCCGTGAGTCCCCGATGTTGAACACCAGCCAGCACGGCAGTCCACCGCTGAGGGCCAGTCCAGCACCGGCGAGAGTGGAGCCGGGCGCGCCGCGGCCCTGGCCCAGGTGGCCGATCTCACGGCCAGCCCAGTGGATGGCATCTTCCAGTGCCTCGGGGCGCAGCCACACCCGGTCGCTGAGCGCGACCAGGGCCTCGATCGCGAGTGCCGAGGCGCGGTCACCACGCTGGTTTCCGCCCATCCCGTCGGCCACGGCAAAGACCGGAGCGACGATCGTGAAGCTGTCCTCGTTGTGGGGTCGACCGGCCGTGTCGCTTGCCGCGCCGGCTTCAACCCGGAATCGTGGCTCACCCATCGCAGACCTCCAGCGACCGGCCGCCGAACTCGATGCGGCTGCCCACCGGGACCGGCGTTGACTGACCGGGCGTCACTGCGGTGACATCGGCGCCGGGATGGGCGACGCGGACACCGTTGGTGGAATACAGGTCCAGCACCCACACCCCGTCCGGATTCCGCCCCATTGCCACGTGGGTCTTCGACAAGCGCATCGTTGGATCGACCACAGCGTGGGGTGTCGCGGTCGGCACATCCGGCGGGGCGACGGGCTCACGACCCAGGACCACGGCAGTGCCCAGGTCAATTCGGGAGCCGTCGTCCAGCCGGAGCCACGGCTGGCCTGTTCCCGGGGAGGCGCCGTCCGGGCTTCCGGCGTGGGGGGCGAAGACCGTGTGGTCCGCGGAGCCCTGATCGCGCGTCGGCCCGCCCACTGCCCGGCCTTGTGCTGGCCCTGGTTGTTGACCCTCTGCTGGGGCCCCCGCTGTGCCGGCTACCCCGCCACCCACGGGCTTCGGGCGAATGGCGGAGACGTTCGTGGTCCGCGGCCGGACGACCGCCGGTCGAAGGGGTGGGGTCGGTGGCGTGCTCGGCCGGGCGACCTGCTCCCCGCTCCACGGCGTGGATTCGATGAACGCGGCGTTGACCTCACGCACGCCGACGGCCGTGATCCGACGATCCGGGCCCGCGGGTGGGAGACCCGGGCCTGCGGGCGGGAGAGCCGGGCCTGCGGGTGGCAGAGCCGGGCCCGCGGGTGGCA
>DUOB01000142.1 GCA_012839035.1 Propionibacterium sp.
CCCTCGTCGGGTCGATCCAGTTCATCGGCGTCCGGAATGCCCTCGAGGATGTGTCGGCGAGCAGGAGGCGTACGCTGCCCGCCCGTCCCTCCTTCGACCGCGCCGCGTAAGGGCGCCGACGAACCCACCCGGAGTTATCCGGATCCAGCTCTATTCCCCCTCGCCCAACCGTCCAGCCAGCCGGTCGTATCGCGAGAAACTATCCGGATTCATCCCGATGATCGTGACGGTCTTGCCGCGGGCGCGGTACTTGCGGTTCACCGCGTCAAGCGCCGCCACCGTCGAGGCATCCCAGACGTGCGCGCGGCTCATGTCGATGACGATGTTGGTCGGATCACCGGAATAGTCGAATTGATAGATCAGGTCGTTCGACGATGCGAAGAACAGTTCGCCCTCCACGGCATAGACCCGCTCGTCGTCCGCATCCGAGGCGTCGAGCCGGGTCACGCTGGTGAAGTGGGCGATGCGGCGTACGAACAGCAACGCCGCAACCACGACACCTGTCAACACTCCAAACGCCAGGTTGCCTGTCGCCACCGTCACCACCATGGTGCTCACCATGACGCCGGTCTCGCTGAGCGGCATCCGGCGCAGCGTACGCGGATTGACCGAGTGCCAATCCAGGGTCGCGACGGAGACCATGATCATGACGGCGACGAGGGCGGCCATCGGGATGAGCCCGACGATGTCACCGAGCCCGACGACCAGCACCAGCAGGAAGACGCCGGCGAGGAAGGTGGAGATTCGGGTACGCGCCCCCGACACCTTCACGTTGATCATCGTCTGACCGATCATGGCGCAGCCGCCCATGCCACCGAAGAAGCCGGTGACCACGTTGGCCATGCCTTGCCCCCACGTCTCCCGGGTCTTGTTGGAGTGGGTGTCGGTCACGTCATCGACGAGCTTCGCGGTCAGCAGCGACTCGATGATGCCGACCAGTGCCATCGCGAGCGCGAACGGCCCGATCAACTGCAGGGTCTCCCACGTCCAGGGCACGTTCGGGACGAGCAGGGTGGGCAGACTGTCGGGGAGCTCGCCCTGGTCGCCGACGGTGGGTACGCTGACCCCCGCCACGACCACCACGATCGTGAGCACCACGATCGTGACGAGCGGTGCGGGCACCGCCTGCGTGAGCTTCGGCAGTGCGAACAGCAGCACGAGACCGGCCACAGTGAGCGGATAGACGAGCCACGGCACGTCGATGAGGTGCGGGATCTGGGTCAGGAAGATCAGGATGGCGAGTGAGTTGACGAAGCCCACCATGACCTGACGCGGGATGAATCGCATGAGCCTGGCCACCCCCAGCACGCCGAGGACGATCTGCAACAACCCGGCAAGGATGACGGTGGCGATCAGATAGTCGACACCGTGTTCGCGGGCGATGGGGGCAACCACGAGCGCGACCGCCCCCGTCGCAGCGGAGATCATCGCGGGGCGGCCACCGACGATCGCGATCGTGATCGCCATCGTGACGGAAGCGAACAGCCCCAGCCGGGGATCAACGCCGGCGATGATCGAGAACGAGATCGCCTCCGGGATCAGGGCCAGCGCCACGACCAGCCCACCGAGCACCTCGGTCTTGAGTCGGCGCGGGGATTTCAGCGCCTGACGCACACCGTGGGCTTCGTCGGCCTCGGGAGCGCCAAAGGCTGGCACCGGCGTCGGCGCAGGCTGAGACGCGGGTTCCGGCACCCTGGGTTCGGTCACAACGCTCCTGGGCTCGAGGGCGGGTCGGCAGGCAAGAGCACCGAATCGTAGGCCTCCCCACCCGACCCGCACCCCACGTCCGCCATGCGGCCCCGGGCGGGCTCTTCGATGATGACGGGCGTGCCTTCGATGCCGGCGTACGCGCCCTCGTACTTTGACCCGCCCCACGCATCAAAGTACGAGCGCCGCGATCACCCCTCCGGCCCACCCGACCACGATGGGGATGACGGCACCCCCAGGAAGGATGCCTGCACCCCAGGACAGATGCCTGCACCCCGGGACAGATGCCTGCACCCCGGGAAAGATTCCGGCACCCCAGGAAAGGGAGATCGCCCGCCGAGTGGCCTCAGAGCAGCCCGCGATCGTAGGCGACCCGCACCGCCGCGGCGCGATCGTTGACGCCGAGTTTGTCGAAGGCGCGCGAGAGGTGGGTCTTGAAGGTGGTTTCGCTGATGAACAGCCGTCCGGCGGCCTCGCGGTTGGTGCCGCCGGCGGCGACCTCGCGCAGCACGTCGCGTTCTCGCGGGGTGAGCGGCACCTCCGCGCGCTGCTCCGCGGGGGCTGCCATCACCCGCAGCACCTCGGGACTCACCACCGGGCGTCCGGCGGCCAGGTGCCGCACCGCCGCCACGAGTTCGGTCCGGGGTGTGTCCTTGAGCAGATAGCCGTCGGCGCCCGCGGCGAGTGCATGGCGGATGTCGTCGTCGGTGTCATACGTGGTCAGCACGAGGATCCGCGGCGTCTCCCGGGAGACCTCCCGCAGAGCACGGATCGCCGCCACACCATCGCCCTCGGGCATGCGCAGGTCCATGAGCACGACGTCGGGCTGTTCGCGCGCGACCACGACCACGGCCTCCCGGCCACCGCTCGCCTCGGCCACCACTGTGATGTCGTCCTGCCGCTCGAGGATCGCCACGATCCCGTCGCGCACGATCGGATGGTCGTCAGCGATCACCACGCGGATCATGCCCACCTCCCGGGGAGTCGTGCGGTGACCGCAGTGCCCGCAGCCGCACCCTGCGGCGTCGAGGACAGGTCCAGCTCACCGCCCACTGCTCCGACCCTCTCCATCATTCCGGCAAGACCGCGACCGGTGCGCGGGGCATCGACATCGAATCCGATCCCGTCGTCGCGGACGTCGACGGTGAGGGTCTGGGTGGCGTACCCCAACCGCACCTCCACCGTCCCCGCCTCCGCGTGTTTGGCCACGTTCGCCAGGGACTCCTGCACGATCCGCAGTGCGACGCCATCATTGCCGCTGGCACGGACGTCCCCCTCGACCAGCAGGCGCGCCGTCGCACCCGTCGCGACTTCCCAGGCTTCGAGCAGTCGCCGCAGCGCGGAGGGCAGATCATCGGAGTCGAGTCGTGGCGACGACAGCGCCCGCACCGATCTCCGGGCCTCGGCCAGCGCACTCCGGGCGAGCACGTCCACCTGGTCGAGCCGGCGCTGCACTTCATCAAGGCTGACCTCGCCCGGGCCGGCGGTGGCGCCGACAGGGGTGCCGGCGGTGGCGCCGACAGGGGTGCCGGCAGGTCGAACGGCGGGGGCCGCGGAAGCGCTGCGTACCTCCCCGACGGCCTCGCTCGCCACACTCAACTGGGCGATGATCGCCACGAGATCCTGGGCGATCGTGTCGTGGATCTCGCGAGCCAGCCTGCTGCGCTCCTCGCTGACCCCGGCGTCCCTGGCCTGCTCGATGAGCTGCTGCTGCAACTCGTCGTTGCGGGCCAGGGCCAGCCGCAACTCCGTGTTGGCGGTCTCGATCGCTTCCGCCTGCCGCTGCCGCTGCCGGTCGAACGCGGCCATCGAGCCCGCGACGACGAGATTCACCAGCACGAAGAGTCCCCAGACGGCGGGGGTGAAGATCGGGGATCGTACGCCGCCCGACTGCGCCACCGCCACCACCGCGGCCACCGCGAGAAGTCCGAGGATGCTCACGCGGCCGGTGAACTGCCGGGCGGCGTCGGGGTACCCGAGGAACGCGTACAACCCGAACACCGGATTCAGCACGATCAGCCCGGCGGTCAGCCCCAGCCCGATCCAAAAGGCAGTCCGGGCGCGCCGCGTGCGGTCCGCCGCCCGCCAACTCCAGATCCGTACCCCGGCCACCGCCGCGGTCAGCAACAGGAACCAGGGGATGTTCGCGGCCGGCGCCAACTCCGGAGCGATCGTGGTGAGAACGATGGCGCCGGTCAAGGAGACGCCGAGCATGGCGAACGGCGCGATCATGCTCCCCCGGTCCCGCCGCTGCTGTTCCATTCCCCCATGCTCGCGCATCACTCAGCCCCGTGCTCGCGCATCAGTGGCGGGGTCGGGCGCACATTCTCACTCCCATCGGAAGGTGCGCACCGCGATCAATGCGCCCAACACTGTCCACGCCAGGCAGACGGCGACCGCCTGCCAGGAGATCGGCGCGCCGACCATCGCGTCGGTCATCAGGCTGGTGGCCGCGCCACCCGGGAGGATGTCGCTGACCGTCAGCAGCCAGTCCGGGAACTGTGCCCGCGGGAACCACATGCCGGCGACGAACCACATCACGGCCGCCACCACATTGCCGATCCCCGCGGCCGCTTTCGGGTTGGGAATGACCGCGCACAGCATGAGCCCGAGCGCCAGGAACGGGAGCAGGGCGACGACCACGGCGACCGCGAAGCCGAACGGGCGCTCGATGGCGGGCGCCCCGAACATCAGGGGTCCCACCGCGATCACGACGGCCACGACGAGGCTCAGGATGGCGGTGACGATCACGTACGCCCCCAACAGCGCCGCCGGGGACGTCGGGGTGGTCCGGAGCCGCCGCAGAAACCCGAGTTCCCGGTAGCTGCCCAGCATCTGCGGCAACACGACCAGCGCGGACATGGTCACGGCGAAGAGGATCAGAGTCGGGGTGTACGCGGCCGAGACGCTCAACCCGCCCATCACGTCGACCGGGCGGCGTGCGGCGGGGATCGCTGCGATGACGAGGGCCGCCAGCATCGGCAACAGCACGGGGATCATCCCGCCCGGGGTGCGGGCGAGGAGACGGGCTTCGTTGCGGAGAAGTGCGACGGTGGCGTTCATTCCTGCTCCTGGGTGATGCGCAGATAGGCGTCGTCGAGGGTGGGTTGGACAACGCGCAGACGGTGGGGCCGGACGCCCGCCTCGATGAGCGCCGACAGGATCCTCTGCGGGCTGTCCGCATCCCCGTCGGCGACGATGCGAGCAGCTGCGCCGGGGCCGGCTGCCGATCCCGCATGGCGTGCGTCCGCACCCGATGCCTGGTCGATGACTCGTGCGCTGTGTACGCCGGGCAGCGCGCGCAGCAGGTCGAGCAATTCCTCGACCCCGTGCTGAGGCTGGTCTTCGGGGTCGAGGGCGAACGACGTCTGCTGCTGGACGGTGGTGTCGGCGAGCTCGCTGGGCGCGCCTTCGGCAACCACGAGCCCGTCGTCGATGATCGCCACGCGATCGCAGAGGAACTGCGCCTCTTCCATGGAGTGCGTGACGAGCAGCATCGTGACGCCCGCGGCCTTGAGGTCGCGCAGATAGCCCCAGATCTCGCGCCGGGCAGCCGGGTCGAGACCGGTGGTGAGCTCATCGAGGATCGCGATGCGCGGCCGACCGACAAGGGCGAGCGCGACGGAGAGTCGTTGCTGCTGACCACCCGAGAGTTTCTCGAATCGGGTGCGCGCCTGGGCGGTGAGACCGAAGCGCTCGAGCAGTTCGCCGGTCGGCACCGGGTCGGGATAGAAGCTGGCGAAGAGGTCGAGCGCCTCTGCGGTGGTGATTTTCGCCGGCAGGCGGCACTGCTGGAGTTGCATGCCGAGCAGCAGGCGGAATCCGGGTGGTTCCGTGGCCGGGTCGGCACCGGCCACGGTGATGGTGCCGCCGTCGCAGGTACGCAGCCCGCCGATGCACTCCACCGCCGTGGTCTTGCCCGCGCCGTTGGGCCCGAGGATGCCGACGATCTCCCCGGCATCCACGGTCAGATCGATGCCGCGCAGCACCTGCTTGGCGCCATATGACTTTGTGAGCCCGGATACCTCGATCAACCCCATGCATCCAGACTCGCAAGAAACGGCAGCCATCGGATCCACCGTTCAGCCCGACTCGGAGTCATCCGATCGGAGGAGGCGCCCAGCGCGACACCGACCGGAACGCGCTGGGCGGGACCGCATCCGTGCGATTCACTCCGAGGTGGGCGCCGCCCCGTCCTGCTGCGCCTCGACCTCACGGCGCACCATCTCCATGTCGAGGCCCTTGACTCCCTGGATGATCTGCTCAAGGGCGGGTGCGGGCATCGCGCCCGCCTGACGGAAGACCATGATCCCGTCCCGGAACGCCATGAGTGTCGGGATCGACTGGATCTGCAGGCCAGCGGCGAGTTCGGGCTGCGCCTCGGTGTCGATCTTGGCAAAGACAATGTCGTCGTGCTGCTCGGAAGCCGCGTCATAGACCGGTGCGAACATGCGGCACGGGCCGCACCACGCGGCCCAGGCATCGATCAGGACGATCGGCTTCTCGGTGTCCTTGATGGTGCTCTCGAACGTTTCGAGGGTGATGTCAACGGTGGACATGTTTCTCCTGATGGAATTGGCTTGTCGTTTTTTCGTTCAGTTTCAGTGTGCCCCAGCACGCCCAGCGACCCAGGCGTTGTATCCCCCGAGGAGATCCGACACGTCCCCGAACCCGCGGCTGCGGAGGAAGCTCGCACCGACGGCCGAGCGCCAGCCGCCCGCGCAATAGAGCACGACGGGCTTGCTCTGGTCGAGCTCGGCGGCGCGCGTCGGGAGCTGCGGCAACGGAATGTGCGTGGCGCCGTCGATCATGCCCTCGGCCACCTCACCGGGGTTGCGGATGTCGATCAACTGGGTGCCCTCCGGCACATCGTCGAGTTGGTCGAGGCGCAGGCGGCTGGCCGGCTCGACCCGGTCCTGGTGGCGCACCAGGTAGTCCTCCGGCTCCGGGATGTAGCCCACGACGTTGTCATAGCCGATGCGCGCCAGCCGGGTCGCCACTTCCTGCTCACCCCCGCGCGGGGCCATGATGACGATCCGCTGCTCGGGGGTGAACACCATGCCTGCGGTCTCCGCCATCCGACCGTCGGCCGGGACGCTGACCGAGCCCTTCAGATAACCGGCCGCGTACTCGTCCCCCGCACGGGCATCGTGCAGCACCGCACCCGCGTCGAGAGCGTCCGTGACCTCGTCATCGGAGAGCGCCGGCACAGTGGCGTCGATCTCGAGAAGGTCGCGATCCTGCTTGTTGATGGTGGCGTTGAACAGGAAATAGCCAGGCTGGGTCGGCTGCCCCTCGGTGACGACGTCGAGGAACTGCTGCTCGCTCATGGGCTGGCAGGCATAGTTGAAACGCCGCTGCTCACCGATCGTGGACTGTTTCTCGGTCGACAGGTTCTTGCCGCACGCCGAGCCCGCGCCGTGCGCAGGGAACACACGGACCTCGTCCGGCAGGCCCATGAGCTTGGTCTGGACCGAGTGATAGAGCTGCTTGCCGAGCTCCTCAGCGGTCATGCCGACCGATGCGAGCAGGTCCGGGCGGCCCACGTCACCGATGAACAGGGCGTCACCGGTCAGCACGGCATGGGCGACCTCGTCATCGGCGTTCTCGAACACGAGGATGCTGATCGACTCCGGCGTGTGGCCCGGGGTCGCCATGATCTCCAGGCGCACACCGCCGAGATCGATGGACTCACCGTCGGCCAGGGCGCGGAACTCGAACTCCGGGTTCGCAGCCTCCCCGAAACCGATCCAGGCCCCGGTCTCCCTGGCGAGCTCGAGGTGCCCGGACACGAAGTCGGCGTGGAAGTGGGTGTTGATGACACCGACGATCGTCAGGTTCTTTTCCTTGGCGTCCGCCAGGTATTCCGCAATGTCACGACGCGGATCGACCACCACGGCCTGTCCGGTCGACTCGTCTGCGATCAGGTAGGAGGCCTGGGAAAGGCAATCCAGGTAGTACTGCGTGAAGATCATGCCTCATCCTTCGTGCTCGGTGGTGCGCTCCGCGGGCTGGTCACATGACTCAACTATACCCCAGAGGGTATTATTCCCCCAAGGCGGAAGCAGGAGGAGTCATGGCAACAGCAGTACGCAGCGCCCGCACGACAGATGTTGCGCATCAGGCGCACCCCGCGCACGGGGAAATCGATCGAACACCCGCCAATCGAGCAGGGGCGTCGCGGTGAGCCTGCTCTGGGTGGCGCCCCTGGCCGTTGTCGTCGGCCTCAGCCTCGGCGCCCTGGGCGGTGGCGGCGCGATCCTGATGGTGCCGATCCTCGTCTATCTGCTGCAGCAGCCACCCAGCGCCGCGACCACGGGGTCGCTGGTGATCGTGGGACTCTCCTCCCTGGCCGGCATCGTGAGCCACTGGAAGTCCGGGAACGTCCGATTGAAGGACGGCCTCATCTTCGGTGCCGCCGGTGTCGTGGGCTCACTCGTGGGCTCCCGCCTGTCCGTGCTCGCCCGCCCCGACGTCCTGATGACCGCGTTCGCCCTGCTAATGCTGGTGGTGGCCTTCGTGATGTTCCGCAAGTCACGTCGGAAGCCCTCGCTCGATGCCCCCTCCGAGGAGCCGCGTCGCCGTGGCATCGTCACCTTTCTCCTCACCGCGACCGGCGTGGGCCTGCTGACCGGCTTCTTCGGGGTCGGCGGTGGATTCGCCGTGGTCCCGGCCCTGGTGCTGGCGCTCGGCTTCACGATGCCCGCCGCCGTCGCAACCTCGCTGGTGGTGATCGTGATCAACAGCGCGACCGCGCTCGTCGGCCGCGCCGCCACCGGCCTCGAGATCGACTGGGTGATCATCGGCGTCTTCAGCGTCCTCGCCGCGTTCGGCAGTGTGATCGGCAGCCGCATCGGCCAGCGTGTCCCGCCGCATCGACTCAGCCTCGCGTTCTCGATCCTGATGGTCGTGATCGCCGCGTACATGCTGGTCATGAACGTGCCGCAGTTGGTGGGGTGAGGGCGCTCGTACTTTGACCCGCCTCGTGGGTCAAAGTACGAGCGCCTCTCACCAACTCCTGCTGCTCGACCCTCCGCCACCGCCTCCGGACCGGATGCCCCCGCCGGAGAAGGCCGACCGGCCCCCCGTTCCTGACGACGACCCCCGGCGACTCTTCGCCGCAGCCGCGGCCCTGGTCCTCGCGACTGAACGGGACAGTTCCTGGTCCACCTGGTGGGTGATCCGACTGATCCGGTCCGGCCGCTCGTCGATCCAGGGCGTCCGCAGCGGCGGCATCGCCCCCCGTGCCACGAGCTCCTGACAGGTGGCCGTCCATTTGTCGGCGATGTCGAACAGCACGGCCCACGGCAGATAGCGCGAATAGATGTCCTCCCCCATCTCGAACCGCAGCTGGTGCGCCTCCGCGGTCGAGAGATAGGTCCGGAAGCCGATCACCTGATCGGTCAGGGCGGTGCCGTCGGCCGACAGCGGAGTACGCCCCACGCGCCGCCGCCAGACCGACGTCGCGAATCCTGCCGCGATGATCCCGACGATCATCACCCCGTTGGCCCAGCCACCGAGCACCGGGACCAGCGCGAACCGCAGTCCGATCAACAGCGCCGTGATCACGCCGAAGGCCAGCCAGGCCCGCTTCCACCGCGCCCGCCGCAACTGCTCGATCTCCTCGGGCGAGCGCAACAGCGTCCTGGGCGTCTCCGGCGTCGGCTGATGGCTCCGCACGGCGTTGACCAGGGACGTGAGCTCCGCCGGCGAGGTCGCCCGGTGCCCGCTCGTGAACGTGCCCGCTTTCGGAAGTTCGGCGCCTGGTGCCCTGGCGACCCGCTTCACCTGGGGGTCGAACCAGGTGGACCATTCGGGCGGCAGCTCGGGATTCCGCCCCTGCCAGAGCGTGAAGGGCTTCATCTGGATCCGGACCACGCCGCGGACGGCGGCGTCCACGATCTCCGCGGTCGTGTGCCGATCGCGATAGTCCCCGTCCAACAGGCGCCCGGCCGTCGCGAGGTCCGTCTCCGGCGGTTCGAAGCGGACGGGGATCTCCAGCTTTTCGTCGGTGGCCACCGCGCCACCGCTGTTGAGCACACCCGGCGGCACGCCGGCGTACCTCAAATTCGGGAACGCCTGCCCCCGCGACGAAACGAACCCACCGATGATGAACGCGCCGACGAGCCCGAGGGTCGTGAGGAAACTCGCGCCCATCCGTCGGGTCTCGCGACGGTCGAGGCTCTCCCCGACCACGGGCTGCGGGTTGCCGACGCTGTCCGCCGGGACAACCACGGTGATGAGCTCGGTCTGCGGATCGCGTTCCGTCTCCAGGTCACGCGGCAGTCGGAACGTGCCTGTCCGTTCGTCTCGTTCGGGCGGGGGCAGATCGCATTCCTCCCGTGTGCCACCGATGGTGCAGCCGAGGCCGGCGAGTGGCCCGGGCGTGGCATAGGCCGCGGTGATCTCGGTGAACCTGGGTGACTCCTCCAACACCAGCGGCCAGCGGAACAGCACCTGCTGCGAGTCGTCCGGGTCGGCGCGGAACGCGTCTCGCACGACATAGGTGAGCGTGAGGGTGGCGTACCCGTCCGGGGACACACCTGCCGGCTCGATCGTGGCCGTGACGAGCAGAGCCTGCGTACTCCTCGACTCCCCCTTCGTCCGCTCCTCCGTCGCCAACTGCGCGCCGGACTCATCGGTCACCGCGACCTGGCTGACCTCGAACACCTGGTCCTCGGTGTCGGAGAACGCCCGACGGGTGGGGATGGCGTACGTCACCTCACCGCCCTCCTCCGGCAGCCGATAGCGGGTCGCCTGGCGGACCTCGACGGCGCCGTCCGGGCGGAGGGTGGTGGTGGAATCGATGGTGAGGGTACGCGGGCTCTCGACCGGCTGGACCTCCAACTGCGGCAGCGCGTCGGCGATCCGCGCCGGGTCGAGCTTCGCGGCAATCGTGAGCTGATCCCCCGGCGCGAGGTCCCGGCCGGTCATGCGTGCCGTTCCCTGGTCGACGGTGGCCGTGCACTCCGACGCACCGGCCGCGCACGCAACCTCGGACACTCCGCCGGGTGCGGTGATCTCGACCCTGAACTGCTCGATGTGCGGATAGTCCGTCGTCACATCGCGATAGAGCTCGGCATAGGCCTCGTGCGTCTCCAGGCCACCGGCCATGTCATAGCTGATGACATAGCTCGCCTCACGGGTGGACAGTTGCTGGTCCGGATCCCCGATGCGCAGCGACACCGCCTCCGTCGAGCCCGTTGTCTCGATGCTCTGCTCGAACCGGTCCGGGGCGCCGCTCGGGCTGTCGACCGCGATGTTGGTGATGTCATAGCGGGCGTCATGCACACCGTCGCCATAGGGCTCCCGGCGGATGATGTCGAACACGATCCCCCGGCGGCCGATTTCCCCGAACTGATAGTCCAGCTGGTAGGTGACCCGGACCAGACCGCTCTCGCGCACGTCGAAGTGCACGTCGAGA
>DUOB01000143.1 GCA_012839035.1 Propionibacterium sp.
AGTCATGGAGCAGCGCAAGATCGGAATAACGGAACTGGCCCTCCGAGACGCCCATCAGAGTCTGATGGCGACTCGCATGGCCCTCGAAGATATGGTCGACGCCTGTGCGGACATCGATGCCGCCGGTTTCTGGAGTGTGGAGTGCTGGGGCGGAGCGACGTTCGACGCCTGCATCCGCTTCCTCAACGAGGACCCGTGGGAGCGGCTGCGCACCTTTCGAGAGCTGATGCCCAACTCGCAGTTGCAGATGCTGCTGCGCGGACAGAACCTCCTCGGTTATCGCCACTATGAGGACACCGTCGTCGAAAAGTTCGTGGAGAAGTCGGCCGAGAACGGCATGGACATCTTCCGGGTCTTCGATGCCCTGAACGACCCCCGCAACCTCGCCCACCCCATGCAGGCGGTCAAGAAGGTCGGCAAGCACGCGCAGGGCACGATCTGCTACACGGTGTCCCCGCTGCACAGCACCGAGCGTTACGTCACCCTCGCCGGGCAGCTGCTCGACATGGGGGCCGACTCGATCGCACTCAAGGACATGGCGGCGCTGTTGAAGCCGCAGCCGGCGTACGACATCGTCAAAGCCATCAAGGAGACCTATGGCGAGGACACGCAGATCAACGTGCACTGCCATGCCACCACGGGCGTGACCCAGGTGGCCCTGATGAAGGCGATCGAGGCCGGGGCCGATGTGGTTGACACCGCGATCTCGTCGATGTCGATGGGGCCGGGCCACAACCCGACCGAGTCCGTCATCGAGATGCTCGAGGGCACCGGATATGTCACCGACGTCGATCAGGATCGGTTGCTGCGGATCCGGGACCACTTCGCGGGAGTGGCTCCGAAGTACAAGGAGTTCATGTCCGCCATCACGACGGTGGACACCGAGATCTTCAAGTCCCAGATCCCCGGCGGCATGATCTCCAACATGGAGTCCCAGCTCAAGGCACAGGGGGCCGGGGACCGGATCAAGGAAGTGATGGAGGAGGTTCCCCGCGTACGCGAGGACGCCGGCTATCCGCCCTTGGTCACCCCGTCCTCCCAGATCGTGGGTACGCAGGCAGTCTTCAACGTGCTGATGGGGCGCTACAAGGTCCTCACCGGTGAATTCGCCGACCTGATGCTCGGCTTCTATGGCGAGTGCATCGGCGAACGCAACCCGGAGGTCATCGAGATCGCCCGCACGCAGACCAAGAAGGAACCGATCTCCGTCCGGCCCGCCGACCTGCTCGAACCCGAATGGGAGACACTGGCCATCCAGGGTCGCGCCCTCGAGGGCAACAACGGCTCGGAGGAGGACGTGCTCACCAACGCCATGTTCCCCGGTGTGGCCCCCGGATTCTTCAAGTCCCGTCCCAAGGGGCCGAAGAACGTGGGTCGCACCAAGGAACAGATCGAGCAGGAGGCCGCTGCCGCTTCCGGGGCGTCGAAGGCGCTGCGCGAGCCGATCCGCTATCGCGTGACTGTGGGTGATCGCGTCTCCACCGTCGCCGTCGAGCCGGCCTGAGGTGGCTGCGATGAATCAACCACCCAGCATGGCCCAGCGGCTCCAGGACCTCGCCGACGCCCAGCACCGGGTTGCGGTCGGGGGAGGAGAGAAACGTATCGAGCGCCAGCACGCGCAGGGCAAGATGACTGCGCGCGAGCGCATCGAGGCGTTCTGCGACCCCGACTCGTTCACCGAGGTGGGGATGTTCGTCAAACACCGCACCACGCACTTCGGGATGGACCAGGCGGAGGCGCCGGCCGATGGTGTCGTCACCGGATCCGGAGCCGTGCTCGGGCGCCCCGTCCACATTGCTTCCCAGGACTTCACCGTCATGGGCGGTTCCGCGGGAGAGGCGCAGAGCGACAAGGTGGTCGCGATGATGAAGGCAGCCATCACCACGGGCAGTCCGTTCGTTTTCATCAACGACTCCGGCGGCGCCCGCGTGCAGGAGGGCATCGACTCCCTGTCTGGGTATGGCCGCGTTTTCTACAACAACGTTCTGCTCTCCGGTGTCGTGCCACAGATCTCGATCATCGCCGGACCTTGTGCCGGAGGTGCGGCCTATTCGCCGGCACTCACGGATTTCATCATCCAGACTCGCCAGGCCCACATGTTCATCACCGGCCCGGGGGTCATCTCCCAGGTCACCGGTGAGGTGGTGAGCCAGGAGGAGCTGGGCGGTGCCGATGCGCACATGGTCAAGTCGGGGGTCGTGCACTTCGTTGCAGAGGACGACGCCCACGCGGTGCTCATCGCCAAGAAGCTCTTGAGCTTCCTGCCGCAGAACAACTCCGAGGACGCTCCGATCGTGCACCCGGATGACATCGTCGAGCCGAATCCGGCGCTGCGCGAGCTCGTTCCCGTTGACGGGCGCAAAGGCTATGACGTCCGCGACGTGATTGCCCAGATCGTCGACCATGGGGACTTCCTGGAGGTGCAGGAGGGGTACGCCCAGAACATCGTCATCGGCTTTGCCCGCATCACCGGCCGGACGGTGGGCCTGATCGCCAACCAGCCCCAGGTCATGTCCGGGGTCCTCGACATCAACTCCTCGGACAAGGGATCCAGCTTCATCCGGTTCTGCAATGCGTTCAATATCCCGCTGGTGACCCTGGTCGACGTGCCCGGCTTCCTGCCCGGTGTCGCCCAGGAACATGGTGGGATCATCCGGCACGGGGCGAAGATGCTGTACGCCTATTCCGCCGCCACCGTGCCCAAGGTCACCGTCGTGCTCCGCAAGGCCTATGGCGGTGCCTATCTCGCCATGTGCGGACGGGACCTCGGCGCCGACAAAGTGCTGGCGTGGCCGACTGCAGAGATCGCGGTCATGGGGGCAGAGGGAGCCGTCAACGTCGTTTTCCGCCGTGAGATCGAGGCTGCGGATGACAAAGCAGGCAAGCGTCAGGAGCTGGTGAACCTCTATCGCGAAACGTTCGCCACTCCGTACATGGCCGCTTCGCGCGGTCTGGTCGACGACATCATCGACCCTGCCGACACCCGCCGCGAGGTCGCCATGGCGCTGGAGATCCTGGTCTCCAAGCGCGACCTGCGGCCCGCCAAGAAGCACGGCCTCGGGCCGGCCTGATTCGAGGAACTGATGAGCGAACCCACCCTTGCCGAAGTCACTGACCTCCTCCGCTCGGTATCCGACCGTCTCGACGTGATCGAGCGGCGGTTGACCGATCTCGAAGCTCGCACTGAGATCCCGGAGGACGTCGTGCTCGCGATCTCGGCGGCCGTCGCCGCCTATCTCGGGCACCGCGCCAAAGTGCGCGCTATTCACTTTTCCCGTCCCGGGTCATGGGCAGAGCAGGGCCGTCAGGCCGTGCAGAGCCGCGCCGTGTCCCCCATCCGCTGAAACGGAGCAGTCACATGAAGCTCAAAGTCACCGTCAACGGCACCCCGTACACCGTCGAAGTCGACGTCGAGCCCGACGAGCGGCCGGGTCTCGGATCGTTGCTGACATCCGGCGTACGCCATCCCGGACCCACCCCGACCGCACCCACCTCCGCGTCGGTCAAGGGAGCCTCGAAGAACGCCGTGGTCGCCCCGCTCGCCGGGTCGGTCGCCCGGGTGCTCGTGAAGGCGGGGGACACGATCGAAGCCGACCAGGTCCTCGTCGTCCTGGAAGCCATGAAGATGGAAACGGAGATCACCGCGCCCCAGGCCGGCATGGTCGCGGCCGTGCACGTGGAGCCCGGGGAGGCTGTTCAGGGAGGACAGGCGCTCGTCGAGCTGGAGTGAGCGGAAAGGGCACCTGCCCGGGAGCCTTCGGCCGGGCCGCATAACCTAGGGACGTGTCCCAGTGGTTCACTGATTCGTTCCGTGCCGAGTTCGACCGGCAGTCCGACCTTCTCGGACGTTTCAATCTCGCGCTGTTCGGCAAGACCGGGGTGGGCAAGTCCACGCTGGTGAACGCCATCTTCGGCGAGAACGTCGCGGCGACCGGGATCGGTGAACCCGTCACGAAGGGCAGTCATCTCTACCTGGACCGGCGGGGCCGACTCGGCATCGTGGACACGCAGGGCCTGGAGGTCGGACGCGACGACAAGGTCCTGCTCCAGGACCTCGAGAAGCTGGTGAAGGAGATGCGCAAGAAGCCGCTCCCGGACCAGGTGCACGTGGCGTGGTATTGCTTGCGGGGACTCGATCGCCGGTTCGAGGAAGCTGAAGCGGAGTTCATCCGGCGCATCGACGATCTCGGGCTGCCGGTGATCTGTGTGTTCACGCAGGTGCCCAAGAAAGGTGCGCAATATCACCCGGACGCCGTGGCCCTGGCCCGCCACGTCGAATCCCTGAACCTGCCCATCGTGGGCGGGAGGCCGTTCCTGACCAACGCATTGAGGGATCAGTTCTCTGATCAGCCGGAGCACGGCTTGATCGAGCTCATGCGAGCCACCTTTCATGTTGCACCCGAGGCTGTCCACGGAGCCCTCGCGGCCGCGCAGAAGGTCGATCTTGCCGCGAAGGCAACCGAAGCAAAGAAGGCGATAGCGACCGCCGCGGCCGGAGCGGCGGCAGCCGCAGCGACCCCGATTCCGTTTTCCGATGCGGCGATGCTGGTGCCGATTCAGCTGTCCATGATGGCGCGCATCGCGCACCTCTATGGGATGCGCTTCGACCGTGCCGCGATGATGGCCGTCGCGTCCACGTCCGCAGCGACGGTCGGTGGACGCGCGGTCTTCACCAACCTGCTCAAACTCATCCCTGGTGCCGGGACGGTGGCCGGGGGAGTCGTCTCAGCAGGGGTTGCCACCAGCTTCACGTTCGCAATGGGTCAGGCCTGGTTGGTCGTGTGCCAGAAGGCTGCCGGGGGCCAGTTGCGTACGCTCGACGGCGCGCTCGACTCGCAGGCCGTGCACGAGGCGTTCCAGGCAGAATTTCGCAGACGGGCGCCGACCATCCGCCGTGAGCGCTGATGTGGTTGACGTGAGCGCGTCACACCTGCCCGGGATCAATCCTGGGTGAGGCTCTGGCCCGTGAATCGGCTCATGGTTGCTTCGCCTTCAGCGCTGATGCCTGTTCGGCGAAAGACCGTCTCGACTGTCTTGAAGAGGATCTTCACGTCTGTCACGAGCGATCGAGAATCGACATACTCCACATCCAGATCGAGCCGCTTCTCCCAGGTGGTCTCGTTGCGCCCGTTGACCTGGGCCAACCCGGTGACGCCAGGGCGTACCTCGTGTCGACGGGACTGATGCGGCGAATAGAGCGCGAGGTACTCGACCAGCAATGGACGGGGTCCGACCAGGCTCATGTCCCCGCGGAACACGTTCCACAGCGTCGGCAACTCATCAAGGCTGGTTGCTCGCAGCGCCTTGCCCAGCGGAGTAAGCCTGTCGGCATCGCTGACGCGAGTTTCATCGGGATGGAGCATGGTGCGGAACTTGACGAGTTCGAAGACCTTGCCATCCTTGCCCGGACGGAGTTGGCGGAACAGGACCGGCCTGCCATGGGTCTTCAGAACAGCAACAGCGACGATTGTCTGGATCGGTGCCGTCACCACCAGGCCAACGCAGCCGGCCACCACATCGATGGCGCGTTTGAGCGGGTCATAGGGTTTCATGATTGCGATTCCAGGAATCGATTGAGCTGCTCGGCCACGCGACGGAACTGGTGGGTGGTGAGTGCCGAACCGCTCGGCAACGAAAGCCCCTGGGCGAACAGTCGCTCACTGGTGCCATCGACATAGCGCGGGTTGTCGGCAAAAACTGGCTGGGCGTGCATCGGCTTCCACAATGGACGCGCTTCGATGTTCTCCGCGGCCAGAAACTCGATCAGCGCCAGGCTGTCCCAGCCGGCCACCTGAGAATCCACCAGGATCGAGGTCAACCAGAAGTTGTCAACGGTCGAACCGCCCTCGATGCCATCGGGCTTGCCAAAGATCTCGACCCCGTCGACGCCGGCGAACAACTCGCC
>DUOB01000144.1 GCA_012839035.1 Propionibacterium sp.
GATCCGGCGCGCTGCGGCTTGGCGGCTGTGCACCGAGCTGGTCCGCCGCCACCCGCATCTGCGCCTGTTCGAGGAGCATGCCGGCGGCGGGCTGTACGACGAGCTTGTCATCCGCGATCCCACCGGGTCGAACCTGAACATTCGCTGCAACATTGAAGGCAATATCCACGTCTTCACCGATCGAGATGTACAGCTTTACGCCTGGATGGACTACGTCACCGCCGATCCTTCCCAGTTCGTGAAACGCGTCGAAGCTGCGGCCGGACTTGCCGCTCCAGCGACAATGCCTGCTTCCATTCCAAGCGTGATCGTCTACCGGGTGCTGGCCGAGTTGATGACCCGGAACGTGTTCAAGGTCACCGACCTCAGCCTCGAACACGGATTTCTCGACAGCAGCGACGACTGTGGTCCGAGGACATACCTTTTCGCTGCATTCCCGGGAACAAACCCCGCCGGGGGCCTATCCCAGCTAGCCTCGATCTTTCGTTCGCCGATTGTGAGTCGTTGTGATGCCTTGAGGATCAGCATGTGCGGGTGATTGTTGCAGTTGGGTATGACAGCAGGCCCGTTGTCGCCGGGCTGGGCGGGATGTCCACGGATCCGGGACGCTGCAGGGTTGTCGGGGCGGGAGGCGCGCTGGTTCAGGTGGGCGCGGTGAGCCGGTCCCAGGCTGTGGTAGCCAGGGCGCTCCACGGGGCGTGCTCGGCGATCCGAAGCCAGACCCGGCGGCTTGAGCGGGTGAGGACCGCGGGAACGGTGAACAGTCGGAGCCGGAGTCGTTTGGGTTCCCAGCGGCGGGCGTCATGATCGGTGAACGCGAGCAGTTGGCACCAGGCAGTCAGGTCGAGGGCGAGTTCGACCAGGGCGCACCACAGCTGGTTTGCGGCGAATCCGTGCAGCGGCAGGTTGGTCAGCCCGGTGTCTTTGGCGATCCGAATCCGATCTTCGGCCCGGGCGCGGCGCCGGTGGCGTAGTTCGAGGTCGGGGAGTTGGCCGCGGGTGGTGTTGGTGGCAAACGCGGTGATGCGGTGTCCGTCGGCGTCGGTCAGCCGGAGCTGGGCCCCGGGGTGGGGCCGTTCCTTGCGGGCGATCACCCGCATCCCCGCCGGCCAGCCGGACAGGTCGAGCAGTCCGGTGAGCTCGGCCACCCAGGCGCCGTCGCGGACCTCTCCGTCAGCATCGAGCGCGGGTGCCCAGACCTGGGCAGGGATCTTCTCTAGCAGCTCGGCGGTGTGGAACGGCAGGGTGAACCCCAACGAGTAGGACAACCGCTGGCGGGTCAGCCAGTTCACGACGTGGTGGGTGCAGCCGGCGGCATCGGCGCGGATCAAGATTTTGCGGCCCGGGCGGGTCCCGGGCCGGTGCCCGGGCAACTGGGCCAAGGCCTGTTTGATCACGGTGAGGTGATCGGCGGCGGTGTTGGAACCCGCGTTGCCGGGGCGCAGCAGCATCGCGACCGGTTCGCCGGTGCCGGTGGTGCCGTGGTCGACGAACGCGCACAACGGATGGAATCCGAATCCGCGTTTGTAGGTCGGCGCGGCCTGTTCCTTCTCCGAATGCGCGGTGACCAGGGTGGCGTCCACGTCGATGATCAGCGGACGCTTCGCGTCGATCCCGTGATCGGGGGCTTGGTCACCGGCACGGGCCCAGACACTGGCTCGTGCGGCCGCGCGCGCCGCATGGATTGCGGTCAGGACCTCGGGGTCGGCGGCCAGCCGGGTGATCATCCGCGACACCGTCGGGTCGGAGGCCACCGGGCCGTAGATCCCTGGTTCGCTGCGCAGCAGAGCGATGTCGGCCAGGCAGTCTCCACCCAGCGCGAGCATCACCGCGAGATCCAGCACGATCTTGGCCGGGGAATGCCGCGCCATGGGTTGGTGCCACGGCGTCAGCGCCGCGGTCAGCGCGGTGTCCAGGCCGGAGGCGGTGATGGTCTTGGTCAGCAACACTCCGCCGGCTTGCCCGACCGCCCGGCAGGGGCCGGATGCCACACGTACAGACGGGTAAATAGCGGCGGTAGACTTCACCTGGAAGGTGCTCCTCGGCGCGGATAGGAATGTGATCTAGACACTCCCATTCTCCCAAGTCAGGAGCACTTTCTTCGTCTCGACCCACCCCTCAGGACACCGCCAGATGAAATCCCGAGGTTAGCCTCGATCTTTCGTTCGCCGATTGTGAGTCGTTGTGATGCCTTGAGGATCGGCATCTGAGGTGCATTGTTGCCGATGGGTGTGACAGCGGGCCCGTTGTCGCGCGGGCGGTGCGGGATGTCCACTGATCCGGGTGCTGCTGGGTGGTTGAGCGAGATGGTCGGGGTCTGGGTTAGGTGGGCGCGGTGAGCC
>DUOB01000145.1 GCA_012839035.1 Propionibacterium sp.
GAGAGCCGCCGCCACCGCGGTGAATCGTGCGCGCTCCATGGTTCGACGTCGCTTGGCAGCCGCAATGATCGTGGGCGCGTCCAGCGGACGTGGGGTCCCGTGCCGCAACGCTGCTCGGAGGCGTTCTTCGCTGGTCATCGCTCCTCCCGCACTTTCGCCGAGTGAACACGAAGGCGAGCCAGCGCCCTGTTGCAGGCGCTCTTCACCGTCCCCGGCTTGATCCCCAATTCCATGGCGGTGTCGTCCACGGACAGATCCTCCAGATAGCGCAGCACCACCACTGCCCGTTCGCGGGGGGTGAGCTCGGCGAGCACGCGGCGCAGCGCGATCCGGTCGATCAGCTGCTCCAGCTCGCTCTCCGGCAGAGAGCCACCGGGAAAGGACAGCACCGTGCGACTCTCGCCTATCTCGGTCGCCACCTCCCGCCAGGGCTGCCGGCGCAACCGGTCATTGTTGAGGTTGATGAGCATGCGCCGGACATAGGCATAGCAGTCGTCCGCTTGACAAACTTTGCCCCATCTCAGGTAAGCCTTCTCCAGGACCGACTGGATCAGGTCTTCGGCTGCTTGAACATCGCAACACAAGTGGCGGGCGAGCAGAAGCAGCCGCGCGGAGCTCTGCGCGACGAACTCCGTGAAGTGCGCATCCCGTTCAGCCCGGTGCATGTGGCGGCCGGCCCCTTCCCCCGATTGCCTCCACCTATAAGGATTTTGGAGGTTTTTTAACCTTCCGTTTCCGGAAGGGCTCGTACTGAGGCGTACCCTAGCCGCTATCCCACCTCGAGCGCATCGAAGCATCAGCCGTGGGCAGCCGTTCTGCCGTAGTCTCACCTCCTATGCGTGCCCTCCTCGAGCACCCCAAGGACTGGCCGAACGGTGCGGCCGGGATGTCAATCCATGAAATTACTGAGAGAACTTGGACACTGTTGGCGGACTTTGCCACACCGATGTGTTCACTGTCGGAGAAGGAGCTCGCCCACAACGCGTCGGCGGTCGCCCGGTGGTGTGCCGAACGGGGAGTTGACCTCGCCCCGCATGGCAAGACGACGATGTCCCCGGAGCTGATCAATCGCCAGCTTGCCCACGGCGCATGGGCGATCACGGCCGCCACCCCGTGGCAGGCCGAGCGGATGGTGGACTGGGGAGTCCCCCGCATCGTGCTGGCCAATGTCTGCGCCGATCCCGGACCGCTCGCGCACCTGCTCACCAGAGACGTGGAGGTGGTGACGTTCGTCCCGAGTCCGTACGCCGCACTGCCGCCGCGGTCCCGGCAGGTTCCCGGCTGCCGGTTCTCATTGAAGTCGGGAGCCCGGGCGGACGCTGCGGAGTCCGCAGCGTCCCGGAGGGTCTCGCGCTGGCGGCCGTGCTGGTCGGTGAGCCGCGGTTGGAACTGGCCGGGGTGGCGGCATTCGAGGGCACGGTGACAGGTCGGGACGCTGACACGGTGGCCGCCGTTCGGGAACACATCGACATGGTCCGCCGGCTGGCCCGGGGGTTGGTGGACGTGCACGCCTTCGATCCTGCTCGCCCGCTGATTCTGTCCGCAGGTGGATCGATGTACCCCGATCTCGTCGTCGAGGGCCTGCGCGGCGATCTGGACCATCCCGCACGAATCGTGCTGCGCTCGGGGTGTTCGCTGGTGCACGACCACGGGCTCTATGGGGAATCCGCGCGCGGACCGGCCGTCCGCCCGGCCATGCGGGTGTGGTCGCGGGTCCTGTCGGTCCCCGAACCGGGCTGGGCGATCATCGACGCCGGCAAACGCGACCTCACCGCTGATCCGCCGGCCCGGGTGCTGAGCGTACGCCGCCACCCCGGCGACAGTCCCCGCCCGCTCGACCTGGTCGTCGACCACCACAACGACCAGCACGGCTATGTCCGTTGCGTCGGAGCGGATCTGGCCGTCGGGGACATCCTGGAGCTCGGCATCTCGCACCCCTGTCTGACGTTCGACCGGTGGAGCCATATCCCGCTGGTGGACGAAGAGTTGCGCGTGATCGGCGCGGTGCGAACCTGCTTCTGACGCTCAGATCCAGCTGGGTGTCGGAGGATTCTCGGCAGGAGCAGAAGAAGGAACAGCACGCTCCAACCGTCGGACTGACCCTGCCAGAAACGACCGTCGTTGTTGGTCATCGCACTCCCCCGATCCCCGAATGCACCGCGAGCCTGGTGAGCCATCCGTTCAGATCACGAGGGGACGCTCGGTCGGTCCGATCGGGCGGGGCAACTTGGTGTCTCCGGTGAGGTGATGATCCACGGCCGCCGCACAGGAACGTCCCTCCGCGATGGCCCACACGATGAGGGACTGACCGCGCCCGGCGTCCCCGCACACGAACACCCCGGGTTTCGAGGTCTCGTAATGCTCGTCGCGGGCGATATTGCCGCGGGCATCGAGCTCGAGGCCGAACTGGTCGACCAATCCGTTGGTTTCCGGGCCGGTGAATCCCATGGCCAACAACACGAGCTGGGCGGGCAGCTCCCGTTCGCTGCCCGCGACCGGCCGGACCGTGCCGTCCGTGAGCTCGACCTCGACCAGCTTCAGCGCCGCCACTCCTCCGGTCCCGTCATCGACGAACTCCGTCGTGGAGACGGCATAGACCCGGTCGCCGCCCTCCTCGTGGGCGGAGCTGATCCGATAGATCATCGGATAGGTCGGCCAGGGCTGGTTGTCGGGCCGGGATTCGGTCGGCCTCGGCAGGATTTCCAGTTGGGTGATCGACCGTGCGCCCTGCCGGATCGAGGTGCCGAGACAGTCCGCGCCGGTGTCACCGCCACCGATGATCACCACGTCCTTGCCGGTGGCCAGGATCTGGTCGGCCACCTCCTGACCGAGCGCCGCTCGGTTCGCCTGCGGCAGGAACTCCATTGCCTGGTGGATGCCCCGCAGGTCCCGTCCCGGCACGGGCAGTTCGCGCGGCACCGTCGAGCCGATCGCCAGGACGATCGCGTCGTACCGGTCAACCAGCTCATCGGCGGTGATGTCGATCCCCACATTGACCCCGGACCGGAAGATCGTCCCCTCGTTGCGCATCTGGCGCAGGCGCCGGTCGAGGACGGATTTCTCCATCTTGAATTCGGGGATCCCATAGCGCAGCAGGCCGCCGGGAGCATCGGCGCGCTCATAGACCGCGACCGTGTGCCCCTCGCGGGTGAGCTGCTGGGCGGCCGCCAGCCCGGCCGGGCCCGACCCGATCACGGCCACGGTCCTGTTGGTGTGCCATTGCGGCAGTTGGGCCTTCACCGCACGGTTGTCCCAGCCGCGGTCGATGATCGCGACCTCGACGTTCTTGATCGTCACCGGATCCTGCGAAATGCCCAGAACACAGGCGGTCTCGCAGGGCGCCGGACACAGCCGGCCGGTGAACTCCGGGAAGTTGTTGGTGGCGTGCAGGCGGTCCAGCGCATCGCTCCAGTCGTTCCGATAGACCAGATCGTTCCACTCCGGAATCAGATTGCCCAGGGGGCAGCCGGAGTGACAGAACGGGATGCCGCAGTCCATGCAGCGGCTCGCCTGGTCGGCGATGATCGGCAGCAGCGCCTTCCCGGGCCCGCCGGGATAGACCTCCTGCCAATCGTTGATGCGCTCGTCCACCGGACGGCGCTCGGCGACCAAGCGGTCGTGCTTCATGAATCCTCGCGGATCAGCCATGCTCGGGTTCCTTTGCTCTCGTCGGTGGTCAGGCGGTGACCGCCGCCATCATGCGGCGATCGGTTTCATCGGTGTCGAGGCCGTCGCGCTCCGCGGTGGCGCGCGCGGAGAGCACCTTGGCGTACTCCCTCGGGAGCACCTTGGTGAACGTCCCCGCGATGTCGCCCGCGAGCAGTTCAGCCGCGAGCGTCGAGTGCGTCTCCCGCTCGTAGCGGGTCAGCAGGTCGGTGATCGTGGCCACGTCGTCCCCGGTGAGTCCGACGATGTCGACCATCTCCGGGTTGAGGTTCTCGGGGCGGAGGTCGCGGACGTACGCGACCCCACCCGACATGCCGGCCGCGAAGTTGCGCCCGGTGCCACCGAGAATCAGCACCCGGCCGCCGGTCATGTATTCACAGCCGTGGTCCCCGACCCCCTCCACCACCGCGGTGGCGCCGGAGTTGCGGACACAGAACCGCTCACCCACGAGCCCGCGCAGGAAGATCTCGCCCGACGTCGCGCCATAGCCGATCACGTTGCCGGCGATGATCTGCTCCCGGGGGGAGAATTGGACGCCATCGGGCGTGGTGATCAAGAGCCGTCCACCGGACAGACCCTTGCCGACGTAGTCGTTGGAGTCGCCGACCAGCCGTAGGGTCACCCCGCGCGGGAGGAACGCACCGAAGCTCTGCCCGGCGGAGCCCCGCAGGGTGATGTCGATGGTGTCGTCCGCGAAGCCCGCGCCCCCGGTCGCCTTGGTCACCTCGTGGCCGAGGATGGTGCCGACGGTGCGGTGGATGTTGCGTACGCCCACCTCCCCCGTCACGCGCACCCCGCGCTCGAGGGCCGGGGCCGCGAGCGGGATCAGCTCGGTGCGGTCCAGCGAGGCGTCGAGACCGTGGTCCTGGGTGGTGGTGTTGCGCAGGGGCGACGTCGTGGCAAACCCGCCGGTCGCCCGGTGGAGGATGGGGCTGAGATCGAGCCCGTGTGCTTTCCAGTACGCCTCAGCGGCGCGCGTCTGCAACAGGTCGACCCGGCCGACGGCCTCGTCCAGCGTCCGGAAGCCGAGCGCGGCGAGGTGTTCCCGGACCTCCTCGGCGATGTACTCGAAGAAGTTGACCACGAACTCCGGTTTGCCCGAATAGCGTTCGCGCAACACCGGGTTCTGCGTCGCGACGCCCACCGGACAGGTGTCGAGGTGGCAGACCCGCATCATGATGCAACCGGACACGACGAGCGGTGCCGTGGCAAACCCGAATTCCTCGGCCCCGAGCAGTGCCCCGATGATCACATCGCGACCGGTCTTGAGCTGACCGTCGACCTGCACCACGATCCGGTCCCGCAGACCGTTGATGAGCAGGGTCTGCTGGGCCTCGGCCAGGCCGAGTTCCCAGGGGCCGCCGGCGTGCTTGAGCGAGGTCAGCGGTGCTGCCCCGGTCCCACCGTCGTGTCCCGAGATGAGCACGACGTCGGCCTTGGCCTTGGACACCCCCGCGGCGACCGTGCCGACGCCCACTTCGGCGACCAGCTTCACGTGGATGCGGGCCGCGGGGTTGGCGCACTTCAGATCGTGGATGAGCTGCTTGAGGTCCTCGATCGAATAGATGTCGTGGTGCGGCGGTGGGGAGATGAGCCCGACCCCGGGAGTCGAGTGCCGGGTCTTCGCGACCCACGGATAGACCTTGTTGCCGGGCAGCTGGCCGCCCTCACCGGGCTTGGCGCCCTGGGCCATCTTGATCTGGATGTCGTCGGCGTTGGTCAGATAGTCCGACGTCACCCCGAAACGTCCCGAGGCGACCTGCTTGATCGCCGAGCGGCGACGCGGATCGTAGAGCCGGTCGGGATCCTCGCCGCCCTCACCGGTGTTCGACTTGCCGCCGAGCATGTTCATCGCGATCGCGAGGGTCTCGTGGGCCTCCTGGCTGATCGAGCCATAGGACATGGCGCCGGTGGAGAATCGCTTCACGATCTCGGAGACCGGCTCGACTTCCTCGATGGGGATCGGCGTCCGATCCGTGCTGAACTCGAGCAGCCCGCGCAGCGTCATCAACCGTTTGGACTGATCGTCGACGTGGGCGGTGTAGGTCTTGAAGATGTCATAGCGTCCCGCGCGCGTTGCGTGCTGGAGCCGGAACACGGTCTCGGGATCGAACAGGTGCGGCTCGCCTTCGCGGCGCCACTGATACTCCCCACCGACCTCGAGTTCCCGGTGCGGCAGCGGGATGCCGTCGGCCGGATAGGCCTTGAGGTGGCGCAGTCTGATCTCCTCGGCGATCTCGTCCAGCCCGAGCCCGCCGAGCTTGGAGGGAGTCCCGGTGAAATAGCGGTCGACCACTTCGTCCGACAACCCGAGGCACTCGAAGATCTGGGCGCCCGTATAGGACGCCACCGTCGACACCCCCATCTTGGACATCACCTTGAGCACACCCTTGCCTAGGGCCTTCTTCACATTGCCGAGCGCGGTCTCGGGTTCGACGCCGACATGGACGTCCTCACGCGCCAGATCCTCCACGCTCTCGAACACCAAATAGGGGTTGACCGCAGACGCCCCATAACCCAGGAGCGTGGCCACGTGATGCACCTCGCGGACATCACCGGCCTCCACCACCAATGCCGACCGGGTACGCGCCTTCTGCCGCACCAGATGGTGGTGCACGGCGGCCGTCAGCAGCAGCGAGGGAATCGGGGCCAGCTCGGCGTTGGAGTGCCGGTCGGACAGGATCACGGTCCGTGCCCCGTCGACGATGGCGCGATGGACCTCCTTGCAGATCCGGTCCAGCGCATGCCGCAGCCCCATGCCGCCGTCCTCGACGCGATAGAGACCCCGCACGGTGACGGGCGCGAAACCGGGCATGTCGCCACGACGGTTGAGAGTGACCAGCCTGGCGAACTCGTCGTTGTCCAGCACGGGGAACGGGATGACGATCCGTCGGCACGACGCGGGTCCGGGTGCGAGCAGGTTCTCCTCCTGGCCGATCGTGCCGGCCAGTGAGGTGACGAGCTCCTCCCGGATCGCATCGAGCGGCGGGTTCGTCACCTGCGCGAACAACTGGGAAAAATAGTCGAACAGCAGGCGGGGTCGTTGGCTGAGCGCCGCGACCGGTGAGTCGGTGCCCATCGAACCGATCGGCTCGGCCCCGGTGTTGGCCATCGGGGCAAGGATGAGCCGGAGCTCCTCCTCCGTGTATCCGAACACCTGTTGCCGGCGCGTGACCGAACTGTGGCCGTGCACGGTGTGCTCGCGCTCGGGCAGATCCTCGAGGTTGATGAGCCCACCGGCGAGCCATCCCCCATAGGGGTGTTCGGCAGCGAGCGCGTCCTTGATCTCGTCGTTGGGGACCACCCGGTGCTGGCCGAGATCGGCCAGAAACATCTGTCCCGGTTGCATCCGGCCCTTCTCCACGATCGTGCTCGGGTCGAGGTCCGGGAGCACCCCGGATTCCGAGGCCATCACGACCAGTCCGTCCTCGGTGATCCAATAGCGCCCGGGACGCAGCCCGTTGCGGTCCAGCACCGCACCGATGACGGTGCCGTCGGTGAAGCACACGCTCGCGGGGCCGTCCCAGGGCTCCATGAGGCACGAGTGGAAGCGATAGAAGTCCCGGCGCTTCGGGTCCATGTGCGGGTTGTTCTCCCACGCCTCCGGGATCATCATGAGCACCGCGTGCGGGAGCGTACGCCCACCCAGGTGCAGGAGCTCCAGCACCTCGTCGAAGGATGCGGAGTCGGACTGTTCGGGGTTGCAGATCGGGAACAGCCGCTCCAGATTGCCCGGGATCAGATCGGAGGCCAGCAGTTCCTCACGGGCCCGCATCCAGTTGCGGTTGCCCTTGACGGTGTTGATCTCGCCGTTGTGGGCGATCATCCGGAACGGATGGGCGAGCTCCCAGGCCGGGAACGTGTTGGTGGAGAAGCGTGAGTGCACCAGGGCCAGCGCACTCGCCACCCGCTCGTCGTGCAGATCCGGGAAGACCTCTTCGAGCTGATCGGTGGTGAGCATCCCCTTGTAGACCAGGGTCCTGGCCGACAGTGACGGAAAATAGACGCCCAGTTCATGTTCCGCACGCCGCCTCAAGCCATAGACGAGGCGGTCGAGGTGGATGCCGCTCTCACCGTCCGGACCGGCGACGACCACGTGGGCGATGTGCGGCATGACATCGCGGGAGACGGGGCTGAGGGTGGTCGAGTCGACCGGGAGGTCGCGCCAGCCGAGCACGTGGAGGTTCTCGCTGGCGGCGATCTTCTCGAGGGACTCGACGGCCCGCGTACGCTCGGCCTCCGCGGCCGGCAGGAAAGCGGCGCCCACGGCGTACGCTCCCGCCACCGGCAGCTCGAAATCGCAGACCGCGCGGAGGAAGGCGTCCGGGACCTGGATGAGGATGCCGGCCCCGTCACCCGCAGCGGTATCGGCGCCGGTCGCACCCCGGTGATCCAGGTTGCGCAGGGCCTCCAGTCCTTTGCGGACAATGTCGTGCTCGGGGATTCCACTCAGCTGCGCGACGAAGGCCACTCCGCACGCGTCGTGTTCGAACTGTGGGTCATAGAGGCCTTCGGACTGTGGGTCATAGAGGCCTTCGGACTGTGGGTCATAGAGGCCTTCGGCCAGTGGGTCATAGAGGCCTTCGGCACGACGGCGCAGCTGGCGGGCGTGTGACTCCTGGGTCATGGACTCTCCTGACGTGTTGTGCTGACACGGCACGGTGAGCCGAAGAGTGTGTGATGTTCCCCTCCACGGCGGGGAAACGCTGGAGACCGCCCCGGCCGGAGCAGCCCATCCAGTGACGATCAGTGGGTCGATCGCTCAAGTGGCGGAGCCCCGCCGGGTTCGGCCGGGTCCATGTTCTTGTCCCGAGCCGACCGCGCCCGCTCTGCGAGCGCAGCGCGACGATAGTAATAGAGACTGACCGCTGCCGCAGCAACGCACGCCAAAGAAATTGCGAACATCGGCTGCCACATGCCCTGTTCCTCGTCCAGGATGAGAAAAAATCCCAGCCCATAGACCAGCCTGAAGGCCACGGCCGATGCCCAGTGACCGAAACGCATGTTGGAGTGCAGGGTGGCCAGAAAGACGGAGACCGCGATGGTCATCCCGTAGTGGGCCGCCAGGAAGAGCAGCAGCCCCAGAGCGTCGCCGGTGCGGCCGAAGCGGTCGAGCACTCCCGCCCAGGCGGGCCACGCCCAGGTGCCCCACACGACACCGACGATGACGCCGGAGAGCACCACGCCGAACCTGCTGCGCAGACTCGGCTGCAGCACGGTGCGGAATCCGAATTCCTGGAGGGCAAGGCCGATCAGCATGCCGAGGGCAACCAGAAGGATGATCGTGAGGGAATCCCCCGGGAGCGCCAGCGGATGGGGGACGAGAGGCAGGTCGATGGGCTTCATCCGCCAGCGGAAGAACGTATAGAACTGCACGCACGACAAAACGATCGCGAGTGCGGTGGCGGCGGCCAGCACCACCCGGCGGACCACTTGGACGTTGAAGCCCAGCCCCGGAACCCACCGGGCGCCGAGCCCAAGGCGCCGGTTCAATGCGAGGACCGCGAGGCCGCCCGCCAGTGGCCCGAACGAGCCGAGGTCGAACACCCAATAGGCGATCGCGAAGTGATGGTGCAACCAGAAGCCGACAGCGGACACAGCGGCGGTGACCACGACGAAAACGGCCAGCAACACCCCGACCCGTTGCTTCACTTCCACTCCGGCTCCTCCCCTCGCTGCCCGTTCATCTTGGCTCATCCCGACCCCCGTTGTCGCGCAGGCGTCCCGTGCAGGAGGCGCTTATCGTTGCCGGGCGACCAACTCGACCAGGTCCTGGGACAACTGGTCGACGGGCACGTCGGAAGTCCACAGCAGCACCCCGCGGTCGTCCCGGTCGAAGCCGATGATCTGATCCCCGTGCATCAGCCCCCCGTCGTTGTCCGGGTGAATCGCCACGCCCAGGGACCCCGCGAGCTCCTGCACCTGATCCGGTGTGCCGGTGAGACCGACGAACTGTGGGTCGAACTCGTCCAGCCAGGCCCGCAGCCGTGCCCGGTGGTCGGGCGCGGGTTCCGGGGAGAGATCGACCACGAGAACCGTCACATCGTCGTGAACGTCCGTCGGCACCCGATCGAGCGCCGTGGCCAGCCCCATCAGTGTCCCGGCGCATCCGTGCGGACAGTCCGGATAACTGAAAAGGACGAGTGTGACCGGTCTGCTGGGGCTCTTGCGCAGGTTGAACCGCTGACCCGACGTGTCGCGGAACGTCTGATCCGGCAGGACGAAGGGCCTGTCCTGCCAGGCCCCGTGAAACCGCCACGACGGCTGCGGTGCCTTGGGCACCACGGCTCCGCCGGCACCGGACGCAGTGCAGGCCGTCACCAGCAACGCCCCCACCAGGGCCACGGCGATCAGGCAACGGCGCACCGGAACTCCCTCCGTCGTGCGCCCAGCCTAATCAGCGCGACCAAGCGCTCAACCGCGGACGCCGGCCGCCAGATCGTCGAGCACTTCCTGCAGGCCGGTGAGGTTGGTGGGATCCCCGGCGTCCTCCGCCGCGATCATCGTCCGCACCAACGCCGACCCGACGATGACGCCGTCGGCGAACTGCGCGATCTCACGTGCCTGCTTGCCGTTCGAGACGCCCAGGCCGATGCCCACCGGCACCTCCGGACGTAGTGCCCGGATGCGGCGGACAAGTTCGGGAGCCAGGTCGGACGACTCGTCCCGGGTCCCGGTGACGCCCATGACCGCGGTGGCATAGACCCATCCCCGGCAGGCGTCGACCGTGGCAGCGATCCGTTCGTCCGACGACGACGGGGCGACGAGGAAGATCCGGTCCAGACCGTGGGCGTCGGAGGCGACCATCCACTCGTCGGCCTCGTCCGGGGTCAGGTCCGGCGTGATCAGTCCGCAGCCACCGGCATTGGCCAGATCCCGGGAAAACCGGTCCGCGCCATAACGCTCGACCAGGTTCCAATAGGTCATGACGACGGCACGACCGCCGGCTTCGGTGACCGCTTCCGCGGCGGCGAAGGCGTCCTTGGTTCGCAATCCCCGGGCCAGTGCCGAGGTGCCCGTCCGCTGGATGACCGGCCCGTCCATGACCGGATCGGAATAGGGCAGGCCGATCTCCACCAGGTCACAGGAACGGGCCATCGCGCGGAGTGCATCGAGGGAGGTCGGCACGTCGGGATAGCCCACGTGCATGAAGCCGATCAGCGCGGCACGACCCTCGGCCTTCGCAGCCGTGAGCACGGCTCCGGACTTGCCCGTGTCGAAACTCATTCCATGTCACCTGTCGTCATGTCGGCGCTGCCGTCGAGCCCGAACCATTTGATTGCGGTCTCCACGTCCTTGTCACCGCGGCCCGAGAGGTTCACCAGGATGAGCGGCTCGGCGTCAGGATCCGTCTCGGCCACCCGCTGACCGATGCGCAGCGCCCCGGCCAGCGCGTGGGCGGATTCGATGGCCGGCATGATGCCCTCGGTCTGCGTCAGAAGTTTGAGCGCGTCCATTGCCTCGGCATCGGTGACCGGCTCATAGTGCGCACGGCCGGTGTCGGCCAACCACGCATGTTCCGGTCCCACACCCGGATAGTCGAGTCCGGCGGACACCGAGTGGGATTCCCTGGTCTGACCGTCCTCGTCCTGCAGGACGAAGGTGCGCATCCCGTGCAGCACACCCAGCTGTCCCTCGGTGATCGGCGCCGCGTGGCGTCCGGAGTCCAGCCCCTTGCCGCCGGCCTCGAAGCCGTAGAGCTCGACGCCCTTGTCCCCGATGAAGTCGGCGAAAATGCCGATTGCGTTCGAGCCACCCCCGACGCAGGCAGCCACGTAGTCGGGCAGGCTGCCATAACGGGCCTGCAGTTGATGCTTGGCCTCGGTGGAGATGATGCGCTGGAACTCGCGGACGATCAGCGGGAAGGGATGCGGCCCGCCGACCGAACCGATCAGATAGTGCGTGTCGTCGACCGTGGCCACCCAGTCCCGCAGCGCCTCGTTCATCGCATCCTTGAGGGTCTTCGAACCCGACCGGACGGCCACGACCTCCGCGCCGAGCATCTGCATGCGGGCGACGTTGAGGGCCTGCCGGTCCGTGTCCACCTGTCCCATGTAGACCCGGCACTCCATGCCGAACAACGCGGCCGCGGTCGCGGTCGCCACGCCGTGCTGACCGGCCCCGGTCTCCGCGATCAGGCGCGTCTTGCCCATGCGCTTGGTGAGGAGCGCCTGGCCGAGCACGTTGTTGATCTTGTGCGAGCCGGTGTGGTTGAGATCCTCGCGTTTGAGCACCACACGGGCATTGCCCGCGTGGGCGGAGAACCGCGGCACGTCGGTGATCGGGCTGGGCCGCCCGACATATTCGGTGTGCAGGCGCCCGAGCTCCGCAGCGAACTCGGAGTCGTGACGGGCCTCCTCGAACGCCTGCTCGAGCTGGGCCAGGGCGGCGTACAACGCCTCGGGCACGAACTTGCCACCGAACCGGTCGAAGTGACCAGCGGCGTCGGGCAACACTCGGGGTTCCACGATGTCTCCAGAAATGATTCGGGGGCGGTTGGCGACCGGTCAGCGACCGGCGGCGAGCATGGCGCGCACGGCATCGGCGGGATCAGCGCCGGTGACGAGTGCCTCGCCGACCAGAGCCACATCCGCGCCGGCCGCCGCGAACTCGGCGATGTCGGCCGCGGTGCGCACTCCGGACTCTGCCACCTTGATAACACCTTCCGGGATGTCAGCGGCCAAGCGGGCGAAATTTGAACGGTCAACCTCGAGTGTTTTCAGGTCGCGGTTGTTGACGCCCAGCACGTCGGCGCCGACCGCGAGAGCCCGCGCCACCTCTTCACGGGTGTGCGCCTCGACCAGAGCGGTGAGGCCGAGTTCCGTGGCGTACGCCAACAGATCCGCCAACTCCTTGTCATCGAGGGCCGCCACGATCAGCAGCACGAGGTCCGCGCCGTGGGCCCGGGCCTCGAGGATCTGATAGTCCGTGACCACGAAGTCCTTGCGCAGGACCGGCACATCGACACGGGCGCGCACTGCGACCAGGTCGTCGAGCGACCCGTGGAAGCGGCGCTCCTCGGTCAGGACCGAGATCGCGGAGGCCCCGCCCTCGGCATAGCTGGCGGCGAGGGCAGCAGGGTCGGTGATCGCGGCGAGCTGTCCCTTGGACGGGCTCGACCGCTTCACTTCGGCGATCAGCCGAACGCCCGGGGAACGAAAGTCGGCGCGGGGGTCACGGGGCGCAGGCAGAGCAGCAACGCGCTCGCTCAGCTGTGCAACGGACACGGCTTTCTGCCGTGCCGCCAGATCTTCCCGAACCCCGACGATGATGTCGTCGAGAACGGTCATCAGTCCTGCCCGAGACCCATCTTGTTCATCACGCCGCCCACGACCGGGGCCAGCGCAAAGACGATCCCGCCCACGATGGCGATCGGCACGTTGATCGACGGGAACTCACCCGAACCGGACAGGAAAGCGATGGTCAGGATGACCGCTCCGATGAGGGCCATGATCGAGCCCGTCCACGCCGCAGCGGTGCGGCCGTGGTGGATCTCCTTGACGGTGGTGCGGCGACGATTCATCGATCCCTCTCTCAGGCAGGCTCAAAGCAGCTTCGCGTCATTCTCGCCGATCAGGGCTGTTCCTGCCAGTCGGATCGCTATCGTGGTCCGCGTTTGTCTCCGTCGGGTCGAATCCGGCGTCCATCGCCTTCCAGACGTCAGCGGCATCGTCCTCGGCCACGGTGGCGGCGCGGGCGGCCCGGCGGGCGTACTTGTCCCGGCGTTCCGGCCAGCGCCCGGCACGGGCGAGGAGTACGCCCGAACCGGCCACCACGAGCACGCCACAGAGCAGATAGATCCAGCGAACCCCGGTCGCGGACGGTTCCTCTGCTCCGGGGGCGAGACCAGGGCCCGTCGACAGGTCGACCCCGCTGAGGGTCGCGGTGGCAGCGACAGCGATCATTCCGACGCCCAGGACCGTCAGCAGCCCCCCGAGCACCCGCTTGGCCCGGCGACCGGACAGTGCCGCGAGCCCGGTCCCGGCCGCCGCAGCTCCTGCGAGCACACCAGCGAGCGAACCGGTCGCCACGTTGCCGGTGACGCCCGCGGTCACCGCCGGATGGGTCCACCAGTTCTGGGTGGCGAGCAGCAGACCGATGAGGCCACCGGCTGCCAACAGCACGAAGGCAAGGCCGCGCTCCCGCGCCCCCGAAACCTTCCCGTCAGTCATGGGCACCGGTGTTTCGGCTCGTGAGATCGGTGAGGCCCTCGGCTGCGAGGACCGCCTTCAGCACCGCTGCCGCCTTGTTGCTGCACTCGGCGTCCTCGTTGGCCGGGACGGAATCCGCCACGATGCCGGCGCCCGCCTGCACGAACGCCGTGCCGTCCTTGATCAGCGTGCTGCGAATCGCGATCGCCGTGTCGGAGTCCCCGTTGAAGTCGAACCAACCGACGACACCCCCATAGACGCCCCGTCGGGTGCGTTCCAGTCGTTCGATGATCTCCATGGCCCGGACTTTCGGTGCGCCCGACAGCGTGCCCGCCGGGAAACAGGCCAGCGTCGCGTCGAGGGCGGTCCGTCCGGGTGCGAGCCGGCCGGTGACCGCGGCTTCCAGGTGCATGACGTGGGAATAGCGGCGTACTTTCATGAACTCCACCACCTCCACGCTCCCGGGGAGACAGACCCGGCCCAGATCGTTGCGACCCAGGTCGACGAGCATCAGGTGTTCCGCCCGCTCCTTCTCGTCCGCGAGCAGGTCGGCCTCGAGGGCGGCATCCTCCGCGGGATCGGCACCCCGGGGTCGGGTGCCGGCGATCGGATGGGTGATGGCCTTTCCGTCCCTGACCGTGACGAGCGCCTCGGGCGAGGAGCCCACGATGTCGAACCCGTCGAGCCGGACCAGGAACAGATAGGGGCTCGGATTCACCAGGCGCAGCCGGCGATAGACCTCGAAGGCGTCGGCGGCCCCGTGGATCTCGAAGCGCTGGGAGACCACGATCTGGAAGGCCTCCCCTGCCTCGATCTCGGCGATCGCGGCGCGCACGCACTCCTCGAACTCCGCGCTGGTGCACTGGCGCACGACAGCGTCGCGCTCCGCGGGCTCTGCCGTGCGGATGCGGGTCAGCGGCGCCACCGGGCGGGCCAGATCCGCGACCATCTGCTCGACCCGAGCGACGGCGTCCGCATAGGCCTGATCCACCCGCTCATCGGTCGCATCGAAGTTGATGGCGTTGGCGAGCAGCCACACCTCACCGGTTTCGTGATCGACCGCGGCCAAGTCGCTGACCAACAGCATCGCGAGTTCCGGAACCTGCAGATCGTCCACGGTGTTCTCGGGCAGCCGCTCGAGGCGTCGCACGATGTCATACCCCAGATAGCCGACGAACCCGGATGTCAGCGGCGGGAGGCCGGGTTGTGGTTCGCCGGAGATCAACAGGTCGAGCGACCGTTTCAGCGCGTCCAGTGGATCCCCGCCCTCCCCGGCGGCCGCGGGCAGTCCCACCGGGACATTGCCGTCCCAAACCGCCTGGCGCTCGCGACTCGTCAGCGTGGCCGCGGCACGGACGCCGATGAAGGACCACCGGGAGCGCACACCGTGTTCGACCGATTCCAACAGGAAGGTCCCCGGCCGGGACTGGGCAAGACGGTGGTAGAGGCTGACCGGCGTGTCCGCGTCGGCGATCACCCGGGTGGCGACGGTGATCACGCGCCGGTCGGTGGCGAGGGTCCGGAACTCCTCCAGGGACGGGGTGATGGTCGGGGTCACTGGGCAGCCTCCTCGGCGGTCTCATGAGTGGTTCCGGCGGAGTCCCCGGCGCGGCCAGAATCCTCGTCGGTGAACAGCAGGTGGGTGTCGAAGCAGCTCGTCGAGCCCAAGTGGCAGGCCGGTCCGGTCTGGTCCACCCTGACCAGCAGCGTGTCCCCGTCACAGTCGAGTCGGACCGTCCGGACCCGCTGGACGTGGCCGGATTCCTCGCCCTTCATCCACAGTTTGTTGCGGCTGCGGGACCAATAGGTGCCCCGGCCGGTCGTCAACGTGAGGTGGAGGGCCTCGTCGTTCATCCAGGCCATCATCAGCACCTGCCCGCTCGTCGCGTCCTGGACGACAGCGGGCACGAGGCCGTCAACGTTGCGTTTCAGGAGATCAGCCACGGATGCGGGCAATGTGGACCCGTCGGCGGGAGTGTTCCCGGCCGGAGTCCCGTGGTGTGGGGTCTGGTCGCTCTCGGTCACCGCGCCAGTCTGCCAGTCCCGGTGCGTGGCCCCGCGCCGCCGCTCGGATGCTCAGATGCTCAGATCGGTGGTGGCCAGGCGGGCCAGCGCGGCGTCATCCCCGACCAGTCGCACGTGACTGTGCGCCTGCCGACCATAGGCATAGAGCATCAGTTCGGACGGCTGACCGATGATCGTGACGATCTCCCCACCCGCCATGACGCGGACCGTATCGGGTTCTCCGGGGGCACCGTCCTCCTGTGGGCGTTCGAGGACAACCCCCACCTCGGCCCGTCGGAACAGCGCGCGGCCCATGAGTTTCATCCGCCGCCACATCCAGTCCTCGACCTCATCGGGGAGATTCCTGGGGTCGACCGGTGCGTCACCGGCGCGGCGTACATCCTCGTGATGGACGAAGAACTCGACCGTGTTCGCCTCTTCGTCCACACCGGGGAACGCAAAGACCGACAACCGGGCGGGTCCCCTGCGCACGCGGTCCACCAGCTCGGGGTAGGGCCAGCGCGCCTTGGTCTCGCTCATCCGCCGCTCCGTCAGTCCGGCGAGCGGTTTGGCCACGATGCCGGGGGCACCCAACGGGTCGGTCTCCCGGATCCACAGATGGGCGGCGAGATCGTGCGTGGTCCAGTCACCGCACAGGGTCGGGGCATCGGGGCCGGCCTGTTCCAGCGCATCGCACAGCTCAGCACGTTCGGACTTCGCGAATCTCACATTCGGCAGACTACACAGGCCGGACCGGGCCGCGGGACCCGTCAGGCCTTCGGCAACCGGTCATACAGTCTGTTGCTGAACTCCGCGAGGTCCTCGATCGGCATCTCCGGCTCGACGGCGATCGTCACCAGGTAGCCGCCCCGCAGGAGCGCCACGCACTGCCCTTGCCGATCGATCCAGCCACAGCTGAAGCGGTCGAACCGGGCCAGGTCCCGCAGTCCGACCGCGGCATCGTAGTCGGCGAGCGAGGTGACTCTGCCCTCTTCGACGACCACGCGGATCGGGTCCGCCCCACCGCTGGTCACATAGTCGACATTGTGGTGTTGACCGTGCGGCAGGAGCGGCCCGTCGGACGGTGCCTGCCGGTGTGTCCCCACGGTCCGGGGCAGCTGCAACCCCTCGAGCGGTATGGCGAAGAGGTTCGCAGGCGGCCGGCTGGCGATCCGGCCGGCCTCCGTCGTGTCGGTCGTCTGCCGGACGCTGACGACCGCGACGGGCACGAGCAACAGGACCAGCGTCGCGAGCAGCCAGCGGTAGCCGAGCGCATCGGGCGGCCGTTGCGCGTCTTCCTCAACGTCGGGATCTGCGCCCGGCCGCGGCCCCATGAGTGCCATGGACCGGCCTCAGGTCAGCTTCTCGAGGATCAGCTCACGCACCCGGGCGGCGTCCGCCTGCCCCTTCATCTCCTTCATCACCGCACCGATGAGGGCCCCGGCCGCCTGCACCCTGCCGCCGCGGATCCGCTCCGCGACGTCCGGGTTGGCTGCGATCGCCGCGTCCACGGCAGCGGACAGTGCACCGTCGTCGGAGACCACGACCAGCCCGCGTTGCTCGACGACCTCCCGCGGGGTGCCCTCCCCGGCCAGCACACCATCGAACACCTGACGCGCGAGCTTGTCGTTGATCAGCCCCTCATCGACCAGCGCCTGGACCTCCGCGACCTGCGCCGGCGTGACGCCGAGGTCCTCGGGCGCGACTCCGGCCTCGTTCGCGCGCCGCGCGAGCTCGGACAGCCACCATTTGCGCGCCGCCTGCGGGGCACAGCCCGCGCGTACGGTCTCGTCCACCAGATCCACCGCATCCGCCGCGACGACATCGCCGAACTCGCGGTCGGAGAAGCCCCACTCCCCCGCCAGCCGCTGGAGGCGCTGCGCCGGGGGCTCGGGCAGATTGGCCCGGAGCTCCTCGACCCACGCGCGGCTCGGGGCGACCGGCACCAGGTCGGGCTCGGGGAAATAGCGATAGTCCTCCGCCGTCTCCTTGGGGCGCCCCGCGGTCGTGCTCTGGGTGTCCTCGTGCCAGTGGCGGGTCTCCTGGGTGACCGTCCCGCCGGCGTCCAGAACCGCGGCCTGGCGCATGATCTCGTGCCGCACCGCACCCTCGACCGACCGCAGCGAGTTCACGTTCTTGGTCTCGGTGCGGGTGCCGAACTCTGCCGCCGGATCGGGACGCAGCGAGACGTTCGCGTCGCAGCGCACGTTGCCGCGCTCCATCCGGGCGTCGGAGACGTCGAGCGCCTTCATCAGATCGCGGATCGCCCCGACATAGGCCTTGGCCACCTCGGGTGCCTTGGCCCCCGCGCCCTCGATGGGACGGGTGACGATTTCGATGAGGGGTACGCCGCAGCGGTTGTAGTCCAGCAGCGAATAGTCGGCCCCGTGGATGCGCCCGGTCGAACCGCCCACGTGGGTCGACTTGCCGGTGTCCTCCTCCATGTGGGCCCGCTCGATCTCGACCCGGAAGGTCTCCCCATCGACATCGACGTCGATCCAGCCGTCGAACGCGATCGGTTCGTCGTATTGCGAGATCTGATAGTTCTTCGGCATGTCCGGATAGAAATAGTTCTTCCGGGAGAACCGGCACCACTCCGCGATGTCGCAGTTGAGCGCGAGTCCGATCCGGACCGCCGACTCGATGGCCTTCGCATTCGCCACCGGCATCGAACCGGGCAGCCCCAGACACACGGGGCAGGTCTGCGTGTTGGGCTCCGCCCCGAACTCCGTCGAGCACCCGCAGAACATCTTGGACGCCGTGTTCAGCTCGACGTGCACCTCGAGGCCGAGCACCGGGTCATAACGATTGATCGCGTCGTCGAAGTCGACGATCTCGTGCGCCGCCGTGGTCATGCGAGGCTCCCTTCGAGGGTGGGGATGCGGTCGAGCAGGGCACCGTCCCAGGTCTGCTGCAACGAACGCTCCAGCGCGGCGCCGACACGATAGAGCCGGTCGTCCTTCATCGCCGGCGCCATCACGTGGAAGCCCACGGGCAGCCCGTCCTCGGGTGACAGACCGGCCGGGAACGAGGCCGAGGCGTTGCCGGCCAGGTTGGAGGGGATGGTGCAGAGGTCGTTCTTGTACATCGCCAGCGGATCGTGGATCCGCTCCCCCAGCCTGAACGCTGTCGTCGGTGTGGTCGGGGAGACCAGCACGTCGGCCTGCGTGAAGGCGTTGTCGAAGTCCCGCTGGATGAGCGTGCGCACTTTCTGCGCCGAGCCATAGAACGCGTCGTAGTAGCCGGCCGACAGCGCATAGGTGCCGATGATGATGCGCCGCTTGACCTCATCGCCGAAGCCCTCACCGCGGGTGAAGCTCATGACGTCCTCCGCCGACCGGGCACCGTCGTCGCCGGCGCGCAGGCCGTAGCGCATCGCGTCGAAGCGGGCGAGGTTCGACGAGGCCTCCGCGGGGTGGATCAGATAATAGGCAGCCAGCGCATAGTCGAAGTGCGGACAGGAGACCTCCACCACGTCGGCACCCAGGGACTCCAGGCGCGCGACGGTCTCGGCGAACACCTGCTCGACCCCCGCCGCGTACCCCTCACCGCCCAACTCCTGCACCACACCGATCCGCAGGCCGGACACGTCACCGGAACGGGCCGCCCCAACAACGTCGGGCACGGGGGCGTTGATGGAGGTCGCGTCGCGCGGGTCGTGGCCACCGATCACCCGGTGCAGGAGCGCCGCATCGAGCACGGAGCGCGCACAGGGCCCGGGCTGATCCAGGGACGAGGCCAGCGCGATCTGGCCATAGCGGGACGTGCCACCATAGGTCGGCTTGACCCCGACGGTGCCGGTCACCGCGCCCGGCTGGCGGATCGATCCCCCGGTGTCCGAACCGATCGCCAGAGGCGCCTCGAAGGCGGCCAGCGCAGCGGCCGAGCCACCACCCGAACCACCCGGAATCCGGTCGAGGGCCCAAGGATTGCGGGTGGGGCCGAAGGCGGAGTTCTCCGTCGACGAGCCCATCGCGAACTCGTCCAGGTTGGTCTTGCCGAGGATGACGATGTCGGCGTCGAGAAGGCGCTGGGTAACCGTCGCGTTGTAGGGCGACACCCACCCCTCCAGCATTCTCGACCCGGCCGTGGTCGGCCCCACGGTCCAGTTGAAAACATCCTTGAGCGCAAGAGGTACGCCGGCCAGCGGCCCCAGTTCGTCCCCCGCGGCGCGCTTGGCATCCACACGGCGCGCGGCGGCGAGCGCCTCGTCGGCGGCCACGTGCACGAACGCGTTGACCGCCGGGTCGACGGCCGCGATCTGATCGAGGTGCGCCTGCGTGATCTCCTCGGCGGACCGTTCCCCGGAGGCGATCTGTCCGGCGAGCTCGACGGCGCTGGCGCGCAGGATGTCGCGGCTCATGCTTCCTCCCCCAGGATCCGCGGGACGCGGAAACGATCGTCCTCGGTGGACGGGGCCATGCCGAGGGCGGCCTCCCGCGGGAGTGACGGCTCGAGTTCGTCCGGGCGGAAGACGTTGGTGAGCGGCTCGGGGTGGGATGTGGGCGGCACGTCCGTCGTGTCCAGTTCGGACACCTGCGCCATCGATTCCAGAATCACCTCCAACTGAGGTGCCAAGCGGGCGAGTTCGTCCTCGCTCAGCGCGATCCGGGCCAGCTGTCCCAGCTTGGCCACCTCCGACACCGTCAATGCCACGTCCGTCTCCTTCGCCAATCCGCCACCGGCCGCGGTCGGTCCCGGCGGCACGCGCGCCCATCGTAGTGGTGCGGCCGCCACCGATCACCGCACCGGACGGGCCAGTCTCGAACGGGACGTTACAACCGCGTGTCAGTCGCGAGGCACGCGTGGGATTGCCTGGCTTGTCAGCCGGGCGTGGGTCAAGATGGCAGCGTGTTTCTGATCAGAGTGTCGTTGCCGGACCGCCCCGGCTCGTTGGGGGCTGTCGCCAGCGCGCTCGGAAACGCCGGCGCCGACATCCAATCCGTCGCGATTGTGGGCCGCGAACACGGTCGGGTCGTCGACGACTTCCTCGTGGACCTGCCGATCGGGATGATGCCGGACTCCGCGGTGAGTGCCTGCACCAGCAACGACGACGTCAAGGTGCTGTGGTGCTCGCGCTATCCCGGCGGCGCAGGGTTGGAGTCGGATGTCGAGGTGCTCGAACGCATGCTCGCCGACCCCGACAACGCAGCGGAGATCCTCACCGAGGCAGCTCCCCCGGTCTTCCATTGCCACTGGGCCGTCCTCGTCGACGTCACCGCCCTGCAGGTGGTCCACTCGACGCCGCTGGCACCCGACCTCGATGGTGCCGCGCTGGAGAAGGTCGGCCCTCTCGACCGGTGCCGCACCACCGATCTCGCTGCCGGGTGGGTGCCCGGGTGGGTCGAGACCGTGATCGCCATCGTTCCGGTCGACGCGCATCGGACGCTGATCGCCGGTCGTCACGGTGGCCCGGATTTCCTGGCTGCCGAAATGGCGCGCCTGCGCTACCTGGCCGCGCTGATCCCGGTTGGCACAACGGACCGGGACGATATGATGTGAAACCCGCCACAGTGGACGGCTCGTAGTCCGGCAATAGCCCAGCGATCGAAAGGCCAGACCCATGGAATTCACTCGATTGGCAGGAATCGGGGTCGTCACCGGCGAGCTTGATCGCGCTGCCGAACACTACGCTCGGCTGCTTGATGTGGGCGAATGGACCGTTGACGATTTCTCCGACGACCGTCTGTCCGACATGGTGTCGCACGGTCGCCGGACGTCCGGGACGTTTCGGACCGCATTCGGAGAGACCCCGTTCGATCCCGATCGACCGGGCCCGATGGGCGCAGAGGCCCGCTCGATCCCGTTCGAACTCGTTCAGCCCACTGGCGGGGAGACCCCCTTCAACGAGTTCCTGCTGTCGATCGGCGAAGGCATCGCCTTTCTGACCCTGGAAACCGCCGCGAGCGACGCCACGATCGAGCAACACTTCGGCGACCTCAACATTCCCCGGGCCTCATCGATGACGATCGACGGCAGCACCGCCCGCACCTTCTGGGACACCCGCGCCAGGCTGGGCGGCTATCTTCTGGAGGTCGTCAACCAACCCCGACCGGCCACCGGGACAGTGCGCATCATCGATGGGGCGTCGTCCCGAAATGGTCACCGCGCCCTGCCCGTCACCGGCATCAATCATTTCGGGGTGATTGTCGATGACCTGATGACCTCCCTGGAGGACTATCGGGCGATCCTCGGCATCCAGAAATTCGACGTCAAGACATGGCAGGCGGAGCACGGCCGGTTGGACGCCCCCTACTATCGCGACCACAACCCCGTTGCCCACGGCTACTTCACGGCACAGGGATTTGCCGGCGATTTCGGCTTCGAGGTGATCCAGGTCAAATACGGCCCGAGTCACTACAACCGCGAGTTCACTGATCAACGCGGGCCGGGCATCCACCACGTGTTCCCCTATCTCACGTTCGACAGCAGTGATTGGGACCAATCGGTGGAGGCCATGACAGCGCTGGGGGCTCCCCTGTGCATGGGCTCCGACCTGCGCGCCGGTGCGGCTGAGTACGGCTATTTCGACACGTTCGACACGCTCGGGGGTTTCCTCATCGAAGGGGTGATCCGGCGCTCCACCGCCGAACCCAAGTACATGGCTCCCGACTGGACCGTTGATTTCACCACGAAGATCACGGAGGCCTGACGTGCTGCGAGTCCTGCATGAATTCGCCATCCCGGATCCAGGTGCGGAAACGTCGGACACCGCGGCAGACATCACAGCCGAGACCGCCCGCATGCGGTCAGAGCCCGGCTGTGTGACGGCCGAGCTCTACCGCATGCTGGAGCCGGCGCACGTTCCGGATCATGCCCTCACGTCCGTCTGGGCGAGCGAGCCCGACTATTGGCGCTTCTGGGAAAAGGTGCTCAAGGGCAGCTATCCAGCACTCAACGCACTCCTCACCGACGACGAGGCCGCGACCGAGTTCTATGCGCGGTCCGCTTTCAAACTCATTGACGGCGTCTGGGGCCCGGAAGACCTCGTCGGCGAACGCCGAATCTTCTGGCCGGCACGTGGTCCGGTGCGCATCATCATCGAGACGGCCGTCGAGGCAACCGATGCGATGTACGCAAAGATCGCCGCGGAGATGGCCGAGACTCGGCGCGAGGACGGCTGCCAGACCTACGGGTGGTACGAGAACGTCGAGCTCAAGGGGCATCTGTTGCTGCTCGAAGTGTGGGCTGATCAGGTGCAATACGACCGGCACTGGCACCTCCGTCTCGCATCGGCGGCATTCGTGGGCGACAATCTGCGCCGCCCAGCCACCCCTCAGCGCGGGCTCGTATCCCGGGAATTCTATCGGCAGCAGCAGTTTCGCCACCACTACGATCGGTGGCTGCCCAGTGATCCCATGGCCGCCGCCACCACCATCGAGTTTCCTGCGACCTGACCCTGCCGGGCCATGCCCGCAATCCCCTTTGGCAGCAGGGCAATGGACGGAGTGCTCGGGCGCGTTCCTGATAGCCATCGGGAATTCCCCGATTACTGAGGTGACTCCGCGGCACTCACAAGCACTCGTTGCGCCAGGTGGCGCAACGAGGGTTTTCATGTTCAGGCAATCCGGATACGGGGCAGGCGGGACAGCAGCACGATGATCGAACCCTGAGGTGCCATGCACACCGATGCACGCCGAGCAACATCACTCGACGTCGTTTCAAGCCAAGATCAACTCAATCGGTTGCTCCAGGCACGGCGAAACCGATAGCGTCGGCGTAACCGTGATGAAGCAACGACAGGTGCCGGCTTGCTCGACGGCGCAGCCAAATACGGTGGGGACAAAGGAGTCTTTTGATGACAGACATCAATCAACTCGTGGATCTGGATGCCGGCAAACTCAGCGGCCACATTTTCACTGACGAAGCCATCTATCAGCAAGAGCTTGAAAAGGTCTTCGGGCGGGTGTGGAATTTCCTCGCCCATGACTCGATGATTCCCAAGGCCGGAGATTTCATTCAGAACTACATCGGCGAGGACCCCGTGCTGGTTGTCCGGCAGAAGGACGGACAGGTTCGAGCCTGGCTCAACCAGTGCCGCCACCGCGGCATGCGCATCTGCCGAGTGGACAAGGGCAAGGCCAAGGCGTTCACCTGCACCTTCCACGGCTGGTCCTATGGCCTCGACGGCAGCCTGATCCAGGTGCCGCGCCAGGATTCTTCCTATCCGGAATCCTTCAATCGCGAAGAATACGGCGCTCGACCGGTTCGCCTGGAGAATTACAAGGGCTTCTGGTTTGGCACGTGGGACGAGGAGGCGCCGTCGTTCGAGGAATACCTGGGCAGCGCCAAATACTATTTGGACGGCTATATCGATCGCTGGGACGGCGGCATGGAGGCCGTCGCGTTCCATCGTTGGGTGCTGCCGAACAACTGGAAGTTCATGGCCGAACAGCCGACCTCGGACATGCAGCATTCGGAAATCAGCCACGTGTCGGCAGCCACGGTGCTCAACAAGGGTTCCGACTCGTCCGACCGCACGGCCCGCGGCGAGAATCCAACGGGACGACAGTTCTTCTCCGACTATGGCCATGGTGGTGCTTGGTATGGCCTGAAGGGCGCGGAAGTGGCCAACACCGGTCCGGCCATGCAGCGATTCGAGGCCCAGCCGGAGATCGCTGAACAGATTGACAAGCGGCTGGGCGACAACCGTGAAGTTCGCGGTCACCTCAACATTTGGCCCACCTTCATGGTGCTCGGCAACTACACCATTCGGGTTACCCACCCGCGCGGTCCGAACGAGCAGGAGATCTGGGCCTGGACGTTCGTGCCCTCGGACGCGTCCGACGAGATCAAGGACTCGATCCGCAAGGACGTCATGCGCACGTTCACCCCGGGCGGCATGTTCGAGGGCGACGATGCGCTGAACTGGGAGGAGATGCAGGAAGTCCTGAAGGGTCGCAAGGCACGGGACTCGGGCTTCACCTATCGGATGATCGGCTCCCCCATTCAGTGGGACGAAGGCCCCTATCCCGGCGGCAGCAGCTCGAACGTCTTCTCTGACAACGCTGCCATCAACATGTATCGGAGCTACGTCGACATGATGAACGCGGAGTCGTGGGCAGAACTCAAGGACCTGCGCGACGCAAACCGCATGGGACCGACCACCTGACCACCCGACCCTGAGCACCATACAAAGAGGTATGACATGACCGAAACCTTGGCATCGCGTCTCGCAGCAGTCGACGCGACCGACGAGCGCGCCCTCACCCGTTTCCTGTATTACGAAGCTGAGACACTGGACGACTGGCAATTTGCGCAGTGGCTCGATTTCTTCGCCGAAGATTGCCTCTATTGGGCACCGACCCAGCTGGACCGGTTGCCGCGCGAACGCGCTCACCGGATTTCGGAGCTCGGCACCTCGGTCTATTTCGAAGAGACCAAAGCCCAGCTCAAACAGCGGGTCGACCGGTTGCTGACCGACCAGGCCTGGGGCGAAGCACCACCCTCCAGGGCCCGTCACTTCGTGACCAACGTGCGGGTGGACAAGGGTGAGGGCAACGATGAGTTCATCGTCAAGTCCAACATCCTGGCTTATCGATCCATGGGGCAACGCTCCCAGGACTTCATCACCGGAACCCGCACGGACCGTATCCGGCGCGCCGGGGAATCCCGCTGGGGATTCGAGATCGTGGAACGCCGGATACTGTTCGACATGTCGACGATCCTGATCAAGAACCTGTCCCTGTTCTACTGAGAATTCCCCAACGCTCCAAGGAGAACTGATGAGCGAACCAATCAAGGTGGCCAGCGTAGGAGATATCGATGACGAGGAATCCCTCATCGTGCCGGCCGAAGACACGGGGCACGATGACGCGATTGCGGTCATCTTCTCCGACGGGAACTACTACGCGATCGATGACACCTGCACCCACGAAGATGCCTCTCTGGGTGATGGCTGGATCGAGGGTGATGAAGTGGAGTGCCCGATTCATGCCGCCAAGTTCTCCTTGTGCACGGGGTCCGCTCTGTGCCTGCCTGCCAGCAAACCTGTCCGGACGCACCGAGTCGAGGTCCGCGGTGACGAGATCTGGCTCTATCCCGGAGTCCCGCTCGAAGGCGCTGAACTGGCCGGTGACGGGAGTGCGTCATGAGCAGCACGGTTATTCCGGAATCCGTCCTGATCGCGGGCGGTGGGCTGGCAGGCTTCAGCGTTGCCCAAGAATTGCGCAAGCGCGGATATGAGGGCGAGATCACGCTCGTTGACCCGGAGGGTCTTCCCTATGACCGTCCTCCGCTGAGCAAGGAATACTTGGACGGCAGTGTGGCGGCGGACAATCTTCCGTTCGTCGCAGAGTCCTGGTTCGAGGAGAATGCGGTCGAGGTCGTGGTCGACCACGTAACCGGGATCACCCCTGACACCGGTGTGGTCACCGGTGCCGGGGGTGAGCTGTGGACTGCCGACGCCATCGTGCTCGCCACCGGGGGGCGGGCACGCACACTGCCCGTGCCCGGTGGCGATCTGCCGGGTGTCATTCAGCTTCGGACCAAGGAAGACGCAGATCACCTGCGGACATTCCTGGCTCCGGGGAAGCGACTGGCGATCATTGGGGGCGGTCTGATCGGCGCGGAAGTGGCGTCGACCGCAGTCAAGGCCGGGGCCACGGTGACGCTGATTGAGCCGGCCGGGGTCCCGGCGGCCATCGTGATGGGCCAGACGATTGCGCTCTATCTGCATGGTCTGCACGAGGCGCACGGAGTCAACGTCATCGCCAAGCCGACCAGCGCCATCCGGCGCGAGGGCGATGAATGGATCGTCGTGATCGATGGTGGTCCACAGGAGGGCGGCTCCGAGGTGAAAGCAGACGCGGTCTTGGTGGCGATAGGCATCGTCCCCAACGTGTCGCTGGCTCTTGACGCCGGACTGGATGTCGACAACGGCATCCTCGTTGATCAGTCGCAACGCACCTCTCACGAGCGGGTCTATGCGGTGGGCGATATCGCCCGCCACCGCGCGCCCGATGGTTCCCTGCTGCACCGGCACGAGCATTGGCAGTCCGCGATGCAGAGCGGACAAACCGCAGCCGCTGCCATGCTCGGTCAGGAGCTGCCGGTGCACCCAGCTCCGTGGATGTGGTCCGACCGCTACGATCATCATGTGGAAGCCGTCGGCTCCATGGCGCGGGGTCATTTGGTGGTACGCGAGCGCGACGGCAAGCCCTGGGTCTCCTTCCTCTTGGACGATGACGGCCGACTGCTCGGCGCTGCGGCGATCGATGGTGGCATTGCCATTCGAGCCGCTCAACGGATGATTGATCGCGGCACCGTGGTGGACCCGGCTCAGCTCGCCGACCCTGCCGTCAACCTCAAGAAGTTGGCTCGCTGACCCGAAAGGCACGACCATGACATTGGCTTTGCTGTGCAGTTCACACAGCCCTCTGATGGACTTCAACGATCCGGGCGACCTGGTCAAAAGCGAAGTGGACGGCGTTTTCGCCAGAGCCCGCGAGTTCGTGGCCGACTTCGACCCCACCTTGGTGGTGTCGTTCGGACCTGACCACTACAACGGCTTCTTCTATGACCTGATGCCTCCGTTCGCCGTCTGTTATGCCGGTGTCGGGGTGGGCGACTATGGGACTCAAGAAGGTCCCTTCGATGTGCCAGAGGACATCGCACACGGCATGACCGAGCACGCGCAACAGGCCGGCATCGACATGACGATCAGCCGGGCAGCCCAGCTGGATCATGGGGCGGTTCAGATTCCCCAATTGGTCCTTGGTGGGATCGACCGTTGTCCTACCGTCCCGGTGTTCGTCAATGGCGTGTCGGCACCTTTCGTGCCGATGCAACGGATCCGCCTGATGGGCGCTGCCCTGGGGGAATACCTCAGCGGACTGGACGAGCGGGTCCTGCTGATCGGCTCCGGCGGACTGTCCCACGACCCACCCGTGCCCAGGTGGGCGACCGCTACCGATCAGCAGAAGGAGTTCTTGCTGAGTGGCCGAAACCCGACCCCGGAGGCCCGGGCCGCTCGTCAAGAGCGCGTGATCTCGGGTGGGAAAGCGTTCGCGGCAGGAGAGGCCCCCCATATCCGGGAGCTCAATCCGGCCTGGGACGAGGAATTCATGGATGTGTGCGCCTCCGGGGACTCCCAGCGATTCGACGCCTATACCGCCGAGCAGATGGTGTTGGATGCCGGGAATTCTGCCCACGAGGTGCGGTGCTGGGTGGCCGCCTGTTCGGCCATGGCTGCCGCCGGACCCTATCGCGTGACGGATCGCTACTATCGCGCGATCCCGGAATGGATCGCCGGCTTCGGCTATCTGGCTGCTCTTTCCGCATGACCAGGAAAGACCCCACTCGCCTAATTTCTCGAGAAGGATCTTGATCATGACTTTGACTTATGAAAACACCAGCAGAATGGTGAAAACTCGCAAATTCAATCTGCACATCAATGAAGCGGGCGACGCGGATGCACCCGCCGTCGTGATGTTGCACGGATCCGGACCGGGTGCCACGGGCTGGAGCAACTTCAACCAGAACATCGGCCCGCTCTCGGAGCACTACAGAGTTGTCCTGGCCGACATGCCTGGCTGGGGCGAGTCGGATCCGGTCACGTGGCAGGAACGCGAGCATTCCACCACGCTGCGGGATCTGTTGGATGAGCTCGACATTGACAAGGCCTCCATCATCGGAAACTCCATGGGTGGCGGCACCACAATTCGCTTCGGTTATGAACATCCGGAACGAGTGCACAAGCTCATCACGATGGGCGCCTCCGTGGGACAACCAGGAATGTTCGGGCCTGGCGGACTCTCCGAGGGCATCAAGATCCTCCAGCAGGGCTATCGAGAACCATCCTTCGACACCATGAAGCGGCTTGTGGACGTCATGACCTTCGACTCCACGTTCGCGACCGACGAGTTGATCCGTGGCCGCGCCGAGATGGTGGCAAGCAACCCGGAACACAACAAGAACTTCATCGATGGCATCGGGAAGCGCGCCATCGTGGAACTGGATCTGGCCAAACTGCCGACCATTACCGCCCCGACGCTTCTGTTCCACGGGCGCGACGACCGGGTGGTGCACTTCGAGAACTCTCTCCGCACGGTCCAGCTGATCCCCAATGCCCGCTTGCTCCTCATCAATCGCTGCGGACACTGGCTGCAGATCGAACATGCCGAAGAGTTCAACCGAGAAGTCTTGAGCTTCCTCGCCTGACGATCCAGCTCTACTGCGCACGGGCCGGCCGGCCGGTGGCCCGGATGTCCGTGAGGTTCCGGGCCGTCCGGCCCTCTCGCGCGCCTATCTGAAGAGAGTCCAGAAATACCAGCCGGCCACGACCACCGCGATCAGCGCGATCGTGAAGAACACCGGGGCCAACCAACGACCACGCTTCTTCTTCTTGGTGCTGGGCAGCCCGGTCGGCCCCCACTCCCCGATGGTGGGCCGCACCCGCGCCGGCACGGCGCCGTTCAGATTCAGATTCGACCACACCCGGGAGCGTGGCCGGGAGGAGATGCGAGCCTGGGTGGCTGGCTGCTGATCGGACATGTCCCGAGCCTAGTTGCAGTTCGGCATGAGTCAGTCCTCGATTCCGGCCAGCGCGGCGGCTGCGTCCGGGCCCTGATCGAGCAACACGGCGAAGCCGTCGGCGTCCAGGATCGGCCTCTTGAGCGCGACTGCCCTGTCGGCCTTGGATCCGGCGGAGTCGCCCACCACCACGAAGTCCGTCTTCTTGGACACCGAGGAGGCCGCCCGGCCGCCTCGGGCGACGATCGCCTCGCTCGCCGAGTCCCGTGTGTACCCCGGAATCGTCCCGGTCACCACGATCGACAGCCCGGCGAGTGTCTGCGGCAGGGCGTCACCGCTGTCGGCGGGTTCATCGGCGAGTACGCAGCCGGCTGCCTGCCACTTGGCCACGATCTCGCGACGCCAGTCGGTGCCGAACCACTCGCGGATCGACTCCGCGATCGTCGGACCGATCCCCTCCACCGCGGCGAGCTCCTCCTGTGTCGCGGACCCCAGCGCCTCGATGCTCGGGAACGCGGCCGCCACGTCCGGGGCCACCCCCTTGCCGATGTGCCGAATGCTGAGCGCGACCAGGAACTTTGCGAACGGCCTGGTCCGTGCCTCCGCCAGGTTCGCCAGCAGCTTCAGGCCGTTCGCGTTGAGGACGCGTACCCCCGACCCGGCGTCGAGTTCGGCCTTCCTGGCCGCGCGCGTGAAGAACTCGGTCCGGGCAAGGTCGTCCTCGGTGAGGTCGAACAGGTCGCCCTCGTCGACGATCAGCCCCGCGCTGAGCAGGGCATCTGCAGCCCGTTCGCCCAAGACCTCGATGTCGAGCGCCTGCCGGGATGCCAGGTGGAACAGCCGTTCCCGCAGTTGCGCCGGACAGGAGCGCTGATTGGGACACCGGATGTCCTTCTCCCCCTCCTTCTCGGGCGCAAGCGGTGACCCGCAGTCGGGGCACACGGTCGGCATCTCGAAAGCACGCTCGGTGCCGTCCCGGAGGTCGGCCACCGGGCCGAGGATCTCGGGGATGACGTCACCTGCTTTGCGGAGCACGACCGTGTCCCCGATCAGGACGCCCTTGCGTTCCACCTCGTGCTGGTTGTGCAGGGTGGCCATCGCGACGGTCGAGCCGGCCACGACGACGGGCTCCATCACCGCATAGGGCGTGACCCGCCCGGTCCGGCCGACGTTGACACGGATGTCGAGGAGCTTGGTGGTGACCTCCTCCGGTGGGTACTTGAACGCGATCGCCCATCGCGGCGCCCTGCTCGTGCTGCCCAGGAGATCCTGGAGGCGGCGTTCGTCCACCTTCACCACCACACCGTCAATCTCGTGCACGTAATCGTGCCGGTGCTCGGCCACCCACTCCACGAACTCCCACACCCCATTGAGGTCGGTGACGACCTTGGCGTGCTGGGTGGTCGGGATCCCGAAGCCCTCCAGCAGCTCGTACGCCTCACTCAGCCGCTCGATCTCCAGTCCGCTGACCAGGCCCAGACCGTGCGCGATGAATGCCAGGGGCCGGGTCGCCGTCACTCGGGGATCCTTCTGCCGCAGCGAGCCCGCCGCAGCGTTGCGCGGGTTGGCGAAGGGCGCCTTGTTCTGTGCCACGAGGCTCTCGTTGAGCTCCCGGAATCGCTCGATCCCGAGGAACACCTCCCCGCGGACCTCCAGCACGTCCGGGGCGTCACCGTCGGGTCCGGTGATCCGCTCGGGGATCGTGGTGATCGTGCGGATGTTGGCGGTGATGTCCTCCCCCACGCGGCCGTCACCGCGGGTGGCGGCGCGCACGAGGCGGCCCTGCTCATAGACCAGGTCCACGGCGAGGCCGTCGATCTTCAGCTCGCACAGGAACCCCGAGGCCGCGAGGTCGGGCCCGGCGTCGCGGGTGACCCGGTCGCCCCAGTGCCGCAGCTCCTCCTCGGAGAACGCATTGTCGAGGCTCTGCATGGGGGTCAGGTGGGTGATCGGGGCGAACGTCGTCGAGGGCGGGCCGCCAACCTGCTGGGACGGCGAGTCCGGCGTACGCAATCCCCGGAACTTCTCCTCCAACCCGACCAGTTCACGCATGAGCGCATCGAATTCGCCGTCCGACATCGTCGGGGCGTCCAGCACGTGATAGCGCCAGCGGGCCTCGTCGAGGAGCTCGGTCAGTTCGGCGTGGCGCTCCCGGGCCTCCGTGGTCGCCTCCTCGAGGGCGGGCGTCTCCGGGGTGGGCAGGTCCTCGATGGGCTCATCAGTCACACGAGAAAACATAGCGGGACCGACTGGTCAGCGCCCGAGCTCGTCTCCCACGATCGCCGCGGCCTCCCGGAGGTTGCGCAGGAGCGTGATCGCCGGACGCTCGGTCCAGCCCGCGAGCCCACAGGCGGGCGTGAGAAGAAGCCGGTCCGTCCAGACCTCTCCCAGCTCCAGAGGGCGCAGGACCTTCAGGACCAGCTCCGCCAGCCGGTCGGGCCGCAGCGGCTGATCCAGCACATGGGTGGGTGCGATCCCGAGCCACAGTGCGTGCCCGGCCTCGATGCCGGGTCCCAGCCGATCGAGAGCCGCCGAATCCATCAGGTCCCCCGGCAGGGAGACCGCATCGAACCCGGCTGTGTCGACCAGCTCGGGGTCGAGTCCGGGCGCGCAACAGTGGAGGGCGGTGGTGAGGGTTCCGGTGTACGCGGCCCGCGCGGTCTCCAGCGTGTCGGTCAGGACGCCGCTGAGCTCGGGCAGATCCACACTCCGGAAGCGGGAGAAACCGCTTGCTGTCCGGATGCGGCCGGCCCGGACACGCGGCAGCAGTGGCTCGTCCACCTGCAGGGTCAGGGCGAGATCGGGCAGGCGGCGCTGGAGCTCCGAGACGGCGGCGGCGATGCCCTCGGCCAGGGCACCGGCGAGATCGCGGCGCGCCCCGTGATCGGCCAGCATGCGGTCACCGCGTGGGCGCTCGATCATGGCGGCCAGGGTCCAGGGTCCGGTGACTGAGATCTTGAACGGCCCGGCGTACCCCTGGGCAACCTCCTCGAGCAGGTCGAGATCCTCCCGCCAGCGCGCCTTCGCGCGCCGGTGGTCGATGCCGGAAGCATCGGTCACCCGCCAGCCCGCCGGTTGGAGGTCGAGGCCGAACTCGGTGATCAGAGCAGCCGCTCGCCCGATCATGTCCGACCAGACGCCCCGCGACGGCAGCTCGGGCAGATAGGGCACGTCGGGGGCTTCCGCGAGCTCTCCGAGCAGCATGCGCTGGACCGCGGCGAAGTCCTCCCCCGGCCACGAGCCGATGCCGGTCACGCCGATCTTCATCGGGCCCCCTCCTGCCCAGGTGCATCCTCCCCGGTCGTACGCTGCCCGGGTGCATCGCGCCCGGTCGCATCGATGGTGGCCGAGCCGATCACGAGGTCGTCGGCATAGAGCACGACGCCCTGCCCCGGTGCGATGCCGGCCGCCGGTTCATCGAGCCGGATCACCAACCGGTCCACAGGACCACCAGGGGCGGCGCGCTGCGGCTCCACCGTCGCCGACATCGGCTCCCCGTGCGCCCGGACCTGCACCAGTCCCCGCCACGGGGCAGTGAGCGCGCCCTGGGTCCAGGTCGGGCGGATCGCACCGATCGTGCTGATGGCGAGAGACTCCTTCGGACCCACCACTACGCGGCGATCCACCGGTGAGATCGACAACACATAGCGAGGCCGACCGTCGGCCGCCGGGGTGCCGACCCGCAGGCCCTTGCGCTGACCCACCGTGAACCGGTGGGTGCCCTGATGCTGCCCGAGGCGTACGCCACCCTCGTCGACGATGTCCCCGGGCTGCGCGCCCAGCCGACGCTCGAGGAACCCTGCGGTGTCCCCGGACGGGATGAAACATATGTCGTGGGAATCCGGTTTGTGCGCCACCCGCAGGCCGCGGCGTTCGGCCTCGGCCCGGACATCGGGCTTGAGCGAATCGCCGAGCGGGAAAGCGCAGTGACCGAGTTGCTCCCCGCCCAGCATCCCGAGCACATAGGACTGGTCCTTGGCCGGATCCACCGCGCGCCGCAACTCGGGTCCGGCATCGGTATGGGTGAGTCGTGCATAGTGCCCGGTCGCCACCAGATCGAAACCCAGGGCGACACCCCGCCGCAGGACGGCGGCGAATTTGATCTTCTCGTTGCATCGCAGGCACGGGTTGGGGGTGCGTCCGGCCGCGTACTCGCTCACGAAGTCCTCGATCACATCCTCCGCGAATTCGTCGGAGAAGTCCCAGACATAGAACGGGATGCCGAGCCGGTCAGCCGCCCGGCGGGCGTCGTGGCTGTCCTCCACCGAGCAACAGCCGCGGGCACCGGACCGGAAGGACTGGGGATTCTTGGACAGTGCGAGGTGGATGCCGGTGACATCGTGTCCGGCGTCCACCATGCGGGCCGCGGCCACCGCCGAATCCACTCCACCCGACATCGCTGCCAGCACCCGCACGTCGTTCGCCCTTCCCCTGCGCGATCCTCGCCCGAACACAGGTCCCGGGCGCGTCGGCCCCGGACTGTCGGGGTCGGGGGCCAAGTCTAACGACCCGCTCCACCCGCGAGCCGGGCTCGCTCGATGGCGGCCGGCAGTGCGGCCACCAGCGCGGTGAGGTCACGCGCGGTCGTGTTCCACCCGAACGACAACCGGAGCGACTCCCGCGCCTCCTTGTCGTCACGCCCCATGGCGAGAAGGACGGGGCTGGGTTGGTGTACGCCGGCTGTGCACGCGGAACCGGTCGAACAGTCGAACCCCTCGGCGTCGAGCAGCAACAACAGATCGTCGGCACGGGCGCCGGGGAAGGACACATTGACGATCGCGGGCGATCCGGGACGCCCGTTGACGACGCCCCCGAACGTTCCCACCGCATAGCGCAACCGCTCGGCGAGGCGTTCGAGCCGCTCGCTCTCCACGTCCCGGTTCGCGACCGCACGATGCACCGCCGTGGCGAAGGCGGCCGCCAGGGCGGGAGCGGCGGTGCCCGAGCGGAGGTCGCGCTCCTGGCCGCCGCCGAAGGCGTACGCCCGCAACGGCAGTTCGCGGCGCACCAGGAGAGCGCCGATCCCGATCGGACCACCGAGCTTGTGCGCCGACACCGACATCAGGTCAAGACCCGAGTCGATGAAATCCACGGGCACATGTCCGACGGCCTGCACGGCATCGCTGTGGACCCACGATCCCGCCATCCGGGCCTGCTCGACCACGTCGGTGATGGGCTGGATCGTGCCGGTCTCGTTGTTGACCCACATCACCGAGGTGAGCTGGGTCGGCACTTCCAGCGCGCGCCGCAGTGCCTCGAGATCCAGGACCCCCTCGCGGTCCACCGGCACGATCGCGACATCGGCACCACCGTCGTCCGGTCCACTTTCCAGCGCCGCCATCGTCTCGGCCACGGCCGGATGTTCGACCGCCGAGCGAACGAGCCGGTCCCGTCGGCCGATCCGGCCCCGGGGCCGCGCCCGCCAGGCACCCTGGATCGCGAGATTGTCGGCCTCGGTGCCGCCGGAGGTGAACACCACCTCCGTCGGATGTGCCCCGAGATCGTCCGCGAGCTGTTCGCGGGCATCCTCCAGCACAGCACGGGCGGCCCGCCCCGACGCATGGCGCGACGAGGCGTTCCCGGCCAGGCCCAGCCGCGCGGTCAGCACAGCCGCAGCCTCCGGGATCATCGGCGACGAGGCGGCGTGGTCAAGATAGGAGCGAGTCATGGTGTGCCTGAATCCTGCCCGCCCTCGGTCGACCACTCAACTCTTCAGCTTGCGCACGCCTTCCGTCACCGCCGGCAGCACGGTGTGCAGGTCGCCCACGATGCCGAGGTCCACCATCTCGAAGATCGGGGCTTCCTCGTCCTTGTTCACCGCGATGACCGCCTTCGACGTCTGCATGCCCGCGCGGTGCTGGATCGCGCCGGAAATGCCCGCGGCGATATACAGCTGCGGCGAGACGGTCTTGCCGGTCTGGCCCACCTGATAGCTGTGCGGATACCAGCCGGCATCCACGGCCGCCCGGGACGCACCGACCGCGGCCTTCAGCTCGTCGGCGAGCGCCTCGACGGCAGAGAAATCGCCCCCGGTGCCGCGGCCGCCCGAAACGACGATCGCCGCCTCGGTCAGCTCGGGCCTGCCGGATGCCGCCTTGTCCTCCGAGGCCGCGATGCGGGCGCCCTTCGCGGCAGCACTGATCTCGACGGCCAGCGACTCGACGGTCCCGGCGGCGGGCGCCGGCTCGGGCGGGCAGCTGTTGGCCTTGACCGTGACGATCGGGATGCCCCGGGTGACTTCGGCGGCGACCGTCCAGTTGCCGGCGAACACCGATTGCACGGTGCCCTCCGGTGTCACGTCCACGGCATCGGTGATGAGTCCGGCATCGAGCTTGACCGCCAACCGGCCGGCGATCTCCTTGTTGTCCAGGGTCGAGGTGAGCAGGACGGCGATGGGTTCCTTGGCAGCCACGATCTGGGCCAGCGCTTCGGCCTTGGGCGCCACCAGATAGTCGTCCAGGGCGGGGTCGGTGACCTCGATGACCGACCCGGCCCCGAACTCGGCCAGCGTACCGGCGGCGTCTGCCGCAGCACCGAAGACGACCGCAACGGGATCGCCCAGCCTGCGAGCGAGCGTGAGCAGTTCCAGCGTGGGCTTGGCGACCCGGCCGTCAGCAACCTCGGCGACGACTACAACGTTCGACATGCGTGTTCTCCCGTGCTTCTCAGAGGTACTTGCCGGCGGACAGGAATTCGACGAGCTCGGCGGCACCGGACCCGTCGGAATCGGGGACGACGCGCCCGGCCGCCTTCGGCGGGCGCGGGGTGGTCTCGGCGACCTTCGTGGCCGCGGCTGCCAGCCCGACCTCGTCGGCATCAATGTCCAGGTCGTCGAGATCCCACTCGTCGACCTTCTTCTTCTTGGCCGCCATGATCCCCTTCATGGAGGGATAGCGCGCTTCGCCCGACTGGTCGGTGACCGACACGATCGCCGGCAGGTTCGCCTCGATCCGCTGGGAGGCGGCGTCGCCGTCCCGGCGAATGCTCGCGACGTTGCCGTTCACCTGCAGATCGACACCGAACGTGGCGGCCGGCCAGCCCAGTCGCTCCGCCAGCATCGCCGGGATCACTCCCATGCTGCCGTCGGTCGACGACATGCCGCACACGACAAGGTCGGGTGCGATCCTGCTGATCGCGGCGGCGAGGATCCGGCTGGTCGCCAGCGCGTCCGATCCGTGGATGTCGTCGTCGTTGATGTGTACGCCGGCATGGGCACCCATCTGCAACGCCTTCTTGATGGCATCCGCGGCATCATCGGGCCCCATGGTCAGGGCGATGATCTCGACATCATCCGCGGACTCCGCGACCCGCAGTGCTTGTTCCACCGCATATTCGTCCAGTTCGGACAACAGTCCGTCGGCCGATTCCCGATCGACGGTCCCGTCCTCTGCGAACTCCCGGTCGCCGGTGGCGTCCGGCACGTGCTTGACCAACGTGACGATCTTCATCTCTCTCCACTCTGAAAGGATTCGCTCGGCGCCGACGGCGCACGCCCACTATAAGTTACTGTTCAGTACTGGACAATGCCCCAAGAATCGACATTCTGCGGCAAGCTGCATGTTCCCGCCCGGGCAAGGCGCCTCTCCGGCGCCTTCCCCGATGGCCTCCCCGCAAGCACAACCCCTGACCGGGTATTATCGCCCGGCTGCTGACCGTCTATTTCGGAGGAACGATGGCCCGGATCCTGCCCGCCCCGCACGACTCCAGCCAATTGGGTGCACGGCTCACCGATGACGGCTGCCGGTTCGCGCTCTGGGCTCCCCGTGCCACCCGGGTCGAGCTCGCGCTGGTGGCCGAGGATCGGAGCCAGGTCAACTTCGACATGACCCGCCCCTATGAGGACGGGGTCTGGACCGTGTTCGTGCCCGGCGTGAAGCCCGAACAGCGCTATGGCTTCCGGGTGCACGGGGACTGGAACCCGAATGACGGGGCCCGATTCAATCCCGCCCGACTGCTGCTCGACCCCTATGCCAGGGCGATCACAGCCGGCGTCGACTACAACGGCCCGATCCTCGACCACCCCGCCCACGACGACTATGAGCTCGATCCGACCGACTCCTCCCAGGCGGTCCCGCTCGCCGTGGTCACCGCGGACAGCCCACCGCCGACCCCCATCGCCCAGCGCCGACCGCTGGAGGAATCCGTCATCTATGAGGTGCACGTCAAGGGGTTCACCCAGAACCACCCGGCCGTGCCCGAGCACCTGCGGGGCACGTACGCCGGCATGGCCTATCCCGCAGTGATCGACCATCTGCTCGACCTCGGCGTCACCGCCGTCGAGCTCCTCCCCTGCCACCACTTCGTGTCGGAGCCGTTCATCGTCGGCAAGGGCCTGACCAACTACTGGGGATACAACAGCCTCGGCTTCTTCGCGCCCCACGCGGCGTACTGCTCCGTCGGCACCCTCGGTCAGCAGGTGCACGAGTGGAAGCGGATGGTGTCCGCCTTCCACGAGGCCGGCATCGAGGTGATCCTCGACGTCGTCTACAACCACACCGGCGAAGGCGGCCACGAGGGCCCGACTCTGTCGTTCCGGGGCATCGATCACGGCGGCTATTACCGGCTGACCGAGGACCGTCGCAACGACTACGACGTCACCGGCTGCGGCAACTCGGTCGACACCTCGGTCACCGGTGTGCTCGACATGATCATCGACTCGATGCGCTATTGGGTCACCGAGATGGGCGTCGACGGGTTCCGCTTCGATCTGGCCTCGGAATTGATCCGCGACGGATCCCACCACGTCGACCAGAAGCACCCCTTCAAGAAGCGCATCGCCGACGATCCCGTGTTCGAGGGCATCAAGATGATCGCCGAGCCGTGGGACGTGGGCCCGTACGGCTATCAGGTCGGCAACTGGGGCCCGGGCTGGAGTGAGTGGAACGACCGCTTCCGCGACTTCACGCGGGACTTCTGGCGGGGGCA
>DUOB01000146.1 GCA_012839035.1 Propionibacterium sp.
GCCGGCTCCGCCGCCGGGGCTGCCTGGCCGCGTTCCCTCAGCGTGGCTGCCAACCGGTCGCGCTGGGTGCGGCGCTGCACAAGCGCGTCGCGGGCGGCGCGGTTCTCCTCGCCGGACAGCCGGGCGATGGCGACCTGGTAGCCATAGATCAACGCGTGGATCTGCCGCAGCGCCTGCTGCTCGGCCTCGGCGTCACTCCAGGGGGCGAGCTCGCGCGCGGGAATGTCCGGGGGTTCCGGACGGGCGGCATCCCGGACGAGCGCGGTCTGGGCGGATCGGGCGTACGCCGCCAGGGAACCCCACACCAGCGCGGTCGAGCCCCGGGTCTCCCCGGTCGCCCGCCGATAATCCTCCAGCGCCCGCTGGAGGCGATTCCGGAGCTGGTCGAGCGCCTCCTCCCGCGTACTCCCCGTCAACGACTCCGACACCGGCGGACGGGGGCGGGGCGTGCCGCCGGGCACAGGCGGGGGCGGAGTGGTGGACCGGTGGGCCGGGTTCGGATGCTCGAGCGCCGAGGCGTGCAGACTGTGCCCGGTCGCCAGCCAGCCGACGGTCGCGCGCTGCCCAGGACCCAGGTCCAGGGCGTCGGCGGACTCGTGGGCCTGCCCTGCCATCGCGGACAGGGTGATCTCGTGTCCGAGCGCGGTGTCCTGATCCGGCCGCACCGGTGACGGAGTGGGGCTGGCGTCGAGCGGCGGTGCGGTCGGCCCGCCACGCACGACCGGCACACTCGCCTGGCAGCCGGTCATCCCGAGCACGACCGCACCGGCGAGGCCGAGGAAGCAGCGGCGGGGCACAGAAATCACGCGCCGAAGCTATCGCACCGGACGGGTATGCTGTCCCGACACCGAGCAAGGACGGGCCGCCACGGGTGCCCGGGCAGCGGACAATTGAAGCCACAAGAGGATCGGCGGAGACGCCAGGAGGTGCGGAAAGCATGAAAGACGGCCAACTGACATCCCTGTTGACACCACTTCTGGACCAGTTCGGACTTGAGCTCGACGCGCTCGACTCCGTGCCGGCCGGCAGACGCCGATTGCTCCGGGTCGTCGTCGATGGGGATGGCCCACAGGGCCGTGGGCCGAGCCTCGATGACATCTCGGAGGCCACCAGGGCGATCTCGGTCGCACTGGATTCAGCGGATTTCCTGGGCTCTCAGCCCTACACGCTCGAAGTGTCCTCCCGGGGCACGGCCCGCCCGCTGACAGAACCGAAGCACTGGCGACGCAACACCGGCCGGCTCGTGAAGGCCATCCTCGTCGAGGGCGGGGAGGTCACCGGACGCGTGCTGTCCAACACCGACGAGACCGTGACACTGGAGGTCGTCACCGACCCCAAGAAGCAGACCACCACGCAACGGGACCTGGCCTTCGCCGACATCACGAAGGCCCTCGTCCAGGTCGAGTTCGTGTCTGCGAAGAAGGACAAGACACAGGAAGGGGAGGGCTGATGGATATCGACATGTCCGTCCTGCGCACGATCGAGAGGGACAAGGACATCCCGCTCGATGTCCTCGTGACCGCGCTGGAAGAAGCGCTGCTGAACGCCTATGACAAGACCGAGCATCCCATCAGAGGTGCACGGGTGCAGCTCGACCGCAGGTCGGGTCGCGTGCAGGTGCTCGCGCCCGAGCGGGACGAGGAGGGCAATGTTGTCGGTGAATACGACGACACGCCCGCAGACTTCGGCCGCGTGGCCGCGGCGACGGCCCGGCAGGTGATCTTCCAACGTCTGCGCGATGCGCAGGATGAGCAGAAGTACGGTCATTTCGCCGCCAGCGAGGGCGACATCGTCGTCGGCGTGGTCCAGCAGGACCGCGATTCCCGAACCGTGCGGGTCGATCTTGGCTCGCTCGAGGCGATCCTGCCGCAGGCGGAGCAGGTGCCGGGGGAGGAATACACCCACGGCAAACGCCTGCGCGTCTATATCGTGTCCGTGCGCAAGGAGATGCGCGGCCCGCAGGTCGTCGTCTCCCGGACGCACCCGGGCCTGGTCGAACGGCTCTTCCGCCTGGAAGTGCCCGAGATCGAGGAAGGCGTCGTCGAGATCAAGGCGGTGGCCCGGGAGGCCGGGCACCGCACCAAGATCGCGGTCAAATCCAACAACCCGGATGTGTCCGCCAAGGGTGCTTGCATCGGTCCCATGGGCCAGCGGGTGCGCGCGGTGATGAACGAGCTCAACGGTGAGAAGATCGACATCATCGACTGGTCGGAGGATCCCGCCCGGTTCGTGGGTCAGGCTCTCTCCCCGGCCAAGGTCAGCAGCGTGCGGGTCGTCGACCTGCAGGCACGGGCGGCCCGTGTCGTCGTGCCGGATTATCAGCTCTCACTGGCCATCGGCCGGGAAGGTCAGAACGCTCGGCTCGCCGCGCGTCTCACCGGATGGCGGATCGACATCCGCTCCGACACCGAGCCACCGGCCTGATCGGTCACCCCAGCCTGAGTACTCCGGGTGCCAGCACGCCCAGCCCGCCCACCAGGCACGCGAGCGTACTCAGCAGGAAAACGAGCGTCCACGCTCCTCTCGGCAGTCCGGTGAGGCGGGCCAGTTGGGCTGCGTCCGACTGCCGGGAGGGCTGGCGCGCCGACTCCAGGACCGGGCGGGGTGCGGCGAGCAAAAGCGTCCAGGTGAGGACGTACGCGACCCAGGACTGCTGCACCGGCTCGAGGTACCACACCACTGCTGCGGTCCCGGCCAACCCGATCACGAGCACCAACAGGCCGAACAGATTGCGGATCATCACCAGCATGGCCGCCAGGACGACCACGAGCAGGGCGATCATCAGCACCGCGCGGCCGGAGGCGAGCAGCAAGGCGGCGCCGAACCCCACGAGTCCCGGAGCGGGATAGCCGGCGAGCACCGTCGCGATCATCCCCGGACCCCGGGGCCGGCCGCGGGAGACCGTCAGCCCCGAGGTGTCGGAGTGGAGACGGATCCCGGTCAGCCGGCGTCCGGTCAACAGCGCCACCACCGCGTGCCCGGCTTCGTGGGCCACGGTGACCACCATCCGCGTCATCGGCCAGGCGAGAATCACCAGGGCGAGGGCCACCAGGCCGAGCACGGCGACGGTCCAGGGTTGCGGCACCGGCTGCACGGCCAGAACGCGATCGATCAGTGCCGCCCACGAGAAGTCCACCCACGCGACGATACGACCAGGAACAGGCGGAACTCCGTGACGACGTGCGTGGCGCGTTAGCGTGGAACAGTGAAATTCGAGCGAACCTGTGTCGGTTGTCGCGGCACGGCGGCTCGCGCGGACCTCGTTCGGCTGGTTGTGGATCGGGTCGCGCACGCTGTCGTGGTGGACGAGCGGCAGTGTCTCCCCGGCCGGGGCGCCTATGTGCATCCGGTCCCCGCATGCATCGACCTCGCTGTGCGCAGACGGGCCGTTCCGAGAGCGCTGCGCGTCCCCGACGTGGACGTTGCCGCGTTGTCCGCGATAGCCCTCACTTATGCAAAAAGTGAGGGAAGCGCATAGAATGATCGATGCGCTCCTGCGTTCCTCGCAGGTGAGTGTGACCAGCGCTCCGCCGATTCTCCGGCGGGGCACCGATCAGAAGGTGGGCTGACGCTCATGACCACTCGATGAGTACGCACCAATGAGCATGTTCGACAACTAACCTGGTCCGCGCGCGGATGCGGACCTGAAGGAGAGTAGTGGCCAAGGTCCGTGTCTACGAGCTCGCGAAAGAGCTCGGACTCGAAAGCAAGCAAGTTCTCAAGATTTTGAACGACATGGGCGAATTCGTTCGCTCAGCATCATCAACCATCGAACCACCGGTTGTTCGGCGCCTCCGCAACAAGATGGCCAACGATTCCGGTGAGACCTCCGGCTCTGCGGCGAAGCCGAGCGCTCCGCGCAAGGCTGCCCCGGGCCCGCGGCCCGGACCGCCCGCGCCGAGGCAGACACCGGCTCCCGGCCCGGCGGCAGCGGCCCCGGGTGCTCCCATGCCGCGTCCGCCGGCACCGA
>DUOB01000147.1 GCA_012839035.1 Propionibacterium sp.
CCTCACCCTCGCTCCAGGAACCCGTGATGCCGGTGGAGACGAAACGCAGCACCGGATGCTTCGCCACATGAAGGGACTTGGCGGCATTGCGCTCGATCTCCTTGCGATCGCCCGCCGACATGGCCTTGGCGCCACCGCGACTGTCGCGCACGACCAGCGAATCCAGCTCGACGGTCACGTCGAGCTGACAGTCCACGGGACGTTCACCAGTATCGAGCGTCGCCTCCCAGCGTTGGGCGATGAGAGTCAGGTCGTGGCCCAGTCGCGCGGCGGGCCCCGCGCACGTGGTGTGAATGAGCAGATCGCCGTCCGCCTGTGTCAGCGCGTGCCGGCCAGGTGTCACAGTCATGGGTCCAGTCTGCGGCCTTTCGTGCGCGCATGGGTGCCGGGGTGGAAGATCGACGACATGGGCAAGGAACATCCTCCGCACGAACCGCACCGCGCCGATATCGGGGGCCTTCTCAACAAGCTCCGCGCGGCGGTCCTCGGCGCGAACGACGGCATCGTTTCCACGGCCGGTCTGGTGGTGGGTGTTGCTGCAGCGGCGCCCACGAACACCCCGGCGATCCTGACCGCCGGTGTGGCCGGCGTACTGTCGGGCGCGGTGTCCATGGCCGTGGGCGAATATGTCTCCGTCTCCACCCAGCATGACACCGAGAAGGCACTGATCGCGAAGGAGAAGGCCGAACTGCGCCACGCCCCGGAGGCCGAGTTCGCCGAGCTGGTCGGTCTCTATGAGGAGATGGGCCTCAAGCCCGAGACCGCCCATCAGGTGGCGACGGAGCTGACCCACCTCGACCCGCTGGCAACCCATCTGCGCGTGGAACTCGGCATCGACTCCGACGAACTCGTCAGCCCGTGGCTGGCCGCCTTCGCGTCCGCGATCGCGTTCACGCTCGGCGCGGTGTTGCCTGTGCTCGCCGTCGTGCTTGCTCCCCCGTCGACCCGGATCCCCGTCACGTTCGCGGTGGTCATCCTCGCACTCGCCCTGACCGGGCTCTCCAGCGCCAAGCTCGGCGGCGCGCCCATCAGCCGGGCGATCCTCCGCGTCGTCCTCGGCGGCGCGATCGGCATGGCGGTCACCTATGTCGTCGGTGGCCTGCTCGGAGCGAGCATCGAGTGAGGCCTCAGGGCTCGATGAGGCCAACCCGGATCGCATAGCGCGTCAGGTCCACCCGGTCCTTCATCCCGAGTTTCTCGAGCATGTTCGCCCGGTGACGCTCGACGGTCTTGGGGGAGATCACGAGCATGTCTGCGATCTCGCGGGTCGAGTACCCCTCCGCCACCAGCTTGAGGATCTCCTCCTCCCGGGGCGTCAGCACGGTGACTTCGGTCTGGTCCGGCTTGTTCAGGTATTCGCGGATGAGCGTCATCATCGCCCCCGGATAGAGGAACGGCTCACCCCGCAGCGCGGCTCGGCAGGCGCGCAACAGGTCGCGGTCGGCGACGGATTTGTGAACATAGCCGGCGGCGCCGCAGCGGAGGGCTTCGAACAAGTACTGCTCGTTCTCGTGCATGCTCAGAATCAGCATCTGCACGTCCAGACCGTCCCGCTGCACCGCCCGGGCCACTTGCAGCCCGGTCATCAACGGCATCGAGACGTCGAGCACGGCGAGGTCGATCCCACCCGCCTGGAGAATCCGCAGCGCTTCCTGTCCGTCAGCGGCCTCGGCGACGACCGTGAGGTCGGGCGCGCGGTCGATCATGAGCCGGACCCCCTGTCGGACGAGCGTGTGGTCGTCCGCGAGGAGCACGCGCGCGGGCTGGGCCTGTTGGGACGTCACGATCCTCCCTCCGTGGGGGCTGCCGGGGGATCGAGAAGCCCGTCAGCCCGTGGTGGCCGCGGAGCGCGGAGCGCTTCCCGAGGTTCCGTCGGAATCGTCAGAGTCACCTCGGTGCCCTTGCCGGATTGCCCGCGTACGCTCAACACCCCGTCCACCAACAACGCCCGCTCCTTCATCCCTTCGATCCCCGAGCCCGTCTGGCCCCGGAACCCGATGCCATCATCGGTGACCCGCAGGACGACAGCGTCGGCACCCCGGCTGGCGGATATGCGGGCCGTGGTCGCCTGCGCGTGCCGGACGATGTTCGTCAGCGCCTCCTGACAGACCCGGAACACGACAAGTTCCTGGTCCTCGGTGAGCTGTTCCCCCGGTGCGCCATCGATCTCCTTGAAGTCCCGCTCGACCAGGAGTCCGGTTTCGTGCTCGACACGCATGATCAGGTCGTCCAGGGCCGCCCGCAGCCCGAGGTCCTCGAGCACGCCGGGCCGCAGGGCTCCGGCCACCGCGCGTACCTGCTCCAACGCCGCCCGCACGCTCTCCCGCGGCTGGTCGAGCTCGCTCTCCCACTCGGGATGGTCCGCGACGACGTTGGCGAGACCGATGAGGGAGAACGTCAGCGTCTGCCCGATCTCGTCGTGGAGTTCGCGGGCGATGCGTCGCCGTTCGGCCTCCTGGGCATCGAGCGTGGCCTGCGTGCGCAGTTTGCGCTCGTCGGAGAGTCTGTCGAGGAGGCCGTTGTACGCCTCCGCCACCGCCTGCACCTCCCGCGCGGCCACGACCCGCAGGTGGGTGGTTTCATCGAGCTTGCGGATGCGGCGGATGTCATCGGACAGGGACGCCAACGGTTGCAGCGAACGCCGGATCCCCAGCGAGGTCACCACCAGCAGGGCCACCAGCAGGACCCCGAACACCACCAGCTCGAGCCGGTTGGGAGGGAAGGTCAGCGGGATGGGCGCAAAGAGCAGCACCAGGAACGCCCCGGTGATCACCAGGGAGTTGATGAGGATCGTTCGTCTGAGCAGAGACATCCGCCCACCTTCTGCCGCCTAGGCCTCGACCTTATCCCTGCTCTCCTCGGCCTTGGCCAGGTCCGGGCGGGTCCTGTCCCTGCGCGCGTTGGCCACGCGCCGGGAGATGGCCTTCTCCACCTCCACGATCGCGAAGAGCACTGCGCCGCCGCCCAGTGCCACCAGCCAGTGCCGCAGCTCGAGGGGGGCCGCGCCGAAGGGCTCGTGCATGAACGGGGCATACACGAAGGTGATCTGCAACGCCGCCAGCACGCCCATGCTGATCCACGCAATCGGGTTGGTCGTCAACAGCTGGGGCCGGAGGCTGCGGGTGCCGATGAAGCGGACGTTCAACAGATAGAACGCCTGGGCCACGATGAGGGTCGTCAACGCGGTCGTGCGCGCCACCTCGATCGCTTCGCCATCGGCCAGCTCCAGATAGAACGCGGCCATGGTCGCCGCACCGATCAGGACCGACACGTAGCCGATCCGGGCCACCATCGGAAGCGTCAGCAGGGAACCGCCCGGATTCCGTGGCGGACGCGCCATCACGCCGGGCTCCGAGGGCTCGAAGGCGAGCGCCAGGCCGAGGGTGATCGAGACGATCATGTTGACCCACAGCACCTGCAGCGGCGTGAGCGGCAGGACGATCCCGGCCAGAATGGCCGCGAGAATGACCAGGCCCTGGGCACCGTTGGTCGGCAGCAGGAACTCGATCGACTTCCGGAGGTTGTCGAAGATCGTGCGCCCCTCCTTCACCGCATCGGTGATGGAGACGAAATTGTCATCGGTGAGCACGATGTCGGCGGCTTCCTTGGTGACCTCGGTGCCCTTGAGACCCATGGCGACCCCGACATCCGCGCGTTTGAGGGACGGTGCATCGTTCACACCGTCGCCGGTCATGGACACGACCTCGCCCTCGTCCTGCAGCGCGGCGACGATGCGGAGCTTGTGCTCCGGCGAGGTCCGGGCGAACACATCGGTCCCGCGGACGAGTTGCCTGAGCTCCTCGTCGTCCGCATCCTCGATCTCCCTGCCAGTGACCACGGATTCGGCTTCGATGCCCATCTGGCGGCCGATCGCCCGGGCCGTCCCGGGATAGTCACCGGTGATCATCACGACCCGGATGCCCGCTTCCTGGCACTGCTCGATCGCCTCAACCGCCTCCGGACGGGGCGGGTCGAGGATCCCGAACAGGCCGAGGAACACGAACCCGCCCTCGTCGATGTCCGTGAGGTCCAGCGAATCGGTCCCCTCATCGGCCTCGCGAACGGCGGCGCCGAGCACACGCAGGCCCTGATCGCTCAGCTCCGTGACCAGCCGCTCCCAGTGCGCCCGATCCAGTTCCTCGGTCCGCGCCAACCCGGGTCCCTGCCGGTCGCAGCGCTCGAGCAGTGGGCCTGGAGCGCCCTTGAGGTGGATCCGGAGTCCCGCGTCCGAGTCGTCGAGAGAGGCCATGAATTTGTGGTCGGAGTCGAACGGCAGTTCCGCGACTCGATGGGCGATGTTGTCCGGCAGCCCCGCCTTGAGGGCGAACGTCCGCAGCGCCCCGTCGGTCGGTTGACCCCGCAGGACCCAGCGGTCGCCCTCTTCCCGGATCTTGGCGTCATTGGCAAGTCCGGCGACGATCGCCATCGAGCACAGGTCGTGTTCGACCCAGGGCTCGATCTCCTGGTTGTCGCAGGTGATGGCACCGTGCGGCGCGTACCCCACGCCACCGACCGCATAGTCCCCATCCACGGTCACAACGCGCTGGACGGTCATCTCGTTCTTGGTGAGAGTGCCCGTCTTGTCCGAGCAGATCACGGTGACGGCGCCGAGCGTCTCGACCGCGTTCAGGCGGCGGGTGATGGCGTGGCGTTTGGCCATGAGCTGGACGCCGCGCGCCAGCGTGATCGTCATGATCGCCGGCAGCCCTTCCGGGATGGCGGCGACCGCGAAGCCGACCGACGCGATGATCAACTCACCCATCGCATAGTCGTGGAAGATCAGGCCCACCGCGAACAGCACGAGCGCAAGCCCGGCGATGACGCCCGTCAGGCCCTTGCCGAACGTGTTCATCTGCCGGGTGAGGGGGGTGGACAGCGTCTCGACATCGGACAACATCTTGTTGATCCGACCGATCTCGGTGGTCGTTCCGGTGGCGACGACGAGTCCCGTGCCGGTGCCGGTGGTGACCATGGTCGAGGAGTACGCCATCGACTCCCGGTCCCCCAGGTCCGCGTCATCGGCCACCGGGTCGGTGGTCTTGCGGGCCGGTTCGGATTCTCCGGTCAGCGCGGCTTCCTCGACGGCGAGGTTGTTCGCTTCGAGTATCCGGACATCCGCCGGCACGCGGTCACCGGCCCGGAGCTGGACCACATCACCGGGAACGAGTTCATCGGCGTCGATGTCCTGCCATGTCCCGTCGCGTCGCGTGCGCGCGTGCGTGGAGAGCATGTCGCGGAGACCTTCGAGCGCCTTGTCCGCCTGGCCCTCCTGGACATGGCCGATCGTGGCATTCAGCAGGACGACCACCATGATCACCGTGGTGTCGACGAAGTGGCCGAGCAGCGCAGTGACGGCTGCGGCGAAGAGCAGCACATAGATCAGCGGGTCGTTGAAATGGCGAATGAACCGGATGACCGGATGGTCCCGCCCCGCCTCGGGCAGCCGGTTGGGCCCGATCTCCTCCAGACGCCTCGCCGCGTCCTCGGCGGACAGCCCCTCGCGCCCACTCTCCAGCGCCGACAGGAGGGTTTCCCGGTCGGTCGCGTGCGGAGTGACGGACGGAGCGAGGGCAGTAGTCATGACCTTGACTTTATGCGGGTTTCCGAACCGGCCCCAGCCCTGAGCAGCGAATTGCATGGTCAGGGGACGGGACGTGCGGGTTGTCCCCCATGGCTCGCCGGGGACAGGCTAGAGAGGCTCGGGCACGACCACCGCAGGGCTCTCGGTCTCGCGCAACACCGCACGGCTGATCGAGCCGAACAACAGTCCGACCAGTTCGCTGCGGCCTCGCGTGCCCACCACCAAAAGCTCCGCCTCCGAACCGAGCGCGACCAGTGACCTGGCGGTGAGGCCGGGCACCACGACGACCTCATAGTTCACGTCCGGGAACTCTTCCCGCAGGTCCGCGAGCGCGTACTCCACCTGCACCCCCCGCTGTTCGAGCCCATGACTGGGCAGCAACGAAACGGGTTGGACAGGTGCCACGAGCTCCAGCGGGCGTACCGGATCCTCAACGGTCGCGACCACGAGGGGACGGCCCGATTCCTGCGCGGCGGCGAACGCGAACCGCGCGGCCTCCATCGGGGGCGTGGCGAGGTCGAAGCCCACCATGATCGGTCCGGGGGCGGCTTCATAGCCGGGCGGTACGACGACGATCGGACCCTCGGCCCGGGCCACCGTGGCATCGGCGACACTGCCGAGAACCTTGCCGGTGATGCCGCCCAACCGCCGGGTCCCGATCACGACCATCAGCGCATCCCGGCTGGCCCGCACCAATGCATCGACCGGATCGGCGGTCAGCACCAGTCGATCGACCTGCAGCTCCGGGTGACGCTCCTGCAAATGCTTGACCTGCTCGTCGAGCACACGCTCCACCTGTTGCTTGCGGCCGGCCGCGTCCGGCCAGTGCCACGCAGCATCGGTGGCCCGCCGTTCCGAGGCGACGGTCCCGTGCACCGCGAGCAGAACCAGGCGCCTGTCACGATCGTGGGCCCAGTCCGCCGCCCAGTCAGCAGCCGTGCGCGCGGGGTCGGAACCGTCCACGCCCACAACGACGGTATCGGTCAGCTTCATCGCCAATCCTCCATTCCCTCATTCGCTGCCTCCAGCCAAGCGCGTGCGCGCGCGATAAACCAGTGTCAGAGCGAAAACTGATGGTTCGGCGCCTCGGAGATGGGGATTGTCACGGATGGTTTGCTCCGGTCGGGCGACGGAGGATGGACATGACAACGTTCCAGGGAAAGGACGCACATGTTCATCGTTGACGATCTCGACGTCCAGGACTTCCTCTCCGCCGGTCAGGGTGACGAACGGTCCGGCCCTCGCGAGGTCTGGGTATCACTGTTGATGCCCACCCACCGCAGCGGCCCCGAGACCACCAGCGGCGCGATCATGCTCAAGAACCTGCTGCGCGATGCGGCGCAACAGCTTGAGGAGGCCGACCGCGAATGGCTGCACGCAGCGGTCGATCCGTTGATCGCAGACAGCAAGTTCTGGCAGTTCCAGGGGGACGGCCTCGCCGTGTTCGTCTCCCCCGACGCAACCCGGGTCCACCGACTCTCGATCCCACTGGAGCCCATGGCCCGCGTCTCCAACACGCCTCACCTCGTGCCCACGGCGCCGATCCTCGCCCGCCCCAACGAATCCTCGATCCTCCAGCTCAGCCTCGGTCAGGTGCGGCTGTTCCATGTGACCAACGAGACCATCAACGAGGTTGATCTCGGCCCGATCCCCGCGTCGGTCGACGACCTCACCACGGACCGCGACCATCAGGCACATCTCCAATTCACCGGACAGGGCAAGGGGGCGGTGAGCTTCCACGGCCACGGGGCGGACGGATCGGTCGATCGGGCCCGCCGGGACCGCTTCCTCCGTCACGTCGCGCGTGGTCTTGAGGAGCGGGAGTCTGCGGAGGGTACGCATGGCCCGCTCTTCCTCGCCGCCACCCAGGACACCGCCGATTTGTTCGCCCGGCTCAGTGGCCGCTCGGAGCTGACCCGCCGGTTGATCTCGGGGTCGGCGGATGGCGTACGCCCGGCCGAGCTCCTCGACCGTGCCCGGCCCGTGCTGAAGGAATATGTCGAACGCCGGCACGCCGAACAACGTGAACACCTCGGGCAGCGTCGCTCGCAGGGTCGCGTATTGGAGGACCCGACGCCGGTGGTCGAGGCAGCCGTTCAGGGTCGCGTCGAGACGCTCTATGTGGGACCGGTCGACGAGGAGAACATCGACCGTGCCAACCGCGCGATCATCGAAACCCTCCGCAACTCCGGCGACGTCTGGCCGAGCCCGGACGGCAGCGACGGTGTCGTCGCCACGCTGCGTTTCTGAGGGCCCCTGCCGTTCCGGTTGAGGCCACATGGGATTCGGGAGTTGTCCACAGATCGCCGCCGATTTCGCTCTGGCGCTCAATAATGTCGGAGGGACTCGCTAGGGTTTAGATCACTAGTTCGAATCAGTGCAAGGTGATCGTAATGACCCACTCCGTGATGGTCCCGCCCGCCCGCCAAGCCCTCCTCAACCCCGACCCCCGGCCACCATGGGACGGCAAACACCTCCCCCAGCCCTGGCCCGAAATGGATCCCAACGCTCCACCACCCTTCTGAACACTCGCCTTGTCGGGGACGTGGCCTAGGCTCCTGGGGGACCGCCCGTCCTGCCAGGAGCACACCGGTGTCCGCCCAACCGCCCATGCTGCACACCCCGCCACCGCGCCGTCGTCGGTGGCTCTGGGTGCTGATGGCCCTGCTCGTGTTGGCCGTCGTCGCAGGTGGGCTGCTGTTCTGGGAACAGTTCCTCGGCCGGGTGCCCTGGATCCCGGGTCCCCGCCCAACACCGGTTGCCGCATCCGCCGGGGACCAGCCCCATCCCACCACCGCGCAGCAGGCGCTGGCCATGACCCCGGTGAAGGAGCACACCGCAACGCCGGGCTACGACCGCAGGTCCTTCAACTTCAACGGCTTCGACTTCGACCGCAACGGCTGCGACACCCGCAACGACATCCTGCGCCGGGATCTGACGGACCCCGTGATCAAACCGGGTTCCAACGGCTGCCGGGTCGAGTCGGGTGTGCTCCATGATCGGTACTCCGGCGACACACTGTCCGTCACCCGGGATCAGGTCGACATCGACCATGTGGTGTCGCTGGGCAATGCCTGGGTCTCCGGCGCCATCACGTGGCCCGTGGAGAAGCGTCAGGAGTTCGCGAACGACCCGCTCAACCTCGTCGCCACCCAGAGCCGCTTCAACCGGACGAAGGCCGAACACGACGTCACCGGTTGGCTCCCGCCCCATGTGCCCGCCCAATGTCCGTTCGTCGCCCGCCAGCTCGCCGTCAAGTGGCGCTATGACCTCGCTGTTTCCCCCGCCGAGCACGACGTGATGGCGGAGGTGCTCGCTGGCTGTCCCGGGCTCCCGTTGCCGAACGGCACCGAGGCTCCGCTCGACCCCCATGTGGGCGCGCCCGTGATGCCACGGCCTGTGCCACCACCGTCCACCCCCGGCTCCGATCCCTCGCCCCTCGGCGACCCCGCCGAACACCCCACCGCCACCGGCGTCTCACCGGGGGCCTTCTGCTCACCCGAAGGCGCACCCGGGCTGAGCCGGACGGGGGCGCCGATGCGCTGTACGCAGTTGTCGGGCGAGACCCGACCACGATGGCGAGCAGAGCGAACAGAGTGAGCAGAGTGAGCAGAGGACAACGCCGAGCCCCCATCAGATCGGATCACCGGCCCTAACAACCTCGTCTCAGCCGGCCCGCGGGTTCGAACATCTTCGCGATCCGGGCCTGCTCCGCCACCAGTTCGCCGATGCTCGCCCGGACTCCTTGATAGGTCTGGACATCCCGCGGATCCACCGGCACCGGCTCGTCGGAGTCCATCGCATGCGGGTCCAGCAACAGCAGCGCTTCCTTCAGCGAACCGGCCTTCCCGATCCCGAGCACGCCCAGAGCGGCAGCACCGAGCGCCGATCCGCCGGCGCCCGAGATGACATGCAGCGGAATGTCCAGCACGGCCGCGAGCACCTGCCCCCACAGGGCGCTCCGGAACACCCCGCCGGTCGCGCGGATGCTGGACAGCGGACCGAACTCGTTGAGCGAATCGGCGATCGCCGACATCTGCAGCGCCACCCCTTCAATGGCCGCCCGCGCAAGGTGTGGCCGCCCATGGAAACGTCTCAGCCCGAGCAACGATCCATGCAGCGTGGGATCCCACAGCGGCGCCCGCTCCGCGAGCAGCATCGGGATCATGACGAGTCCCTCGGCGCCCGCCGGGACGCGTTCGGCCAGGTTGGTGAGCTCCGCGTCGTCGCGGAATCCGACAAGGTCGAGAATCCAGCGGCCGATGATGCCACCGTTGCTGATCGCACCGCCGACGACCCAGGCGTCATCGGTCAGCGCATAACAGAACAGCCGTCCCTCGGCGTCGATGTCGGGCTCCTCCACGACCGTGCGCAGGGCACCCGACGTCCCGAGCGACAGGCCTCCCACGCCGGGTTCCAACGCCCCGGTCCCGAGGTTGCCGAGCGGCCCGTCCCCGGCCCCGACGATGACCGGCACCCCGGTCGGCAAGCCGATAGCCCGAGCGGGCACCGACCCCAACGGCAGCGCGGCAGTGGTGGACAGGATCGGGGGCAGCTGCTCGGGGGAAACCCCGGCGAGATCGAGGCTCGCGGGCCACCAGTCCCGCGTCCCGAGGTCCAGCAGGCCCGTGCCCGAGGCACAGGAAAGATCAACGGCGATCCGTCCCGTGAGGTTCCAGAGGAGCCAGCCCTTGAGGTCGAGCCACCACCGCACTTTGCGGCACAGCTCGGGCTCATGCTCGGCGAACCACATCAGCTTGACGAGCGGTGACATGGGATGCACGGGAGTGCCCGACCTGCGATGCAGATTCCGCGCCGCTCCCGACTCGATCAGGTTCCGGGCCTGATCGGTGGCTCGCGAATCGGCCCAGGTGATGAGCTCGGTGAGCGGTCGCGATTCGGCGTCGAGCCCGATGAGCCCGTGCATGGCCGTTGAACACGCGAGCGCCGCGACGTTCTCGGGTCCGACCTCGGCGACGACCCGTCGCATGGCCCCCTGGGCAGCACCGATGATGGTCTCCGGGTCCTGGATCTGCCGGTCAGGCAGCGGCTGCTGGAGCACATATTCGTGCGCGGCCAACGCCACTGCCCCACCGGGGCCACCCATGCGGAAGGCGGTCGCCTTGGCCGCGGTGGTGCCCAGATCAATGCCGAGAACGATGTCCCCGTCCGGGTGCCCGAGGGTCATCACGCACCCGCCAGTTCCGCCACCAAGCTCTCCACGAGCTCCACCACACCGTCATCGGCGCCGAGCTCGGGATCCAGCAGCTCGAGGACGCGCCGCACACCCTCGGCGCCCTCCATCTGCACAACCGTCACGAAGCGGTCGCCCGCAGCATCGGTCACCGGCGCCCCGGCACCGCGCAGGTGCCGGATCCAGGCGGCCACCACCCGGGCAGCCCCACGGCCGCTGCGACCGGCCGCCCGCTCCGCCTTCAGCGTCGGCAGGATCCGCACGGGCACCTTCTGCGACCCGTCGGCCGCGATCTGCGCCAGCAGGTGCCGGATGTTCGGGTTCGCGAACCGCGCCACCAGCGCCGCCCGGTAGGTCTCGAGATGATCCGCCGGAAGGCTCAGGTGGCGGACGGCCTCGTCCCACCACTCCTCCACCCAGCCGCGGACCACGGGATCGCCGATCGCATCCGACACGGCTTCGTGCCCGCGCGCGGAGGCGGCGTACGCCATCAGCGAGTGCGACCCGTTCAGCAGCCACAGCTTCCGCTGCTCGAACGGCTCGACGTCGTCGACGAACGTCACGCCCTGCCAGTCCGGGCGTCCGGCGGGGAAGTCGCCGGCGACGACCCATTCGACGAACGGTTCGGTGACCACCGGTGCGCGATCGTCCCGCTGGGTCAGCTCGGCGACCGCAGCAAGCTCCTCGTCGGTTGCCCGCGGGGTGATCCTGTCGACCATCGACGTGACCCACGAATGCGGTGTCACGGCAGCCACGGCCTCCGGTCCCAGGGCCGCTGCGAGATCGCCGACAACCCGCTGCGCGACCAGACCGTTCTCCGGCAGGTTGTCGCACGAGAACACCGCGACCGCCCCCTGTCCCGCCTCGGCCCTGGCCAGGATCCCGGCCAGCAACCGGCCGGGTGCCGTGCCGACCAGCGCCCGGGGATCGGCCCGCAACGCCTCCAGATCGGCGAGCACCCCGGGGTCGGCCAGATCGAGGCCACCGTCCTCGCCACGGCAATAGCCGGCCTCGGTCACGGTGATCGTGATGACCGCGAGCTCCGGCTCGACCCAGTAGTTCAGCCACGCCTCATGATCGGTCGCCTGATGCACCGCGCTGATCGCCCCGATCACCTCGGGCTGATCGCCGTCGGCACCACGCACCAGGAGCGTGTACGCCCCACCCTGCTCGTTCAACTCATCCACGAGTGCCGAGTCCCTGCCCGCGAACTCCGCGTACCCCCACTCCGCCGCATCCGGCGCGTGCTCCGTGAACCACGCCTGGTGGGCCCGGTGGAAGTTCCCCAGCCCCAGGTGCAGCATGCGCACGGGAGCGATGGGGCGGGTGTCTGCACGGCTGAGCCGAGTCGTCATGAGGACTCCTTCATTGCTGTTCCAGAGGTGGCCCGGGGTGGGGGCAGTGTCGTCAGGACTGGTCGAGACGGAAGACCTCGCGTGGGCTGACCGCGACGAGGTGGTGCAAAGTTTCGGCGGCCTCATCGACCTCGAGCCGGTGTTCCGCAACCAGCTCCGCCAGCGCCGCCGCGTCGAGACGACGCGACATGTCGTGGCGGGCCGGGATCGAGCAGAAGGCCCGCGTGTCGTCGATGAACCCGGACGAGCGCGTGAACCCGGCCATCTCCGTCGACTTGCGGAACCGCTTGATCGCGTCCGGGGAGTCGAGGAACCACCAAGGCACGCCGAGATAGACCGACGGATAGAACCCGGCCAGCGGCGCCAGCTCACGGCTGAACGTGGTCTCGTCCATCGTGAAGAGGACGACCTTGAAGTTGGGATGGGTGCCGTACGCGGACAGCATCGGCTGCAGCGCTCTCGTCGCCTCCACGGAGATCGGGATGTCCGCCCCGACATCGGCGCCGAACCGACGGAAGGTCTCCGCGTGATGGTTGCGGTAGACGGCCGGGTGCAGGGTCATCGTCAGCCCGTCGTCACAGGCCATCCGGGCCATCTCCGTGACCAGCGCCCGGCGCAGGACCGCGCACTCGTCCGTGCCGAGTTTGTCGTCGCGGGCATCGGCATAGAGCCGCTCGCATTCGGCCGGGCTGAGGATGACCGTCTCCAGGTCGGCGTGCGAGTGGTCGGTGGAGACCGCACCCCGCTCCTTGAAGTAGGCGCGCCGGTTCTCGAGGGCGGAGAGGAAGCCGGCGTACGAATCCACATCGATCCCGGTCAGCTCCCCCAGCTCGTCGACGATCTCGTTCCATTCGGGGCGTGCGGGCTCGAGGAAGCGGTCGGGGCGGAAGGTGGGCACGACCCGCCGCGCATAGCCTTCCGCACGCAGCGCACTGTGATGCCCCAGATCGTCCAGCGGGTCGTCGGTCGTGGCGAGCACGGCGATGTCGAACTGCTCCATCAGCGCACGCGGACGCGAGGCCGGGGAGTCGATCCAGGCCTGGATGGTGTCGTAGATCTGGTCGGCGGTCCCGGCGGACGGGCGGACGTCAACGCCGAAGATATTGACCGCCTGGGCCTCGAACCAGAAACGCATGGGTGTCCCGCGGAACACGGGCCAGTGCGAGCAGAACAGCCGGAACGCCTCACGTGCCTCGGCCTCCGGCAGCGGGGTGTCGCGGCCCCGGCCGAAGCGGGCCAGGTCGATCCCGTTCGCGTGCAGGAGTCGCAGCACATAGTGATCGGGCGTCAGCAGCAGCGAGGTCGGATCGGTGAAAGGGATGTCCTCCGCGATCCACTCCGGCGGCACGTGGCTGTGCGGAGAGATGATCGGGAGATCAGCGACGGAGGCATAGAGGTCACGGGCGATGGCCCTCGTCGACGGCTCGGCGGGGAACAGGCGGTCGGGGTGCAGCTCCAGTGGCGCGCTCATGGTCGTCACCCTGCCCCGGTTTCGGGTTTGGTGCCACAGGTTGCCGCAGGTTTCCGGGGTTCTTGCGGTTGCGTTGGGGGGCCGCGATTGTCGTACGCCGGGTCTAGTCTGGAGAGACTTCAGCGTCGCCTTCAGGAGGAGCGATGAACAGCATCGTCTGCGAGACCATCGGTGGACCGCATCAGCAGGTCGATGAACAGGAACTGGACGCGTTGGTCGCGCGAAAACTCGGCGAAGTGCCGCTCGATGGGGCCAAGGTCGTGCTGGTCATCCCGGACGGGACGCGGAGCTGCCCGCTGCCGCTGTTGCTGCGCACGATGCACCGACACCTGATCGACCGCGCCGGCGAGCTGACCGCGGTCATCGCGCTCGGGACACACTCCTACATGGAACCCGACGAGATCGCCCGCATGGTCGGCGCCAGTGCCGAGGGAGACCCGGAGGCGGCGGTCAAGGCGGCGTACCCGGGGATGCGCATCGTCAATCACGAGTGGGCCGACCCCGACATGCTCGTCAACGTCGGCACGATCCCGGGGAGCCGGATCGCCGAGCTGTCCGAGGGGCGCTTGGAGCAGGACGCCCCGATCGTCATCAACCGGCACGTCGTCGAGTCCGACTATGCGATCGTCGTCGGCCCGGTGTTCCCGCACGAGGTGGTGGGGATTTCGGGTGGCAACAAATATTTCATCCCCGGCGTCGCCTCCCAGGAGTTCATCGACATGACCCATTGGGTCGGGGCGCTGATCACGAGCTATTCGATCATCGGCACGACGGGGATCACGCCCGTGCGGGCGATGATCAACGAGGGTGCCGCGCTGATCCCGACGACGCGGCTGGCGCTGTGTCTGGTCGTGCAGTCGGGGTCGGGCGAGATCGAGGCTGCTGCATTCGGGACCGCCGAGGACGCGTGGGCGGCGTCGGCGGCGATCGCGGCGGAGACGCACGTGAACTACGTGGACGAGCCGTTCCAGCGCGTGATCTCGTGCATGCCCACGCGCTATGAGGACATCTGGACCGCGGCGAAGGGGTTCTACAAGCTCGAGCCGGCGGTGGCTGACGGTGGCGAGGTCGTCATCTATGCCCCGCACGTCACCGAGGTGTCCGAGACCCACCACGAGATCTATGACATCGGCTATCACTGCCGCGACTATTTCGTGAAGCAGTGGGACAAGTTCTCCCACATTCACTGGGGGGTGCTGGCGCACTCGACCCACCTGCGGGGGCAGGGCACCTATGACGCCGACACCGGGGAGGAGAAGCTCCGCCTGCGCGTGACGCTGGCCACACAGATCCCGCGCGAGGTGTGCGAGTCGATCAACCTGGGCTATCTCGATCCGGACGAGATCGACCTCGAGGCCCTCGCGGCTGAGGAGGGCACCGTGGTGATCCCCAACGCCGGGGAGATCCTCTATCGCGTGCGCGACTGACGCCACTCAGTGTTTGGGGGCCGGACCCGTGGAGTCCCGCACGATCAAACGCATGGGGACCGTGACCGGTCCCTCGTGCTGCCACTTCGATCCCGCACGAAGGGCGATCACATTGCTGGCCGCGATGCTGCCGAGTTGCAGCATGGGGGCGCCCACCGTGGTCAGCGCCGGTGTCACGAGTCCGGCGGCCATGGTGTTGTCGAAACCCACGATGCTGAGCCGGTCCGGCACCCGAATGCCGGCGACCCCCAGCGCGTGCATCAGCCCGATGGCCATGAGGTCGTTGAACACGATCACCGCGGTCGCCCGTGAGTGCAGGACGTCGTCGGTCGCCATGCGGCCACCCGACACCGTTGGCGGCTTGGGCCCCACACGCACCACGCTGAGTTCCAGCTCCAGCGCCGCCTCGCGCATGGCCCGCCAGCGAATGCCGTCGGTCCAGGAATCCTCGGGTCCGGCGAGATAGGCGATCCGGGTGTGCCCGAAGGACGCCAGGTGTTCGACCGCCCTGCGTACTCCCCTCCCGTTGTCCGGCACGACCCCCGCCAAACCGGTCGCCGCCCGGTTGACCAACACCAGAGGCACCTGTTTGGCCAGCATCCGCAACTGCTGGTCCGAGGAACGGGGGCTGGCCAGGACGGCCCCGGCGAGCGAGGGCACCAACTGGTTGAGTTGGTTCTTTTCGTGCTCCGCCGATTCCATGCTGTCGACGAGAACCAAGGCGTGCCCCCGCTCCGACACCGCCGACTGGACGCCCCTGATGACGCCGAAGAAGGCCGGGTTGGTGATGTCGGAGACGCAGAGGGCGATCAGGTGACTGTCGCGGCGGGCGACGGGAACAGGAGTTTCGGTGTGATAGCCGAGGCGTTCGGCGACCTCGCGCACGTGGAGCGCCATCCGGGCGCTGACCCGCCCGGGCCGGGAAAAGACGCGGCTGACCGTGGAAGCGCTCACCCCTGCCACCTCGGCGACGTCATAGATCGTCACCGAGCGCGGGATGGGCCCACCCCGGGCTTCATCGGTCACGAGCCTTATCCAACACTATGACCACAGGAATTCCGGCGATCCACGCGAAATCCCGCGGGTGCCGCCGGCGTCCGCGCGGGTCGGACGGGCTGGGCGGGGAGTGCCAGACTGGACGACATGGAGAACTCGGAGATGTTGTTCGACCGGGTGGCGGCCGCGATCGTTGAGGGACTCCCCACGCACGGGTCAACCACCGGGCGGCTCGGGGTCGCCTATTCCGGTGGGGTCGATTCGGCGACCCTGTTGGCGGTTGCGGTGCGTACGCTCGGTGCCGACCGTGTCGTCGCCCTCCTCGGGATCTCCCCTTCCCTGGCGGCCTCGGAGCGCGCCCTCGCCCACCGTGTGGCCGACAACATCGGCGCCGAGGTCGTGGAGCTCGAAACCCACGAGGGCGCGCGGGCGGGCTATGTCGCGAACGGTCCGGACCGGTGTTTCCACTGCAAGGACGAGTTGTTCTCGGTGATCTCGGATTCCATCGTGGACACGCTGGGGCTGGTCGCGGTCGCGTACGGCGAGAACGCCGACGACGCCCGCCGCCCCGACCGGCCCGGTTCGCGGGCCGCCGCGGAGCACGGGGTGCTGCGTCCGCTGGCGGCTGCAGGAGTGGGCAAGGAGGAGGTGCGCGCGCTCGCCCACGAGCTCGGCCTTGCCGTCGCGGACAAACCGGCAGCGCCGTGTCTGGCTTCGCGGATCCCGCACCATTCCCCCGTGACTGCGGAGAAGCTCCGGCAGGTCGAACAGGCCGAGGCCGCGGTGCGGGCGGTCGGGGTGAGCGACTGTCGCGTACGCCACCACGGCGAGATCGCGCGCATCGAGGTGCCGGTCGACGATCTGGCGCTGGTGGTCGAGAGGCGCGAGGACGTCCTGCGCGCGGTTCGATCGGCGGGCTTCCGGTTCGTCGCACTCGACCTCGCGGGAATCCAGTCCGGGGCCTTCACGCTGCCGCTGGTCCAGCTCGGGGAGCGTCGTGGGTGACGCCCCGCCCGAGGTGACCGCGGCTTGTCCTGAAGGGGCCCCGGTCAACCTGGACTTCGGCCGGCAGTCGCGACGGGGCTATCCCGAGGCCGTGTTCTGCGCAGGCAAGACCATCGATCAGATCCGCCTGATCGCGCGCGAATGGCAGCGCAACGCCGCGGACCAGCAGGCCCTGTTCACCCGGTGCTCCCCGGAACAGGCGGCCGTGGTGGCTGCCGAGCTGGCGGGGACCGCGTACGATCCCATCGCCCGCGTCGCCGCCTGGCCCGCCGAGCCACCCGAGCCGACCGGGGGGCTGGTCGTCGTGGTCGCGGCCGGGACGTCGGACCTGCCGGTCGCACGCGAGGCCGCCGTGACGGTGGAACGGCTGGGCCGCCGGTGCGAGCTGGTCGTGGATGTCGGTGTCGCGGGGCTGCATCGAGTGCTTGCCCGGGTGGATCTGCTGCGTTCGGCCGCGTGTGTGGTCGTCGTCGCCGGGATGGACGGCGCGCTGCCCAGCGTCGTCGCCGGGTTGGTGTCCTGTCCTGTGGTCGCGTGTCCGACGTCGGTCGGTTATGGCGCCGCCTTCGAGGGCCTGGCGGCGCTGCTGGCGATGCTCAACGCGTGCGCACCCGGAGTGGGGGTGGTGAACATCGACAATGGATATGGCGCAGGTCACCTCGCAGCCCAAATTGCCGCTCATGTTCCAATGGATCATGGGCAATCGTCAGTTTCTGACCAGTTCCAGTGAGGCGATCGAGCTCGGGATCGCGGGGTACGCCGCCGCCCACCCCGGGCAGGTGCACCTCCATCCCGATCCCCGGTTCCTGATGCGCAGACACCCCAAGGGGGAGGGCAGGGTCGCCCTGCTGTCCGGTGGGGGCAGCGGCCACGAACCGCTCCACGGGGGCTTCGTCGGGCCGGGCCTGCTCGATGCCGCCGTGCCGGGGGAGGTGTTCTCCAGCCCCTCCTCGACCCAGATCGTTGCCGCGACGTTGACCGTCGATCAGGGCGCCGGGGTGCTGCACATCGTGAAGAACTACACAGGCGACGTCATCAACTTCGGGCTTGCGGCCGAGCAGTGCCGCGACCACGGCGTCGAGGTGGCGACCGTCATCGTCGACGACGACGTCCCGAGCGCGGAACGCGGCACGAAACCGGGGCGCCGCGGGACCGTCGCGACGCTCGTGGTCGAGAAGATCTGTGGCGCCGCGGCCGAGGAGGGCATGGCCCTGGCCGAGCTGAAGGCGCTCGGTGATCGCGTCGTCGACCAGTCGCGCAGCGTCGGTGTCGCGGTGCGGGCCGGCAGCGCGTTCGGCGATCCCGAGGATGCCTTCGAACTGGCGGAGGGCGAGATCGAATTCGGGGTCGGGATTCACGGGGAACGCGGCACGGACCAACTGACCGGTCTGGACCTGGCCGGCCTGATCGACCGGATGGTCGATGAGATCGCGGATGACTTCGATGGCTTCCCCGACCTGCCCCACCTGGTGATCGTCAACGGACTCGGGGCGACCACTCCACTGGAGCTCTATGCCGCGTACGGCCTGCTGGCCCAACGACTCGAACGTGACGGTGTCACCACCCACGCCGCGCTGGTGGGTGACCTGGTGACATCCCTGGACATGCGCGGCCTGTCCATCACCCTCGTGGCGCTGGACGAAGAGATGGCCCGTTTCTGGGACACACCCGCGCAGGCACCCGGTTGGCCGATCACTGCCGACACGCGGTCGCTGCCCGAGGGGGAGCAGCCGCCGATCGTGCGGGAGCCGGACCCGGAGGCGCAGGATGCCTCCCTTCCGCGGGAGGCCCGGGCCTTCCTGGCCGCCTGGGTCGACCGGTTCATCGAGGAGGGCCGCTCACGCGCGGACGAGCTGGGCGAGCTGGATCGTGTGGCCGGCGACGGCGACTTCGGGAACAACCTGGAGACCGCGCTGTCCCGGGCGGCCGAAGCCGAGGAGCGCACCAACCCGATGCTCGGGCTCTCGGAGGCGTTCGCGAGCATCGGGGGCACGTCGGGCGCTCTGTTCGCGCTGTGGTTCCGGGCAATCGGCCGAGGCTTCGCGGAACGTCCCGATGCCGGCGGCATCGGGCAGGGTCTGCGGGACGGCGCCGACGCGGTGATGCAGCTCGGCAGCGCTGAGCCGGGCCACGCCACCATGGTGGATGCCATGGTCCCTGCAGCCGATGCCGCCGAGGGGGCCGAAGGACTCCAGCCCTGTCTCACGGCAGCGGCCGAGGCGGCCGAACAGGGCGCCCACGACACCGCCGACCTCGTCGCCAGCCGCGGTCGGGCCAGCTATGTCGGGGACAGCAGCCGGGACATCATCGACCCGGGCGCGCTCGCCGTCGCGATCTTCCTGCGCTGTGGGGCCGAGGCAGCCGGCTGAGTCGGCTCGGGACCCACACAGGGATCAATCAGTGGGGCAGGCGGCCAGGGCCCGCTGCAGCACTTCACGTTCGCTGAGCTCGAGGGCGACGGCAGCGGCGGCCACGTCCGCGTACTCCGGCTGCATCCCCACCACCTCGCCACCGCGGAGTCCGCGCTTCACCCGCACGGGGTGCCCGAGGACGTCGACCTCGACCCAGTCCCGGTGCAGCGCGTCCCGATGAATGTCCCAGGAACGGATGCCCAGGGTGCTCGTGTGCCGATAGATCACCTCGCGCACGGCGTCCGCGGCGTGCGGCGGCGCCAGCGCCTCAAGCACATGCCCCGGGCGCCCCTTCCGCATGACGACCGGGATCAGCCAGGCGTCGTCGGCGCCGGCGGCGACGATCCGGTCGAGCACCCCCGGCCAGAGCCGCGGATCAAGATCGTCCACGGTGCAGGCGAGCATCGTGCGGGGTCCGTGTTCCGGCGGGTCAACGTCAGCTCTCGGGGGAGCCGGCTCACCGATCACCACTCGGGTGACGTTGGCGTGCCCCGGCAGGTCCTTGGTGCCGGCCCCGGTCCCGACGGCGGTGATCGTCATCTCCGGCATCGAACCGGGCTCCCCGAGCCGGAGCAGCGCCATCCCGGTCGGTGTCGTCAGCTCGCCCGAGCCCTCCGGCCCGGGCAGCGTCGGCCAGCCCCGGGCAAGATCCACCACGGCCGGACCGGGGACGGCCAGTTCACCATGCGCCATGCGCACCATCCCCTGTCCCAACGCCGCCGGACTCGCCACCACCCGCTCGACGCCGAGCGCGACCAGCCCCGCACAGACGCCGACGATGTCCGCGATGGAGTCCCAGGCACCCACTTCGTGGAAGTGGACGTCGGCCACCGCCACCCCGTGCGCACGGGCCTCGACCTCCGCGATCCTGCGGAAAGTGGCCCGGGCCCACTCGGCGGCCCGGGGCTCCAAGGCGCAGCGGTCGACCTGCGCCGGATCCACACCGTCCGTGACACGCCGGCGATCGGTGGGGGCCCGATCCGGGAGCGACGTTTCTCCGGTCTCCCGCGGCCGGTCCGCGGCGTCGGCGATCAGGTGGTCGATCGTGGGCCACCCGCGATGGTGCTGGTCCTCCGCCAGCAGCTCCACCCGCACGTGGGCGGCCCGCATCCCCGCGCGCGTGACCTCGTCAGCGACGAGCCGCACGGTTCCCGGGATCACCGCGTCAACCGCGGCCTGCAGCAACGTCAGCTCGACGCCGGCATCCACCAGGGCACCCAACAGCATGTCTCCCGCCACCCCGTGGGTGGCGTCGATCCAGGCGATCCGTCGGTGTCGGGGCTCGTTCATCACACGAGCGAGCCTAACCAGAGGTGCCTCCGGCTCAGCGGTCGTACGCCACCGCGTGCCGCGGCTGATAGAGCAACATGTCATCCGCCCCGGGGACCTTGAGGTTCACGCCGATCCCGAACCCCATGTCGACAGGGTCGCCGCCGAACTGGGCACCACGCTCCCGCAGCTCGGTCATGGTGGCGTCGAGGTCATCGCACATCAGCGAGATCTGGTGGTGGCGCTCGGAGCGGTATTCCTGGCCATCGTGGACGGAGACCGTGGGATGTACGCCGAGCTCGCTCGGCCCGGTCGCAAAGATCAACCATCCGGCGGGGTCCGCCGCGGCCGGGCCCGAACCGTCGCGTGGATCAGACCCGTCAGACACGAACGGCCACCGCAGGACGTCCTTGAGAAACGCCCGGGTGGCCGTCGCGTCATCCGAATAGATGAGGTTGTGGATCGCCGTGATCATGCCTGAACGCTATCGGCTGCACATCAGGACGGCAGATCGAACTCCTCGCGATCCGGGAGCCGGACGAGGTCGAGATAGTTGTTCTCGGTGTCCTCGGCGATGATCTTCCGCACCAGGGGGCACACCGGGCGCACGGAAACACCGCGGGTGCGGGCCTGTTCGAGCGCTTCGGCCACGACCTTCTTCCCGAGCCCTTGGCCCGAATAGGCGTCGTCGACCTCGGTGTGGGTCATGGTGATCACATCGGTCCCGAGTTCATAATCCACAAATCCGGCGACGTCGCCGTCGACAAGGATCTCGAACCGGGACTTGTCCTCGTTGTCCTGCACTTCGGTCATGACTGGTCCTTTCGGGGACGGACCGGGTGGTGACTGGTGATCGACACCCGGTTGAACGAGTTGATCGCGATGGCAACCCAGCTGATGACGGCCAGCTGGTCCTCGTCGAAGACTTCGGCCGCCTCGGCATAGGCCGCATCCTGGGTGGCGGCGTCGGGCAGCTGCGTGATCGACTCGGCCAACCCCAGCGCCGCCCGCTCCTCCTCCGAATATAGGTCGACATGTCGCCATGCGGGAAGGACCGCGATGCGCTGTTCCGTCTCGCCGGCCGCGATGGCCTGGCGGTGATGGGTGTCCAGGCAGATTCCGCAGCCGTTGAGCTGCGACACCCGCATGTTCACGAGTTCGACGAGTTTCCGATCCAGCCCGACAGTCTCGGCCGACGTCGTGATCGCGGCAGCCCACGAGTTGTGGGCACGCATGATCCGCGGCTGCTGCTGATCGATGAACAGGCGACTCATCCGAACCGCACCCCCGCGTGCATCTCCCACACCAGCACTTCAGCGGCCTCGGTCGCGGTCACGCGCTGACCACCAGTGGCGGTGAACCGAACGGCGTCACCCTCGATCAGGGACCCCGCACCCTCGAGGTCGACCGACCCCCGCGCAACGAACAGATGAAGGAAGGGCGCCTCGGGCAGCGTGACGGACTCGCCGGGGGAAAGCCGCGCGGCGTGGAGTGCCGCGTACTCATTCTTGATCCGGATCGCCGCCTCGTCCGCATAGTGCGGCATGCCCGTCGCAACGGTCGCAAACTTGCCGGCCAGATCGGCGGGCGCGATCTCCAGCTGCTCATAGCCGGGCTGGATGCCACCCTCGTCCGGGAACACCCACATCTGGATGAACCGCACGGGGTCCGCATGCTCCTCGCTCGACGGGTCGAGCCGCCACGAGTCGTTCTTCTCCGAGTGCAGGATGCCGGTGCCTGCGCTCATGCGCTGGGCGAGCCCGGGATAGATGATGCCGTTGTGACCCTCGCTGTCCTGGTGGACCAGCGACCCCTCGAGGACCCACGTGACGATCTCCATGTCACGATGGGGATGGGTGTCGAAGCCCGTGCCGGGCGCGACGATGTCGTCGTTGTTGACCAACAGGAGCCCGTGATGCGTATTGGCGGGGTCCTGGTGATAGCTGAAGCTGAACGAGTGCTTCGAGTCCAGCCAGTCGATCTTCGTATGGAAACGATCCGCGGCGCGGCGTACGTCAACCACGGGTTCAATGGTGGCCATAATCATCCTTTCGATGACGTGTCATAAATATTGTACGCCAACTCTGTGACATGTCAACCAAAGTGCTAGGGTCCGGTTGCATGACTGACGAGCACTGGCTGAACGAGGCCCAACAAAGCGTGTGGCGCGACTGGCTGAATGCACAGGCCCGCCTGCTGGCGGCCCTCAATCGCCAGCTGCAGACCGACCACGACCTGTCCCTGCCGGACTTCGAGGTGCTCGTCCACCTCAGCGAGGCCCTCGACGAGAAGCTCCGCCTCAGCGCCTTGGCCGAAGCCCTGCGCTGGGAGCAGAGCCGGCTGTCCCACCACCTCACGCGGATGGCCAAGCGCAACCTCGTGCGCCGGGAGCCCTGCCCCGAGGACGCCCGCGGGTCCTTCGCCTGCCTCACTCCCACCGGTCGCGCGCGACTCGAAGCTGCCGCTCCCGGCCACGCCGCCACGGTCCGCGCGCTGCTGTTCGATGCGCTCAGCGACACGGACCTGGAAGCCCTCGGCCACGCCACCAGGACGCTGCTCACCGCTTTGAACCGCGCCGAGGCAGCCCTCTGAGGCTGGCGGACCCTACATTGGCATCACCCGGCACAAAGGAGTGGGCATGTCACCAGCGACGACAGTCCTCACAGCCATCGACGCCACGATCGCGTGGCAGGAAGAGCTTTACCGCCACCTGCACCAGAACCCCGAGCTCTCGATGCAGGAAGCCGAGACCGCCGCCGAGGTCACCCGCCGACTCGAGTCGTTCGGTTATGCCGTCCAACAGATCGGCGGCGGTGTCGTCGGCGTCCTGGACAACGGCCCCGGAGCAACCGTGCTGTTCCGCGCCGACATGGACGCGCTCCCCGTCGAGGAGACGACCGGCCTCCCGTATGCCTCGACCAGGACGAGCGTCGACGCCGAAGGCGTGACCGTCCCGGTCATGCACGCCTGCGGCCATGACCTGCACATCACCGCCGGGCTGGGGGCGGCGGAGATCCTGAGCCGGAACAGGGACGCCTGGTCCGGCACCTACATCGCGCTCTTCCAGCCCGGCGAGGAAACCGCCCAGGGCGCCCGGTCCATGGTGGACGACGGCCTGGTCGACAAGGTCCCGACGCCGGATGTCGCGTTCGGCCAGCACGTGCTCGCCTTCCCCGAGGCAGGCAAGGTCGGCACCACCGGTGGGCCAATCCTCTCGACCGGCGCGTGCATCCGCGTCAAGGCCTGGGGCAAGGGCTCCCACGGCTCGATGCCGCACCTGGGGGTCGACCCGGTCCTGCTGGCCGCCGCGATCGTCCAGCGCCTGCAGGGCATCGTGTCCCGCGAGATCGCCCCCACCCAGTTCGGCGTCGTCACGGTCGGCAGCCTCCAGGCCGGATTCAAGGCGAACATCATCCCGGACCATGCGACCCTGCTGCTGAACATCCGGGCCTATGAGACCGAGGTGCGCGAGCAACTGCTCAGCGCGATCGAGCGGATCGTCACGGCCGAGTGCGAGGCCTCGAACTCGCCGAAGCCGCCGGAGATCGAGCTCTATGAGCCCTTCCCGCTGACCGCCAACGACGAGGCCACCAACGCGCGGGTCACCGAGGCCTTCCGCGCCTTTTTCGGCGAGGACCGAGTCGTGCAGATGCCACCGATGCCGGCGTCCGAGGACTTCTCCACCATCCCGAACGCCTGGGGCATCCCCTACACCTATTGGGGCTTCGGCGGCTTCACCCCCGAGATGAACGCCCTGCCCAACCACAACGCGGCGTTCGCGCCAGCCATCCAGCCCAGCCTGCGCACCGGCACCGAAGCGGCCGTCGTCGCCGCGCTCGCCTATCTGGGGAAGGCCGAGTGAAGTCCACACCACAGCCAGCGAAGCTGAACAGGTCCTGATCGAGACCGTCCACCTCGTGGGCGGCCTCGAACGCCATTGCCCCGGGGACTCAAATCCTTTGAGTCTTCCGCCAGGAACAATATACGGCGAGTCCCATTGGACAAATCGCGGCCGATCAGCCCTTAACGGTGTCCAAGAATTGATCAGCCCTGGATAATATTTGCTACGGTCAGCGTACAAATCGGGGCGACATGGCCCATTTCCCCGCAGTAGTGATCGGACGTCGATGAATCTCCCCGTTATCGACGGGTCGAGGGACACCTCTCGCCCGTCCAACGTGACGCTGACGGCTTCCCGTCGAAACCATGCGATCGTGCTGGCTCTGGGAGCGCTCATCACCCTCACCGTGCCAGCGTTCCTCGCCTCGCTCCGAGCACAATTCAGCCCTGTGCTCCTGGTCGGCGCGGTCGGTGTTCTGGTCCTCGCGGTCGTGGCGCTGGGCCTGTGGGCCCGCTCCGACCGCAACCTGCGCTCCGACGTGCTCGACGGTGTCGACCTCATGCTCTATCTGTCGCCCGTCCTGCTGCTGACGACCGTCTTCCCGCTCGCAGCGCCCCGGATGGCCGAGGCCCGGGTCGGTGACGTCTCGCTGATGGCCGTCGTCATGGCGTGCTCGGTGTCCGTGCCCTGGGTGGGTCAGGCAGCCTGCATGCCGATCTATCAGGCCCTCGGCGAGTTGATCAGCGAGCGGGATCCGGATCAGATCAAGGCCGCGGTCGTGCGGCACTGGGCCGGCCTCTTCCTGGCGTCGGTGCCGCTGGTGGCCGCCTTCGCGGTGGCCGTCCGGCTCGTGACCGGCTGGGGCCCGGGCCCGATCCTGGTTTTCATCGCCCTCCTCCTCGCCCATGTGCTGTTCGTGCAGTCCCTGATCGTCGGCAATCTGTTGCTGCGGCGCGGACTGTGGGCGGTGGCCTGGGCCGCGTACGCCGCCGCGCTCTTCCTCGTGCCCGCTGTCTGGTGGCTGCCACCCGTGCTGGGCGCGGCGACCCAGATCATTCCGCTGGGCAAGCATCTGAAGGCCCTGGTGGGCGCACCGCTGTTCCTGTCGGCGCGCCACCTGTTCACCGGGATGGTGCGGGGGTTGCTGACGGGAGCGGTGTTGTGGGCGGACAAGCTCCTCGTCCTGCTCACGCTCGGCCTCGCGGGGATGCCGGTCGTCACGATCTATTTCTCGCTGGTTCCTGCGCTCATCGCCTACCACTACTACTTCGCGATCCTCGCCCCACGGATCGACGCCCAGGTCAACGACCTGCACCAAGCGATCTCCAAGGCCCCGATCCACGCCGCGACCAGGCGCGCCAACCGCCTGTTCGGTGAGGTCGACCGGTCCCTGCTGCGCACCGGGGTGCTCGGCATGATCCTGACGATGCTGTCCGCGAGCGCGATGGCCGTCATCCAGCCCGAACGCGTCGTGTTGAGCACCACCCTCGGCGTCGCCGCCTGGCTGTTCGTCATGGTGACGCTCGTGAGCTATCAACTCGACTATCTCGGCGAGACCAGGGTCAGCCAGGCGGTGGGGATCATCCACCTGGTGACCCTGTTCCTCACGATTCCCAACCTGTCGCTGTCCGCCGCCTATCTGGTGATCGCCACCGTTGATCTGGCGTTGCTCGCCTTCTGCGTCGTGCTTTATCGACGCCTCTGGCGTCAGCCCGAATACACGCTTTTCTGGCGTCGCGCCGTGGCTTGGTAGGGCCACGCGAGAGCTTGACGTCGTGATCGCACGAAATGAGATCCGCCCATGTCCACCTCATTCATGAGTTCGCTCCGATCCGTGGTCGGTCGCCGAGCCGAGAAGCGGTACGCCCCCGGCGAGGTCCCTGCCTCGGTGCAGGCCGCCCGGCGCGACTATGCGGCCGTGGACGTGGCCCTGGTGATGGAGTCGACCTATCCCTATCTGAAGGGTGGGCTCGCCGCTGTCGTCCATGACATCGTCGTGGAGAACCCCGACATCAGCTTCGGCGTCATCCACATCTCCTGGGACTCCGACAGCCCGAGCGAGGACCTGTACGGGATGCCGGCCAACGTCGCCTGGGTGCGACCGATCTATCTGAGCATCCAGGAACACCGGCATTCGTTCATGCAGACCAAGGTCCAGGACCTCCACATGACCTCACGGGAGCGGGAACAGCTCACGGACCGGCTGTTCGATGCCGCTGAGGCGCTGGCCGGCGAGCGGGATGTCGAACCGCTCTGGGAGCTGCTGGACGACGGCCTCCTCGAAAGCACGCGACGGTTTCCTCTCTGGGCGCTGCTCGGCAGCTCCGAATTCATGGCCGCGCTCCCCCGGCGGTTCCCCAAGCTCGGCATGTCGCTATCCGACACGTTCTGGACGATGCGGGAGTTCTTCAGCCTCGCGTACGCCCTCCTCCACGAGACCATGCCGCGCGCCGCGGTCTATCACTCCCACACCACCGGATATGCCGCCCTGGTCGCGGCCGCGGCCGCCCGGGAGCACGACACGACCTTCCTGCTCACCGAGCACAACCTCTACGTCCGCGACACGGTCAACACGCTGCTCGACCGCAACATGGCCCTGGGCGTCACCAGCACCGACTATCGCGAGTTCATGGTCACGCCCAAGGAGCGTGCCTGGATGGCCTGGTGGACCGAGATCGGGCATTTCTGCTATCCGAGCGCCAGCCTGATCACCTATCTCTATCCGGGAGCGATCACCGAAGCCGCGGCGCTGGGGACGGATCGGAGCAAGGCCGTCGTGGTCCCCAACGGGATGCCGTTCGAGGACTTCGAGGACCAATATCGCGCGCGGCTGGCCGCAACGGAGAAGATCCTCAAGGACCCGGCCGGCCACGTCTGGCGGCTCACCTATATCGCCCGGCTCGTGCCCATCAAAGGACTGTTGGATCTCCTGGATTCCCTGGCCATGCTCCGCGACCGCGGCCTGCACAACATCCATCTCGATGTGCTGGGACCGACGGAGCATTTTCCGGAGTACACGGAAAAGTGCCTCGCCAGGATCAAGGCTCTCAAACTTGACGACATGGTGACCATCCACGGCACGGTCGACGTGCGTGGCCGCCTGGACCGGATGGATCTGCTGGTGATGCCGAGCTACAACGAGGGTCAGCCGATCGTGGCCCTCGAGACCATGTCGGCGGCCATTCCCTGCGCGGCGACACGCGTCGGCGGGATGGGCCAGCTGGCGGAGGAAGTCCTGACCTCGGCCGACGGCGAGACGTTCGGACCGTGTGGCATCCTCACCGAACCCGGTGACGTCAAGGCGATGGCGGATGCGATCGAGACGATCGTGCGGGCTCCGAGGCTGTACGCCGAGTTTGGGCGGAATGCGCGCCATCGCGTCGAGGCCTTTTTCCAGATCAAGGACGTCATGGGGCTCTACCATGGCATCTACAGCCAGCTGGGCACCCTGGGCGGCATCGAGGACGACCCGGAGCCCGGAGGCGAGGATCTGACGGGCCCACCGTCCGATCAGGACCCGGCCGGCCCCTCGGACACCGCACCCGCAGCGGAAGAGCCCCCCTCCGGCGCGGCACCCGCCACGGACAAGGACCCCTTGGGCCAGGCGCCGGGGCGGCGTACCGGCCAGGACCCACTCCCGCACCGTCAGGGACCGGCCACGCTCCCCCGGCAGCCCTCCTCCCCGGGCGCGGTGGCCCGGGAGGGCCTGGCGCCGCGGAAGCGACCCCTGTACTGATGCCTGGGTCGTTCTGATGCCCGGGGTCGGTGCCTGGATCAGGAACGGCTGGCCGATTCCGGCGGAGCAACTGGAGTTCGCGGTGCAGCACTATCGGGTCGCGATCCTGCAGCCGTGGGAACTGACGGCGGCCGCCACCCTCAAGGCGGCGCGGCCGGACATGACGGTGCTCGCCTACAAATGCCTGTCGTCGAGCCGGGACTATGAATCCGGTCCGATCTTCTCCAGCGGGATCCCACACGCCGAAGCGGTCGCCGAGGACCTTTTCGCACGCCGTCTGGACGGCTCGCGGATCGAGTGGACCGACTATCCGGGCCATTGGCAGTTGCGGCCGTGGGATCCGGACTATCGCCGCCGGTGGCTGCAGAACGTCGTGCCGGAGATCGCCACGACCGCCTTCGACGGGGTGTTTGCGGACAACGACGTCTTCGACGACTACTACGGACTCGACTGGCCGATCACGGGGATCAGCAACGCCGCGGAGCTGCGGGCGGGGCTGACCACGCTCGTGCACGAGGCCGGCGCCGCGCTCAATGCCGCCGGCAAGATCCTCGTGCCGAACATTGCAGAGGCCCGGCGTGAGCCCGGACGCTGGGATTCCCACGCCGCCTTCGGCGGTGGCATGGAGGAAACGTGGCTCGGCTGGGCTCCGGACAAGCTCTACGACGCGGACACCGCGCTCGCACAGATGCATCAACTGACGGGCCCCGGGCTGTCGATCCTGCGGGTCCCCACTGACGGCGATGACCAGCACCCCAACTTCCGCTATGGGCTGGCGGCGTTCTGGGTCTTCGGTGGTGGCGCCGGCGCGTACACAGCAACCGGCCGGGACGACCACTCCACGACCCAATGGATCCCGCAACTCGACTGGGACCTCGGGCGGCCCCTGTCCGAGCCGATGGACGACAACGGTGCGTGGACCCGGGAGTTCAGTGCCGGCTGGGCGGCGGTCAACCTCCACCACGACCGGACCGTCCACGTCCGGGCACCCGGCTGTCTCATCGACGCGCAGGGCGGCCCCGCGCGACGGCGGGTCACCCTCGCCCCACACCGGGGACTGCTGCTCCGCCGCGCTTGACCGGTTGCGGCGCAACCGGACTCAGGCCCGGTCGAGGATTTCGGCGATCAGGGCACGGGCCGCGGGCGAGGTCGGCGCCGGCCGCCGGTGGACGAGCGCCACGGGATGCTTCAGCTCCGCCCCGTCGACGCGCAGGACCGTCACCGGATGGCGCACCTGCCCAGGCTCCACCGTGGACGTGGGAACGAGCGCGAAGCCCATGCCGAGCGCGGCATAGCGGATCTGTTCATCGGTCGTCGCGACCTCGAAGGCCACCTGCCGGCTGATCCCGTGGCGTTCGAAGGCACCATCGACATAGTGACGCAACCCGCTCGCCGCCCGCAGTTCCACCGCCGGACCCCGGGCGGCCAGGTCGGCCAGCGTCACCGAACCCTGGTGGGCCAGGGGGTGGCGCTGATGGACGACCGCGACCAGCTCGTGCTCACTGATCAGGTGATGCACCAGTTCGCCGGGAATCTCGGAGACATAGAACCCGATGATCCCGACGTCGAGTTCGCCCGCCCGCAGCCCGGCGACGATCCCGAACGACCCCGGATCGTGGATCCGGATCTCCACGGCCGGATGCTTCTCGTGAAAGGCCGCCAGCGCCTCGTCGACCTGTGGTGCGGACTGGCCGACAACGTTGATGACCCCCACCCGCAGCACGCCGGTCAGCGAACCCCGGAGCGCCTCCATCTCGGCGATCGCCTCGTCGACCTCGGCGAGGATTCGGCGTGCCCGGCCAAGGAGCTGCTCCCCGGCGGGAGTGAGGCGTACACCCCGGTTCGACCGCTCCAACAACTGGGTCCGGTGCTCCCGCTCGAGCTTCGCCACCTGCGTACTCAACGCCGACTGGACCACCTGACAACGCTGCGCCGCGCGCGTGAAACTGCGCTCCTCGCACACCGCAACGAAATAGCGGAGCTGGGCGATGTCCATGACCGAACCCTCTATCGCTGAAACAGATAGCGATTATCTCATTCGTCTGATCGACAGATACCAAAGGGTCCCGCATAGTAGAAGAGTGCCTCAACGGGGAGGCGCCCCGAGGCTTCGAGGACGCGGTCTCCACCCCCATCCTCAGCCTTTCGGGCGAATCACAGCGAGAGGGTTTGAGCGATGACACAAATGGCAAGTCGAGAGGCGGAGCGGGAGGTCCATTTCCCGCAGCCGGATGGATCCCGGGTGCCCTACAAGGTGTTCAGCTCCCAGGAGGTCTATGACCGGGAGCAGGAGCGGATCTATCGGGGACCGCACTGGTCGTTCGTGGCCTTGGCCGCGGAGATCCCCAACGTGCACGACTTCAAGGCGACGTTCGTCGGCGACACCCCGGTCGTGATCACGCGCACCGAGGACGGGTTCGCGTGCTGGGTGAACCGCTGCGCGCACCGCGGTGCGATCGTGTGCCGGGAAAAGTTCGGCAATCGCGCGGATCACACGTGCGTTTATCACCAGTGGAACTACAACGCGAACGGCGACCTGCAGGGTGTGCCCTTCCGCCGCGGTGTCAAGGCCGAGGGCAAGCGTCTGACCGGCATGGCGAAGGAATTCAAGCCGGAGAACTATGGCCTGATGAAGCTTCGGGTGGCGGATTTCCACGGTGTGCTGTTCGCCACGTTCTCCGACGAGACGCCGGACATCGAGGACTATCTGGGTCCGGAGATGAAGCCGTGGGCGGAGCGGATCTTCGCGGGCCGGGAGATCGAATATCTCGGCTGTACGCGGCAGGTCGGCTTCTCCAACTGGAAGCTCTACTACGAGAACGTGAAGGACCCCTATCACGCCTCGCTGCTGCACCTGTTCCACACGACGTTCAACATCTTCCGCGTGGGCATGAAGGCGCGATCCATTCCGGATTCGCGCCACGGGCTGCATTCGATCATCACGGTGACCAAGCCGGAAGAGGACACCGACACCTCCGAGGCGTACAAGAAGCAGTCGATCCGCTCCATGAACTCGGGCTTCCAGCTGGAGGATCCCTATCTGCTGGGGCAGATCTCGGAGTATGACGAGGACTGCACCAACCACATCCAGACGATCTTCCCGCAGCTGGTGATCCAGCAGATCCACAACACCCTGGTCTGCCGGCAGGTGCTGCCGAAGTCCCCGGGCGAGTTCGAGTTGATCTTCCACTTCTTCGGGTACGCGGACGACACCCCCGAGTTGCGCGAGCTGCGACTGCTGCAGGCCAACCTGGTCGGCCCGGCGGGCTACATCTCGATGGAGGACACCGAGGTCACCCAGCTCGTGCAGAACGGCACCGTCCGCGACGGCGAGGCCACCTCCTTCCTCGGCATGGCGCTCGACGCGCCGGAGGAGCAGGACACCAACATCACCGAGAGCCTGATCCGCAACTTCTGGGCGGGCTATCAGAAAGTCATGGGGTATTGAGCAATGACCGACACGCTGCAACCGACCAAGGTCGACATCCAGCCGACCCAGGACCTGACGCTCTGGCTGGAGATCTTCGAGACCCAGTCCCGCTATTCCCACGCGATCGACGCCGACGACATCGAGACGTGGCCGTCGTTCTTCACCGAGGACGGCGTCTACACGATCGTCTCGCGGGAGAACTTCGACCGCGGCCTGCCTGCGCCGATCCTGCACTGCCGCAACCAGGCCATGATGCGTGACCGCGTCATCGCGCTGCGCAACGCGAACATCTATGAGGAACACCGTTATCGCCACAGCACCCCGGGGCCGGTGATCATCAGCCGGGACGGGGACACCGTGACCACGGAGATGAGCTACATCGTCGTGCGCACCGGCCAGGCCGGGGATGCCGAGATCTATTCGGCCGGCAGCTATCACGACACGCTGGTGAAGACCGATCAGGGCTGGCGTTACAAGGAGCGGAAGGTCGTCTATGACACCTCCCGCGTCCTCACCCTGCTGGCCACCCCGATCTGATCCGAGACCACCATCCGCCAGGAAGGGAGTCTGATGACGACCTGGCATGAAGTGATCGCCCTCGACGAGCTCGAGGACGAGGAGCCCACCCCGGTGCAGGTGGGTGACACCCCGATCGCGCTCGTCCGCGTGGATGACGACGTCTTTGCCCTCCACGACGTCTGCACACACGAGGTCGCACCGCTGTCGGACGGGTTCGTCGAGGACGGCTGCCTGGAGTGCCCACTCCACCAGGGCCTGTTCGACCTCGCGACCGGCAAGGCGGTCAAGGAACCGTGCACGGTCGATGTCCGGACTTTTCCGACCCGTGTTGTCGATGGCAATGTGGAGATCGGGCTCGACTGAGGGGAACAACCCCGAGGTTTCCCTCAGCAGCAGGACTGGGGCCGGCGTTCGCGTCGGCCCCAGTTCCTGTGGATCAGGAGGAACGAATGACCAACACCATCATCATTGTCGGCGCCGGCCAAGCCGGTGGGTGGGCGGCGGCGACGCTGCGCAAGGAGGGGTACGCGGGGCGCGTCGTGCTCATCGGCGACGAACCGCACGTGCCCTATGAGCGGCCGCCGCTGTCGAAGGCGGTCCTCAAGGGGAAGGCCGAACCGCAACACACCCATCTGATGCCTGCCGACCAGTTCGAGGCGCTCGATCTCGATTTCCGGCCGAGCACCCGCGTGACCGCGATCGACCCCAAGCATCACGAAGTCGAGCTCGCCGACGGGGAGCGCATCGCCTATGACAAGTTGATCCTCGCCACGGGTGGCGCCGCGCGTACCCTGCCGATGCCCGGCGGCGATCTGGACGGAGTGCTCACCCTGCGTACCCTCGACGACGCCGCCCGGCTCAAGGAGCGCCTGACCGAGGGCGCGAGGGTCGTCGTGGTCGGCGGTGGCTGGATCGGCCTGGAGGTCGCGGCCACTGCTCGCGAGGCGGGCGCGGATGTGGTGGTGGTCGAGGCCATGCCGCGGCTCTGCCAGCGGTCGGTGCCCGAGGTGATCTCCGACTATCTGCTGCGGTTGCACGAGGGTCATGGAGTGGAGGTACGCCTCGGGTCCGGCGTCCAGCAGATCGCGCGCGAGGGTGACGGTCTGCGCGTGGAGCTGACTGACGGCACCTGGCTGGATGCGGACACCGTGGTCGCGGGCATCGGGCTGACCCCGCACACCGAGCTGGCCGAGGCCGCGGGGCTGGAGCTCGACGGCGGTGTCGTCGTCGGCCCGGACACCCGCACGAGCGATCCGGACATTTTTGCGGCGGGTGACGTCGCGGTCGCCGAGAACCCGTGGGTCGGGCGACGCATCCGGCTGGAGTCGTGGCAGAACGCGCAGGACCAGGGCGTCGCCGCGGCGAAGGCGGCCCTCGGCCAGGACGTTCGGCACGAGCCACTGCCCTGGTTCTGGTCCGACCAGTATGACGTGAACCTGCAGCTCTATGGCCTGTCCAAGCCCGGGCACACACAGGTGGTGCGTGGAAATCCGGAGGAGGGCACGTTCCTCGTGTTCTTCCTCGACGGCGACAAGATGGTCGCGTCGATGGGCCCGAACGGTGGGCGCGACCTGCGGACGACCAAGCGAATCATCGAACGCGGCATCCCCGTCGACCCCGTCGCCCTGGCCGATTCGAGCGTCCCGTTGCCGAAGAAATAGGCTGGGCCGTGTGAGGCGCTCACATCGGTCGCCTCCGCACATCGGGAGAGGAACTATGGCCTACGGAAAGCAGACACTCGCAGACCTGCGTGAACCGTCGAAGAATCTCCGGTCGAAGATCGGGGATGTGTACGCAGGGTTCGGCGCCGTCCACAAGGCGGCACTGGCCGACGGGGCTCTCGACACCAAGACGAAGGAACTCATCGCCCTCGCCATCAGCATCACCAGCCAGTGTGACGGCTGCATCTCCTCGCACGCACGCGGTGCAGCCAGCGCCGGTGCCACCGAGGAAGAGGTTGCAGAAATGATCGGCGTGGCGATCCTCATGGCCGGCGGGCCGGCAACCGTCTATGGTCCGCGCGCGCTGGAAGCCTTCCAGGAGTTCGCCGGCTGAGTAGAAGCTCAGGGGGGACGTGCGCGAGGGGCGCCCCGATCGGGACGCCCCTCTGGTCGTCCGGGCCCGCGTGGTCGTTCGGGCCGGACGGGTCGCGCACTCAGGCCGAGGCGAGCTGCTCGAACGTTGCGAGGTTCGCCGACGTGGTGCGGCCGATCACGGCAGCGGTTTCGGCGAGCCAATCGTCCGCATAGGCGCGGCCCGCATTGTGCAGCGACTCCAGGAACGGGGCGTGCGCGATCATGCGGCTCTCGGGGTTGAGCTCGCCGGTGACCTCGTTGCCGCGGATGACGTGCCAGCGCATGCGGCGCAGTCGCTTCTCGAGGCTGCCGACGAAGGGCCAGCGGGAGTCCATGGCCCGCTTCGTGGCCGCGGCGAGCATCTCGGTCTCGCGCAGGAACCCGGAGATGAACGCGAACTCTGCTTCGCGGGCCTCGATCTGCGAGCTGGTCTCCGGGACCGTTTCGTGTTCGGTGCGCACGATCAGGACGACCAGCACGTCCTCGGCGCTCGAGTCCATCAGCGGCAGCAGGGGCGGATTGGCGGAGTAGCCACCGTCCCAATAGGGGCGGTCGTTGATCACGACCGGCTGCGACACCTGGGGCAGGCAGGCGGATGCGAGCACGGCGTCCGCCGAGATCTCGTCCCGGGTGAAGATGCGCATCCGCCCGTTGAGGGCATCGGTGGCCGCGAGATAGATGTCGATGGCCCGCTTGTCGCCCTGGAGCCCCTCGAAATCGATGTGCTCCTCGAGCGCTTCCCGGAGCGGGTCGAACTTCCACGGGTTGAGCTGGGAGGGAGAGAGCCCGGCCATCATCATCTGAGCGGCCTTGGCCACCATGCCCAGCGAGGGGTCCTCGTCGTCTCCGGCCAGGAACGCGCTGGAGAAGCCGCTTCCGCCGATCTCGGTCCAGACCGCGGCAAGCGTCTCGCGGGCGCCGTCCGCTCCGCCGACGCGCAGCCCATGAGCCAGGGCCGCGGCATTGACCGCGCCGGCGCTGGCGCCGGAGACGGCACGGAGGTCGAAACGGCCATCTTCCAGGAGGCGATCGAGAACGCCCCAGGTGAATGCCCCATGGGCACCGCCCCCTTGGAGGGCGACGCTGAGTGGGCGCGGCTTGCGGGCCATGGAGGTCTCCTGACGTCGAGTGCTTGATTTCCCGATCAGGTTAGCTGGGTGCTAGCGCAGCGCCCGCGCAGCGACACGCACGGCGGCACATCCTCTCCGCCATGTGCCCGCTGATAGGCGGAAACGACATTCGACGCCCGCCGAAGCGGGCGCCGGGTGTTCTGCTCCAGCGAACGCCACGTCCCGAATCACCACCAACCACCTGTCTGTCGCCCCACCACCTGCGAACTTGCGACCTGTCGCCCCGCCACCAGCACCTGTCGCCCCGCCACCTGCACCTGTCGCCCCGCCACCTGCACCTGTTCTCCCACCACCTGCGACCTTGCGACCTGTCGCCGGCGCCACCTGCACCTGTCCACCTGTCACCAGCCACCCGCGGCTCATGCATCGTTGCCCGGGTTTCGTCACGTTGCCCGGGTTAATGCTTCTTTGCCCGGGCACTAGCCCGGGCGAGGAGCTAGGCAGGTGGGTAACGTGACCAAACCCGGGCAACGTGAACCCCCAACGGGTGTGCCAACCCGGGCAACGTGCGCGCA
>DUOB01000148.1 GCA_012839035.1 Propionibacterium sp.
CAGGACTGGGCCGCCACTCCCCCGCGCGAGCGCGGGGAGATCCTGCGCCGGGCGTGGGAGCTGCTGATGGCCCAACGTGATGACATCGCACGCCTGATCGCCCAGGAGTCCGGCAAGGCGCTCTCCGCCGATGCCCTCGGGGAGGTCGACTATGGCGCGGAGTTCCTGCGGTGGTTCTCCGAGGAGGCGTGCCGCGGGACCGGGACCTATGTCACGGCGCCCGGAGGGGCCTACAACATCATCAAGCAACTGCAGCCGGTCGGCATCTCCGTCCTGATCACGCCCTGGAACTTCCCCTTGGCGATGGCGACCCGCAAGATCGGGCCCGCGCTCGCCGCCGGCTGCCCGGTCGTGCTCAAGCCGGCCTCGGCGACCCCGTTGACCTCATTCGCCATGGCGGATCTGTTCGCCCAGGCGGGGGTGCCGGATGGCGTGGTGAACGTGGTCACCACCCGGTCCACCGGCGATGTCGTCGGCGCGATGCTGGCGGACGAGCGCGTCCGCAAGTTGTCGTTCACCGGCTCGACCGAGGTCGGCCGCGGGCTGTTGCGCGACGCGGCGCAGAACGTGCTGAAGACGTCGATGGAGCTCGGCGGCAACGCGCCGTTCGTCGTGGCGGAGGACGCGGACATGGAGACCGCGCTGGACAGCGCGATGGTGGCCAAGCTCCGCAACGGCGGCCAGGCCTGCACCGCCGCCAACCGGTTCATCGTGCATGCCAACCGCGTGGACGAGTTCTGTGACGGGTTCGCGGCCCGGCTCGCGGAGGTCACGGTCGGCTATGCGCTGGACGAGGGCACGCAACTGGGCGCGATGATCAGCGAGGAGGCGCTCGACGGGATCCTCGAGCTGGTGCAGGACGCGACGGCGCGGGGCGCGACGGTGGTGCACGGCGGCGAGCGGATCGAGCGCGCGGGCTCGTTCATGCAGCCGACCCTGCTGCGCGACGTGCCCGCCGATGCGCGGTGCATGCGGGAGGAGATCTTCGGTCCGGTCGCACCGGTGGCGACGTTCGAGACGTTCGACGAGGCGATCGAGCTGGCGAACGACACCGAGTTCGGATTGGTGTCGTTCATTCAGACCAGCGACTTGGCGACCGGCCTGGAGTTTGCCGACCGCATCGAGTCCGGGATGGTCGGCATCAACCGCGGCGTCGTCTCCGACCCGGCGGCGCCGTTCGGCGGTTGGAAGCAGTCCGGGCTCGGCCGCGAGGGCGGCCATGAGGGACTGCTGGAATACCTGGAGACGAAATACGTCGCGGTCACGTGGTGACCGGAGTAATTGAACAACCGTTCGGCGCTGCACGGCGCGTCACACCCGAAATCGGGAACGGATGTTCAATTGTTGCGGTTTCGACTGGTTGCTGTTCGCTCACGCACGAGGGCCGCCCGGCCCCCCACCCGGCTCCGTGTCCTCAGGCTTCTGCTGAACCGTGGCGCCCTGACCCTCATCACCGTGCTTCTTGCCGAACGGCAGGACATGCATGATCGCGACGATGATGCCGCCGATGACCAGGCCGAACAGGAACGAGAAGAACGTGTTCACCAGCCAGCCCAGGAAGCCGCCCACCGCCCCGGTGGCGTCCCGGACCATCACCTCGAGGTGATGCACGAAGTCATAGGGCGCCGTCCAGCCGAACCCCACAGAATGTTCGAGGTCATAGAGCCCCTTGAGCAGGATGTGGCCGCCGACCCACAGCATCGCGATAACACCGACCGTCGACAGCACAGCCAGGACCTTGGGCATGGCGTTGACGAGTCCGTTGCCGAAGGCCTGGGAGCCCTTCGACTCCCCGCGCGCGATGCGCAGCCCGATGTCGTCCATCTTCACGATCAGCGCGACCACACCATAGACACCGACGGTGATCAGAACCGCCACCACGAGCATCGTCGCGGTCTTCATCCAGATCGAGGCATCGGGATCGATCGTGCTGAGCGAGATCACCATGATCTCGGCGGAGAGGATGAAGTCGGTCCGGATCGCTCCCTTCACCATGGTGTCCTCGTGGCTCTCGCCCTTGACGGACACGGGCGCCTCTTTCGCCTTGGAGTGCCCGCTCAGCTTCTCCCAGATCTTCTCGGCACCCTCATAGGACAGATAGAGGCCGCCCAACATCAGCAATGGCGTCAGGATCCACGGAATGAAGGAGCTCAGCGCGAGCGCCACCACGAGAATGATCAGCTTGTTGACGATCGACCCCTTGGCGATCTTTTTGATCATCGGCAGTTCGCGGTCGGGGGTGAAACCGGTGACATAGCGCGGGGTCACCGCAGCATCGTCGACCACCACGCCGGCCGCCTTCATGCTCGCCCTGCCCGCCATCGCGCTCACGTCGTCCACGGACGCGGCCGCCAGCCTGGCCATCGCGGCGATGTCATCCAACAGGGCAGCCAATCCACCGCTCATGCGCTCATCCTCTCCCGAACCCGGTGTGATCCACGCTCAAGAGTAGGGGGAGATGAGCCACCCCATCTCCCCCTGGTCGCCTTGTCACGGGCTCAGGCGCGCCGCGCCCCGTCGAGCCCGAAGAACCGCACCATCTCGGCGGCCGCGTCGGGACCGCTCGGGTCGGCGTACGATCCACCAGCCCGCCCGCCCGACCACGTGTGCCCGGCGCCCCGGACCACCAGCCGTTCGGCGACGGCCTGCCCGTCGCGTTCGATGACCGTACGCTCGACCTCGCGCCCACCGATCTGCTCGCGGAAGGTACGCCGGGTCGCCCCGGCCGGCGCGAACTGCTCCAGTACGCCGCCCGCGTTGCTGACGTCGACCGTCGAATCCGCGTCACCGTGGATGACGATCGCAGGAAGCGCCCCGACCGGCGTCGTGGGCGGCGCCTGACGCATCGCCGCGAACGCAGAGATCATGTCCGTTGCCGCACCGTGCGCGAGACCGGAGTGGACACCGATGCCGGCAAAGACGTCCGGATAGGTCGCACCGAGCACGCTCGACATCGCCGCGCCCGCCGAGAAACCCGCGACGAAAACCTTCGAATCGTCGATGTCGTGCTGTGCCGCGACCTGCTCGATCAGGCCGACGAGGATCGCGGGCTCGCCGCTGCCCCGCTGCTGGTCGGCGCGGTTGAACCAGTTCCAATAGCGCATGGGGTTCGCCGAGGTGATCTGCTCCGGATAGAGCGCGATGAACCCGTGCTCGTCGGCGAGGGCATCGAAGCCCGTCGCGTCGGCGAACGAGGCGCCGTCCTGGGTGCCGCCATGCAGGAGCACCACCAGCGGGCGCGGCCCGGGCGGGAGGTCCGCCGGAACGTGGACACGATACGGGCGACTCGTGCTCGCGCCCGCTCCCCCGCCGAGGCCCGGCAACGAGCCG
>DUOB01000149.1 GCA_012839035.1 Propionibacterium sp.
AGAACCCGCCCGCCGCAACCGGTCACCGGACCCTGGCCGACCTCAGCCGGCACTCGGTCAGGCGCGCGGCTTCTCCCGCATCTCATAGGTCTCGACGATGTCGCCGTGCTTGATGTCGTTGAAGTTGCCGAGCGTCAGACCGCACTCGTAGCCTTCGCGGACCTCTGTGACATCGTCCTTCTCCCGACGCAGCGAGTGGATGTCGGTATCGACGACCACGACTCCGTCGCGCAGCAGGCGCGCCTTCGCGTTGCGTCGCATGATGCCGTCCAAGACCATGCAGCCCGCGATCGTGCCGAACTTCGAGGAACGGAAGATCTCACGGATCTCCGCGTGGCCGAGCACGGCCTCCTCATAGATCGGCTTGAGCATGCCCTTGAGCGCGGCTTCGATGTCGTCGATCGCGCCATAGATCACCGAGTAGTAGCGGATGTCGACGTTCTCGCGATCCGCCTGCTCCGTGGCCTTGCCCTGGGCGCGGACGTTGTAGCCGATGATGACGGCACCCGACGCTGCGGCCAGCGAGACGTTGGTCTCCGTGATCGCACCGACGCCACGGTCGATGACCCGCAGCGACACCTCGTCGCCGACATCGATCTGCGACAGCGACTCCTCGAGCGCTTCGACCGAACCGGCCGAATCGCCCTTGAGGATGAGCAGGAGCTCCTGTGTCTCGCCCTTCTCCAACTGTTCGAACAGTTGATCGAGCGTCTTGCGCCGAGCACCGGCCGCCTGGGCAGCCGCCCGGTTGCGGGCCTCGCGCTGGTCGGCGATCTGGCGGGCGGTCCGATCATCGGAGACGACGAGGAACGAGTCACCCGCGCCCGGCACCGAGGTCAGGCCGAGCACCTGGACCGGCATCGACGGCGGCGCCTCGTCGACGTTGTCACCGAGGTCGTTGACCAGGGCGCGCACGCGACCGTGGGCCGGGCCGGCGACGATGGAGTCGCCGACCTTCAGCGTGCCGCGCTGCACCAGGACCGTCGCGACCGGGCCACGGCCCCTGTCGAGATGGGCCTCGATGGCGACGCCCTGGGCGTCCATGGTCGGGTTGGCCCGCAGGTCGAGCGCCGCGTCCGCGGTCAGCACCACGGCCTCGAGCAGCTCGTCCAAGCCCTGACCCGTCACGGCCGACACGTCCACGAACATCGTGTCCCCACCGTATTCCTCGGGGACGAGTCCGTATTCGGTCAGCTGTCCCCGGACCTTGCTCGGATCCGCGGTCTCCTTGTCGATCTTGTTGACCGCGACCACGATCGGGACATCCGCAGCCAGCGCATGGTTGAGGGCCTCGATCGTCTGCGGCATCACTCCGTCGTCAGCAGCAACCACGAGGATCGCGATGTCGGTGGACTTGGCACCACGGGCACGCATGGCGGTGAACGCCTCGTGACCGGGGGTATCGATGAAGGTGATACGTCGATCGTTGTCGTCGACCCTGGTCTTCACCTGGTAGGCACCGATGGTCTGGGTGATGCCACCCGCCTCGCCGCCCGCCACGTTCGCCTTGCGGAGGGTGTCCAGCAGGCGCGTCTTGCCGTGGTCGACGTGACCCATGACGGTGACCACCGGCGGCCGGGGTGCGAGGTCGTCCTCATCCCCTTCGTCCTCACCGAACTCGAGATCGAACCGCTCCAGCAGCTCCCGATCCTCGTCCTCCGGGGACACGACCTGGATGTTGTAGTTGAGCTCCGCACCCAGCAACTGCAGGGTGTCGTCATTGACCGACTGGGTCGCCGTCACCATCTCGCCCAGGCTGAACAGCACCTGCACGAGCTGTGCCGCGTCGACGTTGATCTTCTCGGCCAGATCCGTCAGCGAGGCGCCTCGACGCAACCGCACGGTTGCACCGTCGCCCTGGCGGATCCGGACGCCACCGATCGTCGGTGCCTCCATCTGATCAAACTCTTGGCGACGCTGCTTCCTCGACTTGCGTCCCCGGCGCTGCTGACCGCCACGGCCGAACGCGCCTTGCGTTCCGGTGCCGCCACGGCCACCACGACCGCGACCACCGGGAGGCGGCCCACCGGGACCGCCCATTCCGGGGCCACCACGGCCCGGACCGCCGGGCCGGCCGCGACCGGGACCAC
>DUOB01000150.1 GCA_012839035.1 Propionibacterium sp.
CACTGGAACCGTCGGCAAACTTGAGGACGGCCTCGTTGCCGGCGTCGTCAATCCCGATCAGCCTCTTGCCCAGCTCGATCTTGTCCAGGCCGACGGCCTGGGAAAGCACGACCTGAAGGTCGGCGCGGTGGATGCCGACATAGGGCGCGCCATAACGACCCTTGTAGTCGAAGCGGTATTCGGCGATCTTGTCGCCCGACAGCCCATCGCGATAGATGAGGGCCTGGACCTCGTACCAAACCTTCGAAATGGCCTCTTCCAGATCGAGCCGACCCGTATAGAAGCGGGTCGCGTTGGCCGACAGCGCGACTGCTGCACCGACCTCGCGAAGCTCGTCCGCCTGTTCATAGACGGTGGCGTCGAAGCCCTTCTGGCGCAGCGCGAGGGCGAGCGTGAGCCCGCCGATGCCACCACCGACGATGGCGATCCGCAGATCCTTCATGGGTGTCCTCCGAGTCTTGTCCTGATGGTGAGTCAAGCCTAGGAGGCGGCACTATGTCGCGTCGTGGGGCAAATTCGACGAATTCTCACCGCCATGATCCGACACTCTGTCGGATCTCCCCGCGAAGTCAGGGCACCAAACCGGCCAATTCGGCGATGCGCAGACCGGTGTGCAGTTCCCGCCGCATCAGTCCGTCCGCGAGATCGACATTGGCTACGGCCCGGATGCGATCGAGTCGGTAGTAGAGCGTGGATCGATGAATGTGCAGGTCCCGCGCAGTCGCCGCGGCGTCCCCACCGTGCGCCAGATAGGCCTCCAACGTGGCGAGCACGTCCTGCCCGAGGCCAGCAGTGAGCAGTTGTTGAACGGGACTGGGCAGGTCCTCGAGCGTGAGGTCATCAAGGGGCAGCCGCACCAACAACCGATCAAGTCCAAGACGGTCCCAGGCCAGGACGCGGCCCTCTGCCCCGGACGCACAGCCAACGCGCCAAGCGTGCCGGGCACGCCGGAAAGACTCGCCGATCTCGGTCAAGTCGCCCACCAGCGGGCCGAGGCCAGCGCGGAGGCCCGCGTACTCTCCCTGCAGAATCCTGGCCAACCGCTCGGCCACCACCGGTCGCGGAAAAACCAGGATCCCGAGGCCCCCGCCGATAGCGGCACCGACGACGGACGCGGTCGAGGTCCGGCCGACGAAGTCGATGGTCGCCTCCACAGCCAGCCGGGCGGTTGCATCGGCCTGCGTCGGGTCATGAGCGGGGTCCCGCGGATCAGGTCCGAGCGCAACGGACGAATAGTGTCGCGAAGCACCCAGCAATCCCTCCGCGACAAGCGCGGACGCCGCTGCTGCCCGAGCGCCCGGATCAGCGCCCAGCAACTGCTCGAGAAACGCACGAACGCGATTCCGGTCACGTTCCGCATAGAGCGTGCGCAGCGACAGCATCAACCCAAGTTCACCGGTGTGCTCAGACAAGTGGGCAGCAACGACGGGCGGAAGATCCGCCTCGTCGGGTTCGAGCACCAGCAACAGGAAGCCCACCCGATGCCGGTGGTCGCGGAGCGGAGTGAAACGTACGCGACCGATCCCTGCGACCTCCACGGTCTGCTCCCCAGCACCAGCGGGTGGTACTCGCCAGGAGTCGCTGTGGGTCAGCACCAGGGAGAGACGGGCACGGTCGCGGTCGGATTCGTGGATCGAGTACGCCACCACCTGCAGCCGCTCATCGGTGATCACCAAGCGACGGTCGATCAGCTCGGAAAGGTCCTGCAGGGAGTCATGAAGATCGGCAATGGGCGGCACGGTGGCAGCGTACGCAGGTCAGGAGGGGGCTCGGGCTCATCCCGCGAGAACAGCCAGCAGTCCACATAGAATCGCCAGGCACCCGAACACCACGATCTGGACGGTCCCCCACCATCGATGCTGCCGGCGCTGGAACCGCCGCTCATCATTCTCGAGCTCATCCGGGTCGATGCCTGAAATGGCGGCGTAGAGGCCCAGCATCGCGCGGTCGGTCCGCTTTCCATCCATCGATACATCGAAGACC
>DUOB01000151.1 GCA_012839035.1 Propionibacterium sp.
GGCTCTCGTGCTCGTCGCGGGATTCGGCCTGGCCTTGATCGTGCAGGCGATCATCGGGGCAGCGGGTCGGCAGGCAATTGTCCAGGATCCGGAGCCATCAGCGGCCAGCGCGCCCCCCAGGGCAGAACAGGGCGCGCTGTCGACGGACAATCCGGACGTTATCCCCGGCCGGCAATTGGTCGTCCAGCCCCAGAGGTGGTGTCTGGTGCGCAGCGGTGACGCCCGTGTGATCAAGTGCGCCCCCCGGACCCAGCGACTGATGCGGGTGCCCGACGAAACGAACCGCGAATGGGCGGTGCTGCTGGCGCCATCCGGACCGCAGACGGCCGTGCTGCAGGCCGAACAGCGGGTCGGCTGGGTCAGCCTGCGAACGTCGCCGGTCAGTGGATCCTCCAGCCTGTGGCTGGGTGTCGTGCCGAGCGAGGACCTCGCGGAGGAGCCGCGGTCGTTGCGGGGGCTCAATCCCGATGGCAGGGAAATCTGGGCCGGCTGACGGGCACGACCGACGCCGGCTCGCCTCGCCGTCTCGGTCGCCCTGACGGTCGGACCCAGCGTCTAGGCTGGGTGCTTCTGGTCGAAACGAGGGAGGTCGCGCAGGGATGTACGAGAAGGATGGCTTCGTGCACCTCCACGTGCATTCGGAATTCTCCATGCTCGACGGCGCCGCGCGGGTCCCGGACATCTTCACCCGCGCAGCCGAGATGGGGATGCCCGCGATCGCAGTGACCGACCACGGGAACCTGTTCGGTGCCTACGAGTTCTACAAGAAATCCCAGGGCACAGGGGTCAAGCCGATCATCGGCTTGGAGGCCTATCTGGTGCCCGGTCACGGCAAGCGTCAGGAACGCAAGCGCGTGCAATTCGGTGACGGCACCGGAGACGACGTGGCAGCCAAGGGGGCGTACACCCACATGACGATGTGGGCACCCGACAACACCGCCATGCACAACCTGTTCCGGCTCAGCTCGCGGTCCTCAAAGGAGGGCTTCTTCTACAAGCCCCGCGCGGATCGGGACCTGCTCAATCAATTCGGGCGCGGCCTGATCGCGACCACCGGATGTCCTTCGGGGGAAATCCAGACCTATCTGCGCCTCGGGAAATATCGCGAAGCGGTCGAGGCGGCGGGGGAATTCCGCGACATCTTCGGCCCCGGCAACTTCTATTGCGAAGTCATGGACCATGGGTTGGAGATCGAGACCCGCATCCGCCACGACCTGCTCCGATTGGCCAGAGAACTCAAGCTGCCGCTGGTCGCGACCAACGACTCGCACTACGTCAACCCGGAGGACGCGGAGGCCCACGACAATCTGCTGTGCGTCGCCTCCGGCTCCCACAAGCATCAACCGGGCCGGTTCAAGTTCGACGGCAACGGCTATTACCTGAAGTCGGCCATGGAGATGCGCAAACTGTTCGCAGAGATCCCCGAGGCCTGCAACAGCACGCTCGAGATCGCCGAACGGTGCAATATCTCCTTCACGGAGGGGGAAGGGCGCTACATGCCCAAATTCCCTGTGCCCGATGGCCACACCGAGGAAACCTGGTTCGTCGAGGAAGTCCGCACTGGACTGCTGCGCCGATTCGACAACAATGTTCCCGACTATGCGACCAAGCAGGCCGAATACGAGATCGAGGTCATCACCGCCAAGGGCTATGCAGGCTATTTCCTGGTCGTCTCGGACTTCATCCGCTGGGCCAAGCAACAGGGGATTCGGGTTGATCCCGGTCGCGGCTCGGGCGCGGGGTCGATGTGTGCCTATGCGATGCAGATCACTGACCTCGACCCCATTCCGCACGGACTCATCTTCGAGCGCTTTCTGAATCCTGAGCGCATGTCGATGCCGGACTTCGACATCGATTTCGACGAGCGTCGACGCGGCGAGGTCATTCACTATGTGACCGAGAAATATGGCGATGACCGCGTCTGCCAGATCGTCACTTATGGCACCATCAAGGCCAAACAGGCCGTGAAGGACTCGGCACGACTGCTCGGCAAACCGTTCTCCATGGGAGAAAAGATCACCAAGGCCATGCCGCCGGCAGTGATGGGCAAGGACATTCCCCTCAAGGATCTGTTCAATCCGGAGCACAAGCGCTTCACCGAGGGCCAGGAGTTCCGTGAGCTCTATGAATCCGATGCCGAAATCAAGGAAGTCGTCGACACCGGGATCGGCATCGAGGGCCTGAAACGCCAGTGGGGAGTGCACGCGGCCGGCGTCATCATGTCGTCCGAGCCTCTCGAGGACATCATTCCGGTGATGAAACGCGAGGCCGACGGAGCCATCATCACCCAGTTCGACTATCCGACCTGCGAGACCCTCGGTCTGGTCAAGATGGACTTCCTGGGGTTGCGCAACCTGACGATCCTCGATGATGCCCTGGCCAACGTGAAGCTCAACCAGGGGCTCGACATCGACCTTGAGGCGCTCAGCAAGGACATGACGGATCCGGCGACCTATGAGTTGCTCGGCCGCGGTGACACCCTGGGTGTGTTCCAGCTCGACGGTGGTGGCATGCGAAGCCTGCTGCGGCTGATGCAGCCGGACAACTTCGAGGACATCTCGGCTGCGCTCGCGCTCTATCGCCCCGGCCCCATGGGCGTCAACGCCCACACCAACTTCGCCCTGCGCAAGAACGGCAAACAGGAGCTGATTCCGCTCGACCCCCAGCTCAAGGGGAAGCTCCAGAAAGAAATGGTCGAGGCTCTCGACCCCATTCTCGGCACCACCTATGGCCTGGTGATCTATCAGGAACAGGTCATGGCGATCGCCCAGCAGCTCGCGGGCTATACGCTTGGGAACGCAGATCTGTTGCGGCGCGCCATGGGCAAGAAGAAGCGCGAAGTCCTGGACGCGGAATATGTGAACTTCGAAGCCGGAATGAAGGCCAACGGGTTCAATCCGGCCTCGATTTCGGCGCTGTGGGGCGTGCTCGTGCCCTTCTCCGACTATGCGTTCAACAAGGCCCACACGGCCGCCTATGGGCTGGTGTCCTATTGGACGGCCTATCTGAAGGCCAACTATCCCACGGAATACATGGCCGCACTCCTGACGTCGGTGAAGGACGACAAGGACAAGATGGCGATTTATCTGGGAGAGTGCCGGCACATGGGCATCAAGGTGTTGCCGCCCGATGTCAACGAGTCCGCGATCAACTTCACCCCGGTTGGCCGCGATATCCGCTTCGGCCTGTCCGCGGTCCGCAATGTCGGCGGTGCGGTGGTGGGACTGATGCTCAAGGAACGTGAAGAACTCGGCAAAGCGACGAGTTTCCACGACTTCCTGGACAAGATTCCCCTGCAGGCCTGCAACAAGCGGCTGATCGAGTCCCTCATCAAGGCGGGTGCCTTCGACTCGCTGGGCCACCCCCGACGCGCGTTGATGGAGATCTTCGAGAATGCCGTCGATCAGGTGATCGACATCAAGCGCAACCAGGCCAACGGTCAGGACGATCTGTTCGGCGCGTTCGGCGATGCGGGGGATGCACCGGCGGGGATGGCACAGCAGACCGTGCCCGACCTGCCGGACTGGGACAAGCAGACCAAGCTTGCCTTCGAGCGGGAAATGCTCGGGCTCTATGTGTCCGACCATCCGCTCCACGGGCTGGAGCACATTCTTGCCGCTGAGCGGGACTTGTCGATCGGCGCTCTGATCGCTGAGGACGGGCCCCGCGATACGACGCTCGCCATCGCCGGGATGATCACCCAGATCGTGCGCAAGACCACCAAGAGTGGAGACTATATGGCGATCCTGACCGTGGAGGACCTCGAAGCGGGCATCGAGGTCGTCCTGTTTCCCCAGGCCTATGCCCTTGTCTCCACCGTCCTGGCCACGGACACCGTCGTCCGGGTCCGCGGCAGGGTCCGGGCGCGGGACGACTCCGTGACGATGCAGGCCAATGAAGTCACCCTGCCGGACATCGATCAGGGCCCGGGCAAGCCGGTCGTGATCTCGTTGCCCGCCACGCGCTGCACGGCCCCCGTGGTGACCGAATTGCGTCAGGTCCTGCGTGCCCACCCCGGGATGACCGAAGTGCACCTGCGGCTGCAGACCAATCAGAAGAGCACCCTGTGGCGCATCGACGAGCAGTTGCGGGTCACCCCGTCGCCACCGTTGATGGCCGACCTGAAGGCGCTCCTGGGGCCGTCATGTCTCAACATCTGAATGACGGTGAGCCGACACCACCTTCGGCCTCGAACCAGCGTGACGAACTCATGATCTCCGAGCCCCCGACCGTCCGGCACCGCAGGGGCACGGTCACGACAGGGGATCTGCCGGCCGTGACGGACCCCTCACTCGCGGCGCGACCTCCTCGGGTGAGGCGGCCGCTGTCGCGCTGGCTGGTGGCGTTCGCCATCGGCAACGTCGTCCTGGGGTGCCTGGCGGGGGTGTTGTGGTTCTTCATCGTGCCGCTGTCGACCTATCAGGTTCTGGCCGAGGGCCAGGCCACCATCACCGAGCGGGGCCTGGCGTCCTTCGTCGCGGGCGACGCGTGGTTCGTGATTTTAGGTTTGGTGCTCGGCATCGTGTGCGGGCTCGTTGTCTGGTCGTGGTTCTCCGGTCTGGGCTGGGTCTGTGTGCCCCTGGCTGTGCTCGGCAGCACCCTCATGGGACTCCTGTGCTGGCAGGTCGGTGCTCTGCTGGGGCCGGATCTGTTCAACCAACGGCTCGCCGAGGCAGCGCCCGGGGACGTCGTGCCGATCGATCTGACCGTGCGGGGACCGGTCGCCCTGTTGATGTGGCCGTTCGGGGCGGTGCTGGTGCTGATGATGCTCTCCGCGCTGGTGCCCGATCCCGAGGACCCCGTGGAGGAGGAACACGATGCAACCCACTGATGTGTCGACCGCGAGCCTTGTTGCGGTCGGCGTGGTTGCGTTGTTCTGCCTCCTGGGTGCAGTGACCGTCCAGATTGTGTGGGCGCGCCGACGACGGTGGCTGTGGATCAGTTTCGGGCTGGGTGTGTTCACTTTCACCGTCACCCAGTTGCTGACGCGGATTCCACTGGTCACCGCGGTGCTGCCCGCTCTGCCGGAATGGCGAGCGCTGCTCTCCAACGCGTGGGTAGCGGCCATCGTGCTCAGTTTCAGCGCCGCCCTGTTCGAGGAAACCGGCCGGCTGATCGTGATGAGCACCCTCCTGCGCCGGAACCGGCGGACGCATGCGGACGGTGTCGCGTTCGGCCTCGGCCACGGGGGGTGGGAAGCGTTCGTGCTCATCGGGCTCAGCATGGTCAGCGTCCTGGTGCTGGGAGTGATGGCCAAGACCGGGCAGTGGGAGACGCTGACCGCGACCATGCCCGGAGAGGCTGCCGAAGCCCTGCGCGTCCAGCTGAGTGAGCTCACGGTGCCGGCTGTGGTTGCCGGCGGGCTGGAGCGGGTGTCGGCCATCGCCCTGCACATCGGCCTGAGCGTGTTGGTCCTGCTCGGTGTCGTCCGCGGCAGGCCCGGGCGTGCCTGGCTGGTGGCGCTCCTCGTTCACGGCGTCGTCAATCTGATCGCGACGGTGGCGCTGACCATCTGGGGATGGCCCTTGTTCGCCATCGAGGGCATGTTGCTGGTCGTGGGAGCCCTGTCCATTGCCTGGGTGCTCCGGGCCCGGTCGGCGTTTGCTTCAGCTCCGAGCGACGGCGGCCACGGTGGCGCCGGTGAGGGCCACGAGATCCCCCGGGCTCAGCTCTAGGTCAAGGCCCCTTCGGCCGGCAGAGACGAAGATCGTCCGAAACTGCCGGGCCGAGTGGTCGAGGATCGTCGGCAACGCCCTTTTCTGACCGAGCGGCGAGATCCCACCCACCACCATGCCCGTGGCCCGTTCCGCCTCCCCGGGGTCGGCCATCGACACCTTCTTGACGCCCAGCGCGGCCGCCACCGCCTTGAGGTCGAGGGCGCCGGCCACCGGCACGATCGCCACGGCCAAGCGGGATCCCGCGTCCACGACGAGAGTCTTGAAGACGCGTTCGGGCGGGAGACCCAGCTCCCGCGCCGCTTCGGCGCCGAAACCGTCGCCGCGGGTGGTGCGCTCATCGTGGACGTACGCGTGGAGCCGATAGGGGACTCCGCGTCGGTCGAGGAGGCGCGTCGCCGGCGTACCTGCCATCATCACCCCTGGAGCCTGGACACGATTTCGACCAACACGGGAGCCACGACCAACGCGGGCAGCAGATTCCCGACCGGGAGATGGCGGATGTCCAGCAGTCGCATGCCGATCCCGAGCAACAGCAGCCCACCCGTTCCCGTCAGCGCCATCAAGTGTGGCTCGGGCAGGAAATCGCCCAGCAGGAACCCCACGAGCGTGAGGGAGCCCTGGACCACGCCCACGACGAGAGCCGATGCCATGACACCCACCCCGAGGGATGCAGCGAACGCGATGGCAGCGAACCCGTCCAGCACGGCCTTGAGGATCAACTGGTCGGCACCATGACCCAAACCATCGGACAGCGAACCCAGGATCGTCAGGGGGCCGATGCAGAACAACAGGGAGGTGGACACGAATCCCTCGATGAATCGTTCTCTTGCCGACAGATGGGAACCGCCGGTGCCGGCTGGGGCTGCGGAGTCACTGCCCGTGTCGCCCTTGGCCTCCTTGCGGACCAGCATGGTGCGCATCCACGCACCCAATCCCTCCAGGCGCTGCTCCAGATCCACCAGGGAGCCGACGATGCCGCCGATCAGCAGCGAACCGAGCACGATGAGGATCGGCGCCGACGTCCCCACCCGGTCACTGAGCGCTGCCGACGTCACATCCATGGTGGTCAGCGCTCCGATAAGGAGGGTGACGAGCCCCAGGGAGTCGGTGACCGTGTCGCGAGTACGCTCCGGCAACCGGTGCCCGAGAGCCATGCCTATGCCGGCACCCAGGATGATGGTGGCGACGTTGACGACGGTGCCGAAGCCGATGAACATGGTCGCGATTGTCGCAGTGAAAGAGGAGAGGGTCGATTCCGTTCCCGCCGTGCGGTGATATTCGGTCGGCGTTCTCGGGCAGGCTCTCTAGAATCACCACGTGCTTCGAATTCTTGATCTGCGAGGCCGGCTCGCTGCCGGCGAAACCCTGGACTATCAGCGCATCGTGCCGCGTGCGCCCTTCGATGTCGCGGCGGCGATGACCGCGGTCGCTCCCGTGTGCGACGCGATCGCCGAGCGAGGTGAGGAGGCCCTCCGGGAGTTTTCCGAGAAGTTCGACGGAGTTGTCCCCGAGAGCTTCCGGGTGCCCGCCGAGGCGCTCAAGGAGGCGGAGGCGCAGCTGGACCCCGAGGTGCGCGCCGCGTTCGAGGTGGCGATTGAGCGTCGTCACAAGGTTGCCGTGGCGGAGCGCGGCCAGGAAGCCATTGAGGTCGAGGTCGCCCCGGGGGCCCGCATCATCCACAAGACGATCCCGGTCAACCGGGTCGGTCTCTATGTGCCCGGTGGGTTGGCCCCACTGTCCTCCAGCGTGATCCACAACGTCGTGCCCGCCCAGGCGGCCGGGGTCCGTTCGATCGCCGTCACGTCGCCGCCCCAGGCCGAATTCGGCGGCCTGCCGCACCCCAACATTCTCGGGCTCTGCAGCCTGCTGGGCATCGATGAGGTGTACGCCGTGGGCGGTGCCCAAGCGATCGCCATGTTCGCCCATGGCGTGGAGGGCCTCTGCAAGCCCGCCGATCTGGTGACCGGCCCCGGCAACATTTATGTCGTCGCGGCCAAACGGCTGTTGAAGGGCCGGATCGGTATCGACTCCGAGGCCGGGCCGACGGAGATCGCGATCCTTGCCGACGACTCCGCGAACGCTGCCCACATCGCGGCCGACCTGATCTCCCAGGCCGAGCACGACCCCTTGGCCGGGTCGGTGCTCGTCACCGACTCGCCCGAACTCGCCGATGCCGTGGAGGCCGCCCTCGAGCCACAGATCGGCCGCACGCGTCATCAGGAGCGCATCCGCACCGCGCTGACCGGGCAGCAGTCGGGGATCGTGCTGGTCGACGACATGGAGCAGGGCCTCGCCGTGGTGGACGCCTACGGTGCGGAACACCTCGAGGTGCACACGCGCGATCAGTTCGAGCTCGCCCAGCGGGTGACGAATGCGGGCGCCATCTTCATCGGCACTTATGCGCCGGTCTCCCTCGGTGACTATTGCGCCGGATCGACCCACGTCCTGCCGACGGCGGGCGCCGCGGCCCACTCGTCGGGACTGACCGTGCAGTCCTTCCTGCGCCACGTCCACCTCATCGACTATTCGGCCGAGGCGCTGGCCGAGGTCCGGCACACGGTCGAGACCTTCGCCGAGGCGGAGGATCTGCCGGCGCACGGTGCGGCCGTCACCGTCCGTTTCGCCGCCGACGCGGATGCCTGAGCCGATGGCCATCACCTTGGCGGATCTGCCGCTGCGCCCCGAGCTGGTGGGGGAGGAGCCCTACGGGGCTCCGCAGCTCGACGTGCCGGTCCTGCTCAACGTCAACGAGAACCCGTACGCCCCGAGTGACCGGGTGCGCGCCGAGATCGCGGACGCGGTGGCCGAGGCAGCCACCGTCATGAACCGCTATCCGGACCGGGAAGCGGCGGCGCTGCGTACGCGGCTCGCGGCCTATCTCGGCCACGGGCTCACAGCCGACCACATCTGGGCGGCCAACGGGTCGAACGAAGTCATGACCCACGTCCTGCAGGCGTTCGCCGGTCCGGACCGCAGCCTGCTCACGTTTGCGCCGACCTATTCGATGTATCCGGAGTACGCCCGCAACACCCACACCCGGTTCCTGGTCGAGCCGCGGTCCGCGGACTTCACCATCGATCCCGAGGTCGCGGTGGCCGCCATCGCCGAACATCAGCCGGATGTGGTCGTGGTGACCACACCGAACAATCCGACCGGCACGGTCACCGGCCTCGACACGATCAGGGCCTTGCTCGAGGCCGCGCCCGGGATCGTGGTGGTCGATGAGGCCTACCAGGAATTCGTCACCCCCGGTGTGCCGAGCGCGCTGGAGCTGCTGGCTGACCATCCGCGGCTCGTGGTGACCCGGACGATGAGCAAGGCCTTCGCGTTCGCCGGGGGCCGGCTCGGGTATCTCGCCGCGGCGCCCGCGATCGTCGATGCCTGCCGGATCGTACGCCTGCCCTATCACCTGTCCGGCATCACCCAGGCGGTCGCCTCGGTGGCGCTGGACAATGCGCCGGAGATGATGGCGCATGTCGCCGAGCTGCGGGCGGCCAGGGACGATCTGGTCGACTGGCTGGTCGGCATGGGCCTGCCGGTCGTGCCGTCCGAGGCCAACTTCGTGCTGTTCGGCGCTTTCCCGGACCGGCATGCCGTCTGGTCACAGCTGCTGGCGGATGGCGTGCTGATCCGCGAGACCGGACCCGCGGGCATGCTGCGGGTCTCCATGGGAACGCCGACGGAGATGGCGGCGTTCAAGACTGCCCTGATGCGCGTTCTGGACAACGAGGAGACGACCCGATGACCGACACCGCCCATCGCACGGCCACGGCCGAACGCAAGACCTCGGAGTCCGGTGTCCGGGTCCGGGTCAATCTGGACGGCTCGGGGGAGTCCTCGGTCAGCACCGGAGTCGGGTTCTTCGATCACATGCTCACGTCGCTGGCCCGGCATTCGCTGATCGATCTCGACATCGAGGCGAGCGGGGACGTCTGGATCGACGCGCACCACGTCGTGGAGGACACCGCGATCGTGCTCGGCCAGGCGCTGCGGGAGGCGTTCGGTGACAAGCGCGGCATCCGCCGGTTCGGGGACGCGCTCGTGCCGCTGGACGAGGCGCTCGCCCAGTGCGTGGTGGACATCGCCGGCCGCCCGTATTGCGTGCACACCGGCGAGCCCGAGGCCCAGGCCTATGCCCTGATCGGCGGCGGCCCCTGGCCCGATGGCAGACCCGGCACGCCCTATGTCGGGTCGATGACCCGGCACATCGTCGAGACGCTCGCCTTCAACGCCGGCATCTGCGTCCATCTGACGCTGCTCGCCGGCCGGGACCCGCACCACATCGTGGAGGCCCAGATCAAGGCCCTGGCCCGGGCGCTGAGGATCGCCGTCGAGCCCGACGGCCGCATCGCCGGTGTGCCCAGCACGAAGGGCGCCCTGTGAGCGTGAGCCGTCGTGTGGTCGTGCTCGACTACGGCTCCGGAAATCTCAGATCGGCATGCCGTGCCCTCGAACGGGCGGGTGCGGACGTGGTGCTGTCCTCCGACACGGCCGACACCGGCCGGGCGGACGGTCTGGTCGTGCCAGGGGTCGGCGCCTATGCCGCATGCATGGCGGGACTGCGCGGGATCGGCGGTGACGACGCCATCCGTGCCCGGGTGGCCGCCGGCCGACCCGTGCTGGGGATCTGTGTGGGTTTCCAGGTCCTTTTCGAGGAGGGCCATGAACACGGTGTGCGGTCCGCCGGCTGCGGGGTGCTGCCCGGCAGAGTTGATCGGCTCACCGCCCGCCGGCTGCCCCACATGGGCTGGAACACGGTGGCTGCAGCGGAGGGGTCACCGCTCTTCGGCGGAGTGACGGATCAGCGGTTCTATTTCGTGCACTCCTATGGCGTTCACGCCACGGCCGCGGATCGGACCACCTGGTGTGAACACGAGGGCGACCGTTTCGTCGCGGCGGTCGAACAGGGCTGCGTGAGCGGGACCCAGTTCCATCCGGAGAAGTCGGGCGGCGCCGGGGGACGGTTGCTCCGGAACTGGGTCGCGACGCTCCGCGGCTGAGTGTCCCCGTGCGTCACCCTCCGCCGGGGACTCCGCGGATGGGTCCCATGAGGCGCTCCTCGAGTCGGCGCTCGATCGCGTACGCCGACCGGGCGGCCCGGCGCAAGGTGGGCGCCAAGCGGGTCTTGAGGGTCTGCCGGCCACCCGGCAGCCCGAGCTCGCCGAGCCGGACGGGCGGGAAGAACCGGGCCTCGGCCGCGCCGTGCTCCCACAGCCAGTCACCCGCGGCTGCGCGCCGATGAGAGAGGACTTCCGGCTGCATCACGAACCCGACCGCCTCGATCAACCGGGCCACCTCCGGCACGCTCAACCGGGCGGGGGCCTCCGGGCCCGCGACGAGTGAATCGATGATGACCAGCGGGATGCGGTTGCTGTTGGGGAACGGTTTGAGCGCGGTGAGCAGTTGTTCGGTGCCGACCCGGACCACCGGCAGCCCATAGAGAGCCTGGGCGGTCATCAGCGCGGTGGAGAAACACCCGACCACCAGACCGATGTCCGCACGGTCGAACAGGGTCTCGGCGAGGACCGGAGCGGTGAACACCTCGACGTCCGCGTTCAGTTCGGCGGCTCGCTCCAGCATGGGTCCGGCCAGCTCGGTCGGTGCCGTCGGGTGGGGCTTGAACACGATCCGGTCGAAGCCCCGGCCGACGGCAGCCTCGAGCATCTGCGTGTGCAGGGCTTCCTCCTGCGCGTTGGTCATCAGGCCGAGCGGTGACAGATACTGGCCGAGCAGAAGAGCCGTCCGGCCGGTCTGCCGCGGCAGCTCGGCGGTCGCGCCCAGCCCGGCCAGCACGGCCAGGAAGGGCTCGCTGGGGATGATCTGCCGCGTCACCCCGAACTCCTCGAGCAGCAGCGGCGCCAGCCCCGGCACCAGATCGAGGTGGAGCAGCCGTTCGATGCGGGAACCCACCTCGGAGAGGATCTTGTTGCGGGTCGGCCCATAGCTCATGAGCCCATCGGCATAGACGTCAATCGAGGCCTGCGGGAACGACCACGCGAGGGATTGGGCGGGGGAGACCTGGATCGATTCCACCACCAGGTGCACAGGTTCGTCGCACAGGTCCCACTGCAGCCGGAAATAGCGTTCCCACAACGGCATCTCCGCCTCCGACGGCAGCCAGGCCGACGGGTGCAGGGGCGCGATGGCCGCGTTGAAGGACACGACCTGATCGAACGGCTCCGCCAACGGGGTGAAGGCCGGGCTCTCGGCCAGGTCGGCCACCGCCTCCGGGACCGCGGCGTTGTTGCTCACCACGAGCACCCGCTTGCCGGCGTCCGGGAAGAGACCTGCGTCCAGGGCGGCTTTGAGTGTCGCCAGACCGAACAGCGTCGATACCTCGAACAGGTGGGTGCGGGTCATCGGGTTCTCCGTTCACGTTCGGCAGTGTCGGCCATCAATCGGGTGAGCCGGGCCCGGCGGTCGGGGGTCAACTGCGCCAGGGTGTCATCGAGCAGTGGCTGCGGGGCGCCGGCGAGCGAGCGCCCGAGCAGGAGGCGAAAGGTTCGTCGTACCTCCGGAGCGAACCGGTCCATCCGCCCCAGGTGGTGCAGCGTCAGCTCACACCACCGCCGCACGGCCTTCGGGAGGAACCGGTCCGCAGCCGGGTCCGCGGACACGATCCGGATCACCTGCTCCATGGCCGCGACGAAATCCAGTTGGGTCGAATCGGCCAGCCGGGTCAACGAACCGGGCTGATCCCGGTGGTAATGCACCCCCGCCAGCGCCGGCACCGAGAAGGACTCCGCACCCAAGTGCAGTTGCCAGATCCACGGCCGGTCCTCCGCCGTGCGCAGCTCATCCGGGAACCGCAGCGTTCCGGCCTCCGCGAGACTGCGGTGATAGGCGCCGGCCCAGGCGTACGGATAATCCACCGACGTCCGCTGACCCACCGGCAGGATCGCCTCGCGCGGTGCGGCGATGCGTCCGTCCCGGCACCCGGCCGGCACCCTCCGCAGCACGCGGGTGCGGCCGGTCACTTCGATGTGGTCGGTTCTGATCATGGGTACGCCGAGTCCGGCGATCGCGTCCAGCAGGGCGGGAAAATAGTCGCGGGCGACCGTGTCGTCACCGTCGAAGAACGTCAGGTAGTCCGTCTCGACCAGCTCCACACCCGCATTGCGCGCCCCGGAGAGCCCGACGTTCTGGTCGAGGCGGTGCAGCCGAGCGCGGGGAAGGCGGGGGAGTGCGGCGGCGATCACGTCGGCGGTGGCATCGGGCGAGGCATCGTCGATGAACAACAACTCGATCCGCTCATCGATGGCGCGGGTCAGGCTTGCGAGGGTGAGGGGGAGCCGGTCAGCGAGCCGATAGCAGGGGATGACGACGGTCATGGTCGGGGTCATCGGGGGCCTCTGGGCAGGGGTGCGAGGGAGAGTACGCGGGCTGCCCGGCGCAGCGACTCAACCGCCTGGCGCCGGCTCTCGGGCATGGCCTTGATCACTGCGGCAAGCTCGTCGGGATCGGCGGTGTCGAGCAGACCCGCGGCCTCCACGGTGAACCGGGCCCGCAGGGCCGGGGTGAACCGGGACCGGTGCTGCCAGTGCCACGCGAACAGGCCCGCCCAGGTGCGCAGCACCTTGGTCCGGAACCGATCCGCCTCCGGGTCCGCGGCGACGATCTCCCCGACCTGCCGCATGGATTCGGTCACGGCGAGCTGCCGGACGTCGCCGGTCTGGGTGAGCGATCCCGCGACGTCCTGCCGGTAGTGCACCCCCACCGTGCGGGCAATGGTGAATTGCGGCACCGACAGATGCAGTCGCCAGATCGACGGCCGGTCCTCGGCGGTGCGCAACTCCGGGGGATAGCAGACATATCCGGCCGTCGCGAGGCGCCGGTGATAGACACCCGACCAGGCGTGGGCGAAATCCACGGAACTGGTGCGCGCCGAGAGGATGGATTCCCGGGGCACACCGACCCGGCCGGCCCGGTTGACGTCGGGGATCCGGACGAGGACACGCTGGCGTCCGGTGCACTGGATGTGATCGGTGCGGACCCAGTCGACGCCCAACCCCAGCACCTCGTCGAGCAGCGCCGGATAGTAGCCCTTGGACACCCAGTCATCACCGTCCAGGAAGGTGAACCAATCGGTGTCGAGTTCGGCCAGGGCCGCCATCCGGGCACCGGCGAGTCCCTGGTTCTCCGGCAGGATCAGGACCCGCGCACCGGGGAGGGAGCGAGCGGCCCGGTGCAGTCGTTCCGGGGTGTCATCGGGCGAGGCATCGTCCACGAGAAGAAACGTGATGCGTGGATCGCTCGACCAGCGGAGACTGGCAAGAGCATCCTCGGCCAGGGGGCCCAACCGGAAGAAGTTCACCACCACGGTGAGCAGCGGGTGTGCAGTGGCCATGGACGCCACCCTAGTGGGGGTCCTCCGCCGGAGGATCACGGTGGGCTACGTGTAGCCTTTCGAGGCGAGCGGTCGATGGGAGAGGGAAGCATGAGCACAGGTGAGAGCAAGGTCCGGATGTTCGGCGAACGCCCCGTCGGGCCGGGCCACCCCGTCTATGTGACGGGTGAGATCGGCATCAACCACAACGGCGACCTGGACAACGCCCTGCGGCTCATCGACGCTGCCGTGCATGCGGGCGCGGACGCCGTGAAATTCCAGAAGCGCACCCCGGAGATCGCCACCCCGCGCGACCAGTGGGACATCGAGCGAGACACGCCCTGGGGCCGTATGCCCTATATCGACTATCGGCACCGGGTCGAGTTCGGTGTGGAGGAATACAGCCGCATCGACGAATACTGCAAGGCCCACAACATCGCGTGGTTCGCGTCACCGTGGGACACCGAGGCCGTTGACTTCCTCGAACAGTTCGATCTCCCCGCCCACAAGGTCGCCTCCGCATCGTTGACCGACGATGACCTCCTGCGCACGCTGCGGGCCACCGGCCGCACCGTGATCCTCTCCACGGGCATGTCGACCCCCGCCCAGATCCGGCATGCCGTCGAGGTGCTCGGCAGCGAACAGATCCTGATGTGTCACTCCACGAGCACCTATCCGGCCAAGCCGGAGGAGCTCAACCTGCGCATGATCAACACACTCAACGCCGAATACCCCAACGTGCCGATTGGTTATTCGGGTCACGAGACCGGTCTGCAGACGACGCTCGCCGCTGTGGCATTGGGCGCGGTCTTCATCGAACGCCATATCACTCTGGACCGCGCCATGTGGGGTTCGGACCAGGCCGCGTCCGTCGAACCGGGCGGCCTGGAGCGCCTCGTCCGCGACATCCGCGTGATCGAGAAGGCGCTGGGCGACGGGGTCAAGAAGGTCTATGACTCCGAGCTCGGGCCGATGAAGAAGCTCCGCCGGGTCCCGGGCGTGATCGCCGAGGGCGGCGACGACCACATCAACACCCCGCGCGTCTGAGCCGTGGGCGGCACCCTGGGCTTCGTCGAGAGTCCGGCCCAGCTGCTGAACGTCGTGGAGTGGGGCGCCGCCACCGCGGCGGACATTCACATCGTCGTGCTGGGCCCCGGGGATCCGGGGACGAGGTTCCAACTTCACCGGCTGTCGGAGCTCGTACGCCGGGATGGCTTCCGGGTCACGTGGGCCGAGGTGCGCGGCGGGGCGCGGTCAGCAGGCGTGCTGGCGCGCTGGACCCGGCAGGTGCGGGTCGCGGACACGGTGGTCCTCGGTGATCCGTACGCCGCCTTCTCCCACCTCCTGATCTCCGCAGCCCCACCGGATCTGCGTCTCGTCGTCGTCGACGACGGCACCGCCACCCTGCGCTATGCGGAGCAGTGGGCCGATGGCACCGAGCTGCGGCGGTGGCATGTGGCCCGGCGCACGAGCGCCCACCGGATCGTCGGCCACCGCGCCGAACGGCTCCTCGGCCGACGCAGTGATCGGGTCGAGCTGTTCAGCGCCATGCCCCTGGACACCGAGCTGCCGGTCACCCGCAACGCCTATGCCTGGGTCCGGTCCCGTTTCGGCCCGCCGCGGCTCCTCGACGGAACCGACCTGATGGGCAGCTCGCTGGTGGAGACCGGCGTGGTGGCCCCGGAGGCGTACCTCCGGGGGATCGAACGCCTCATCGCCGACCGGGCGGTGGCCCGCTATCTGCCCCACCGCCACGAGAGCCGGGAGAAACTGGTCGCGATCGAACGTCTGGGTGTACGCATCGTGCGTCCCGACCTGCCGATGGAGGTCTTCGCCCGCAAGGGCCCGCTCGGGCACTGCATCCTGTCGTTCCCCTCGACCGTGCTGCACACGCTGCCCCTGGTCCTGGGCGACGTGCCGGTCACGATCGAGGCACTGGCCGTCGATGATGACTGGTTTGTCGCTGATGCCCGCGCCGAGGAACGGGCCTTCATCCACGGGATCTGAGGACTGGCAGGCTGGGCTCCAGGATGCCGAACACGAGGAGGAATCCAGTGCCCGAGCCCACGATCCAGCAGTTCTATGACGATGATCTCGCCCAGTGCTTCGGTTGCGGAGTCGCCAATGCGGCCGGCCATCACTTCGGCACGCGCTGGCTGCCCGACGGCCGCACCGAGACCCGGTTCACGCCGAAGCCGGAGCACACCGCCATTCGGGGCTTCGTGTATGGCGGGATCGTCGCCAGTCTCATCGACTGCGCCGGCACCGGCAGCGCGGCGCTCGCCGCCGGCCGCGAACGGGGCGTGGACGCCGCCACCCAGGGGGCGTTGCGTTTCGTGACCGGCACCCTTGAGGTGCGGTATGAGCACCCCACCCCCATGGGGCCCGTGCTCGTCTGCACCGGGACCATCACCGAGGTGCGCGGCCGCAAGGTCACGGTCGAACTCGTCGTTTCCGCCGACGGTGTGGACGTTGCGCGTGGGCGGGTGATCGCGCTGGAGGCTCCCGGAACGATGAGTGTTCCCCAGCCCACCGACTCGTAGGGGAATGCACCGGGGCCGTGTCGGTGACTTCGATAACATGCCGGAGTGGATTCCTTGACGTTGCTGCCGGCGGTTGATGTGAAGGGCGGCCAGGCCGTCCAACTGGTCCAAGGGGTGGATGGCACCGAGAAGGTGTTCGGCGACCCCATCAAGGCGGCACGCCGCTGGCAGGACGGCGGTGCGGATTGGCTGCACGTGGTCGATCTGGATGCCGCCTTCGGCCGGGACAACAACCTTGACGTGATCCGTCGCCTGATCGAGGAGACCGACCTGCAGGTCGAACTCTCCGGCGGCATCCGCGACGATGCCAGCCTCGAGCGGGCCCTCGCCACCGGCTGCACCCGGGTCAACATCGGGACCGCCGCGCTCGAGAACCCCGAATGGTGCGAGCAGATCATCGCCCGACACCGGGACCGGATCGCGATCAGCCTGGACGTCAAGGGGGACAAGCTCGCCGCACGGGGCTGGACCTCCGAGGGCGGCAATGTGTTCGAAACCCTGGCGCGCCTCGATGCCGCGGGCTGTCGTCGTTATGTCGTCACGGACGTGGCGTCGGACGGCATGCTGACCGGGCCCAACTATGAGGTGCTGGGCGCGATTTGTGCGCGCACCGAGAGCCCCGTCGTGGCTTCGGGGGGAATCTCCACGCTCGAGGACCTGCGTCGCTTGCGGGGCCTTGTGCCGATCGGCATCGAAGGTGCGATTGTGGGTACGGCGCTCTATGTGGGCAACTTCACCCTGGCCGAGGCGCTCGCGGTGGCGCGCGGCGACGACAGCGCCGCCCGGAACGAGGATCCGCACGGTGCCGACAGGAACGACCAGGACCAGACCGATGAGGACGAGAAGGATGAGGATGCCAGGTGACACAGCAGACATTGCTCAGCGGCCAGGTTCATGACGGCCCGCTGCTCGATGGACGCCTGAAGGATCTGCTGGCGGGCAAGAAGATTGTGCTCACCGGCGTGACGGGCTTCATCGGCGAGCAGATCCTGTGGAAGATTCTCACCGAGCTGCCGGACACCACGGCGGGCGTACTCGTCCGGCGCAAGGGCTCCGCCTCCGCCCGGGACCGCATGATCCAACTGGTCAAGAAGCGGATCTTCGCGGAGGTGCGTGAAGCCGCCGGTGGGGCGGAGGAGTTGCTCGACGCGCGGGTCGAGGTGATCGAGGGCGACCTGCCGAACGTGCCGGACCTGCCCCGGGACACCGACGTGCTGATCCACTGTGCCGGCGACGTGTCGTTCGACCCGCCGATCGACCAGGCGTTCAAGACCAACGTGCTCGGGACCAAGGCCCTGCTCGACAAGTTCCGCGAGGCCATGTCCGACGACGAGGGCGCCCTCGTGAAGGTGCCGCACTATGTGCACGTGTCGACCGCTTATACGGCCGGGCGACGCCGCGGGGCGATTCCGGAGAAGGCCCACGAACACGACGTGGACTATCAGGTCGAGACCGAGTGGGCGCTCAAGCTGGCCGAACGGATCGAGATCGAATCGCGGAGTGCGGAGCGCCTGACCGAGCTGCGGGAACAGGCCGAGCGGGAGCACCGCCAGGCGGGCTATCTGACCACCGCGGCCGACACCGAGCGCCGCCGCAAGGAATGGGTCCACGAACAGCTCGTGCTCGCGGGCACCGAGCGTGCGCGCTCGGTGGGCTGGACCGATGTCTATACGTTCGCCAAGGCGATGGGGGAGCGCATCGTCGCGGACCTGGGGCACGACATGCGGGTCTCGATCGTGCGGCCGGCCATCGTGGAGTCCTCCCTGAAACACCCCTATCCGGGCTGGATCGAGGGCTTCAAGATGGCCGAACCGATCATCCTCGCCTACGGCAAGGGCGACCTTCCCGAGATCCCCGCGTCGCCGGACTCGGTCATCGACATCATTCCGTGCGACATGGTCGTCAACTGCATCCTCGCGGTCTGCGCCACCGTCCCCGAGGTCGGGAAACCGGAGTTCTATCACTCCAACTCCGGGGCCCGGAATCCGCTGACCTTCGCCGACATCTATCGGCACGTGCGGCGCTATTTCACCAACCATCCGTTCGACCGCGGTGACCGCGGTCAGACCAAGCTGCCGATCTGGAACTGGCCGGGCTCGGCGCAGGTGGAGCGCTTCCTCGCCACCTCCGAGGCGGCGTCCAAGTGGGCCGACCGGGTGCTGAGCTTCGCACCGCGCTCCGCCCGCACGCGGGCGTACGCCAGGTCGCTCGACAAGGCCACGGGCCGCCTCGGGTTCCTCCGCCGCTACCTCACCATCTATGGCGAATATCTGCGGACCGAGCTCCACTTCGTCGATGACCGTACGCTCGCGCTGCATCACTCGCTGCACCCGGACGACGTGGACGATTGGGCCTTCGATTCGGCGGCGGTGGACTGGACGGAATACATCGAGGAGATCCACTGCCCGTCCGTGACGGCTCCTGTCCGCCGGATGGACGCGGTGCGTCGACGCCGGGGCCGGACGGCCTCGACCTATCGCGATCTGAGCAGCGCGACCGCGGACCCGGCCTCGGTCGTTGCGGTGTTCGACCTCGACGGCACCGTGATGAGCGGCAACGTGGTGGAGACCTACCTGTGGGCCAAGCTGCCGGAGCTCACCACCGCAGGGAAGGCGTCCGAGATCGCATCGCTGGTCAAGGCTCTGCCGAGTTATCTGCGCGCCGAACGGCGCGATCGCGGCACCTTCCTGCGGGCCCTGTATCGGCGCTATGAGGGTGCCGACATGGCTGCGCTCGAGCAGGCGGTTGATGAACGCATCTCGGAACACATCCTGGATCGACTCACCCCGGACGCGGTCCGCCGCATCCGCGAGCATCGCGACCAGGGGCACACCACCGTGTTGATGACCGGCGCGATCCGTCCTCTCACTCGACCGCTGCGGCCCCTGTTCGACGTCATCGTGGCGGCAGAACTGGCTGTGGACGAGGACGGTCGCTGCAGTGGCTTCCTCACCGGCCCGCCGATGGTGGGGGAGTCCCGACCCGCGTGGCTCAAACACTGGGCGAGTCTCAACGGGATCGATCTGGCGGAGTCCTATGCGTACGCCGACTCCCACGTGGACCTCCCCATGCTGTCGGTGGTCGGACACCCGGTCGCGGTCAACCCGGACATCGGGTTGATGCGCGCGGCCCAGAAGAATTCATGGTCAGTCGTGGAGTGGGCTGCGATGTCCCAGACCCCCCGCTGGTCGATCGCGCCCGCGAAGGAGAAGTGATATGCACCGCCCTGGTTTCGTCCTCGAGGTCGATGACCGCACCCCACCCCTGCTGATCCCCGAAGGGGCCGGCTGCCGGCTCGAGCGTCTCCCGCAGGGGACACGGGTGGCCTATCCCGCGGAGTCCCGTCCCGGAGTCAATCCGGCACTCGCCATCGGTCGTGCCCTCAATGAACCCGTCGGGCAGGCGCCTCTCGGTGATCTCCTGCGTCCCGGCCTCAAGGTGGCGATTGTGTTCACCGACGGTGCCCGCCCGATGCCGGCGATGGCCCGGCCCGACATCCGCACCGAGGCGCTCGAACAGATCCTGAGCCTTGCGGCCGACGCGGGCATCGATGATGTCCGACTGGTGGCCGCCAACGGGCTGCGCCGCGCCCAGAGCGAGGAGGAGATCCGGGGGCTGGTGGGGGAGCGGGTGCACCGCTCGTTCGCCAGCGACGGTCTCATCGGATCCCACGACGCGGAGGCGCCGGATCTGGTGGAGGTGACCTCCGGCGTATTCCTCAACCGTGCCGTGGCCGAGGCCGATCTCGTCATTGACGTCAGCGTGGTGAGCGAGATCGGGCACATCGGATGGCAGCAGCTCGCCACGGGCGTCACCGGCGCGGCCACTGCCTGGGCCCAGCTCGGACGCGGTGCCGATCAGCAGGTCCGCGACGAGGTCGCGGGGGTCCTCGCCGAGCATCTCACCGTCTGGCACCTCGAGATCGTGCTCGATCAGTCGCTCTATTCGAACTGGCTCGCGTTCCTCGGGAAGCGGGAATGGGAGTGGAATGTGCGCGACCGGATCAATGCGCTCGGCCTGCGGCGGTTGCAGTCGATCGCTCCCCATCGGGTACGCGGGCTCCTGCTGGACCCACCCGCCGCGCCCTATGGCGTGCTCGCGGTGACCGGTGGCGATGTTGCACAGGTCGCCGACGTCAGCCGTGAGGTGCTGCTGGAGCAGCAGCGTGTCGAGATCGGTGCCGCCGCTGACGTCGTGATTGCCGGACCCGCCCCGATCACGGAACACAACCAGGGGGCGGTCATGAACCCGTTGATTGCCGCCTGGGACGTCCTCGCCCGCACGTTCGAGGCCCACACGGGCAAGCCCGCGGTGCGCGAAGGCGGGGCGATGATTCTGTTCCATCCGTTGGCGCAGGAATTCAACGCCCGGTTCCATGCCGCGTCGGCGGACTTCTTCGCCGAGGTGCTCAGCGATACGACCGATCCCGTGCGGATCCATGCCGAACACGGGGACCGCTTCGTGTCGGACGAGTGGTACGTCAGCCTCTATCGCACCCAGAACGCCTTCCACGGCACGCATCCGCTGCAGCTGTGGGATGCGGTGCAGCCCGCGGTCGCTCATTGCGGGGACATCATCTGGGTGGGTGCGGACAGAGCCAGCGCGGAACGGCTGGGCCATCGGGCGGCGAGCACACTGGCCGACGCCCTGGAAATTGCATCGGCGTCGGTGGGGCGCACTCCCGACATTCTGCACCTGCACACCCCGCCGGCGCTGATTGCGGACGTGACCGCATGAGCAGCGAGGAGTTCGAACCACGTCAGTTGGCCCGTTGGGCCACCGGAGGTCCACGACGACGCCGACCTTTCCGCGGTCTCGTGCGCGACCTGCGACACGTTCTCGCCGGCGCCCGCTGGTCGGGTCCTGAGGACGCGCCACCGGTCAGCTCCGCCCGCCCGGTCGCAGGACCCGCACGCGGTAGCCTGCTGCGACGCCTGGCACCCGTCCTGCCCCGGGTGGCTCTCGACGGTCCGGCACCGGCCCGGCTGCCCGCGAGCCCGGTGATCTTCGTCGCCAACCATCCGACCGGGAACGCCGCGGAACTGGTGCTCGCCCGGCTGGATCCTGCCCGCCGGGCACGGACCGCCGTGGTCACCGTGCCGCGGGAGCGGGTCGGGTATTTCTCCGGTCTGGTCCGGCGCCGTGTGCAGGTCGACTTCGACGCACCGGGTGAGGATGGCGTACGCCTCGCGAACCTGCTCGGCGATGGCTGGTCGGTGCTCATCTTCCCGGAGGGGCTGCCCGCGGCCGGGGCGACGAAGCGCCCGTTCCATTCCTTTGCGGCCGTGCTCGCTGAGCAGACGGGTGTCCCGGTGGTGCCGGTGGGGATCCGCGGTGCCCGTGCCGTGCGTGCCACGCCTGGTGTGTCGCGGGTCAGCGTCCGGTTCGGTGGCCCGCTGCATGTCGGGGCGGACGCCCGCGACCAGGAGGCGGCCATCGATGGACTCATCGCCGAGGACGGAGCGACCTGGTGGGCCGTGCAGCGGTCCGACCCCGGTCAGCTGCCGGGCTCACGGACACCCGAAACGGCGCACACCTGGCGGCACGTGTGGGCTCAAACCGCGCGTCCTCGGAAGGGCGGGGTCGCGGAAACCCCGCGGATCTGGCGGTGACCCGCTAGAGTGTGCCACTGCTGTCTGCCGGAGGGGGGAAATTGTCACACAGTCTCAATGATGTGACCCCTCTGCGGTGGCGCGCCGGGGCTGCCAAAGAACTCGTTGAAGTCCATGCCTTTTTGTCGGCGATCGCGGCATTCGACGACACCACCCCGCGCTGGGGGCCGGAGGATCTGCCCGCCTGGTTCGAGGCGACCGGCCCGCTGGCCTCCGAACTCATGGCGCTCGGCTATGAGGGTTCGTCGATGGTCGCGGTCGGCTGGCTCACGGTCGCCGAGGCGCCGGACACGGTGCAACTGGACGGTGCGGTGCATCCTGCGTTCCGGCACCAGGGCATCGGTCGGGCGCTGATCCGTTGGCAACTGCGGCGGGCCCGCGACTGGTTCCTCGCCACGGATTCGCCGGGCCCGCTGAGGCTGGTCGCGTTCAGTGATGCCTCGATGTCCAACAAGCGTTCCCTGTTCGTCCACCAGGGTTTTCAGCCGACTCGCTGGCTGATCGACATGGTGTGCCAGTTTCCGACCGGGAGCCGGGTGGCCGAGTTCGTGGCGACCCCGGTGCTCGGTGTTCGCTTCGAGCCGTTCGGACCGCGGTGGGTGGAGCCGACCAGGAAAGCACACAACGAGGCGTTCACCGATCGATGGGGCTCACAGGAAATCGATCCGCACACGTGGGCGGCATCGCTGGCGGGGGATCATGCGCGCCCGGATCTGTCGTGGGTCGCGGTCGACGAGTGGAACAACGTCGTGGGCTATGCCCTGAACTCCGCCTCCGACGAGCTCGGGGGACCGGCCCTGGGCTGGACGGATCGCCTCGGAGTGCGGCCGGCACAGCGCGGCCGCAATATCGCCCGGGTGTTGTTGGCCCGCTCCCTGGATTCCTTCCGGCGGGCCGGCATGGACGCAGGCGGCGTCGGGTTGGACTCGGTCGACGGAGGCGGCACGTCGCTCTATCGGTCCCTGGGTTATGAACCCACCGACACCATCATTCAATACGAGCGGCTCGAGACTCCTGAGGAAGCACGAGCCGCACTCACACCCTGATTTCAGAAAGGCCGAGTCAATGGCAGGTCATTCCAAATGGGCGACAACGAAACACAAGAAGGCGATCCTGGACGCCAAACGTGGAAAGTTGTTCGCCAAACTGGTCAAGAATGTCGAGGTCGCCGCGCGCCTCGGCGGGGGCGACCCAGCGGGCAACCCGACGCTCTATGACGCGATCCAGAAGGCCAAGAAGTCGTCGGTGCCCAACGACAACATCGACCGTGCGGTGAAGCGCGGTTCCGGAGCCGGCGCCGATGCCGTCAACTATGAGACGTTGTGGTACGAAGCGATGGCCCCCGGCGGGATCGGCGTACTCATCGAATGCCTGACCGACAACCGCAACCGCTCCGCCGCCGATGTGAAGGTCGCCATCACCCGGAACGGTGGCACGATGGCCGACATCGGTTCGGTCTCGCGGATCTATCAGCGGAAGGGTGTCATCGAGGTCGCCAAGGACCAGGACGGACGCACGGTCACCGAGGACGACCTGGTGGAGGCCACGCTCGAGGCGGGCGCCGAGGACGTCTTCGACGAGGGCGAGGGCTTCACTGTTCTCTGCGAACCCAATGACGTGGTGGAGGTCCGCAAGGCCGTGCAGGCCGCGGGACTCGACTATGAGTCCGCGGAAGTGCACATGGTCCCCGAATATGACTCGCCGGTCGATGGGGATACCGCTGAGAAGCTCGACCGTATCATCGACGCCCTCGAAGACCTCGATGACGTGCAGAACGTCTATGACAACGCGGAGCGACCCGACGAGGACTGACCGCCGGCCCGGCGTGGCAGCGTCGCCCACCCGATGATCCCCGACTAGGATCCGAACGTCTGTTCCAACGGGAGGTCATATGCGGGTGCTCGGGATCGACCCCGGTCTGACCCGCTGTGGTTTCGCGGTCGTGGAGGGCACCCCGGGGCGTCCGCCCCATCTGTTGGGCGTCGGGGTGGTCCGGACCGATCCCGCGCTCGATGTGCCGCGTCGGTTGGTGACGATCGAGGAGAAACTGTCAGGGCTGGTGGGGCAGTGGCTGCCCGATGTGCTGGCCGTTGAACGCGTGTTCGCGCAGAACAACATGCAGACGGTGATTGCCACCGCCCAAGCCGCGGGCATCGCGATGCTGGTCGGTGCCCGACAGGCGATCCCTGTCGCCCAGTACACGCCCAGCGAGGTCAAGGCAGCCATCACCGGCAACGGCCGCGCCGGCAAGGAGCAGGTCGGTCACATGGTGGCGCGGGTGCTGCAGCTCGACGCTCCCCCCAAGCCGGCCGATGCGGCGGACGCGGTGGCCCTCGGGATCTGTCAGGTGTGGCGCGGACAGTCGAGCAACCGCATTGAGGAGGCCCTGCGCCGCGTCGAGCGCAACGGCGGTCACCACAACGGATCGCTGGAGCGGGCCGCCGAGTTGTCCCGCCGCCAGGTCGAGCGCGTGAATGCCGCCACCCGTCGAGTCGGAAGGAGACGATCGTGATCGCCCATCTGGAGGGCACCGTGGCCGCTGTCGGCGCGACGTGGGTGGTGCTGGACCTCAACGGTTTCGGTTGTCGGGTCGAGTGCACCCCCTCGACCGCGACCAGCGTGCGCCTCGGACAGCCCGCCCACCTGCACACCTCACTCGTGGTGCGGGAGGATTCCCTGACCCTCTATGGTTTCGCGGAAGCCGATGAACGCGACTGCTTCGACTTGGCGCAGACGGCCTCCGGGGTGGGGCCACGGATCGCACAGGCGCTCCTCGCGGTGCTGAGCCCCGATGAGTTCCGGGGCGCGATCGTGGCGGAGGACCACAAGACCCTGACGCGGGTGCCCGGCATCGGTCCCAAGGGGGCACAGAAGATCGTGCTGGAGCTGAAGGACAAGGTGCAGGCACTGGGCGCCACGACGACGCTCCCGCCGAGCACCCCAGTGGTGCCGGCCTGGCGGGAACAGGTGTCCCAGGGCCTGCAGGGGCTCGGCTGGTCGACCAAGGACGCCGAGGCCGCCTGCGACCGGGTGAGCGATCTCGCGGACACCGAATCCAATGTCGCGGTGTTGATGCGAACGGCCCTGCGTACGTTGGCCAAACGGTGACTGTCGCACCCCCGAAGTAGGCTCGCGACGTGACGAAGCACTCCCCGGTCGACCCCCACGCCTTTCCTGACGAGAAGGCGGCCGAGTCGGCGCTGCGACCAGGCTCCCTGGCGGAATTCCGCGGTCAGCCGCGAGTCGCCGACCAGCTGGGCCTCGTCCTGGCCGCAGCCAGGCACCGGGGTGGGGTGCCCGACCATGTGCTCCTGTCCGGACCGCCGGGCCTCGGCAAGACCACCCTCGCCATGATCATCGCCACCGAGATGGGCGCCCCGCTGCGCATCTCCTCGGGCCCGGCCATCCAGCATGCCGGGGACCTGGCGGCGATCCTGTCGGGGCTGGTCGAGGGAGAGGTGTTCTTCCTCGACGAGATCCACCGCATGTCGAGGCCGGCGGAGGAGATGCTCTATCTCGCGATGGAGGACTTCCGGGTCGACGTCATCGTGGGCAAGGGTCCCGGCGCGACAGCCATCCCCCTGGAGATCCCGCCCTTCACGCTGGTGGGTGCAACGACGCGTGCAGGCTTGTTGCCGGGTCCGTTGCGGGACAGGTTCGGTTTCACCGCGCAACTGGACTTCTATGCCACGGACGCGATCGAGCGCATCCTGATGCGGTCCGCTGTGGTGCTCGGCATCAGCATGCCGGAGGCCGCGGCTGCCGAGATCGCGCGTCGGTCGCGGGGAACTCCGCGGATCGCCAACCGTCTGCTCCGACGGGTTCGGGACTATGCCCAGGTCAAGGCCGACGGGAAGGTCACCCCGAGCCTGGCGCGAGATGCCCTGGAGCTCTATGAGGTCGATGAGCTCGGTCTCGACCGTCTCGACAGGGGCGTTCTCGAGGCCATCTGTCAGCGTTTCGGCGGTGGCCCGGTCGGGCTGTCGACGCTGGCGATCTCCGTGGGGGAGGAGGCCGAGACCGTCGAGGAGGTGGCGGAACCGTTTCTTGTGCGCCAGGGATTCCTGATGCGTACGCAGCGCGGGCGCGTGGCCACCGATGCGGCGTGGCGGCACCTCGGCCTCACGCCACCGACCGGTGGACAGGGCGCAACATTGTTCCCGTGATGCTCGCTGCCGGACCGCCGGGCGTCCTGGGGCGCGGGACGGGATTGACGCGAGAACAGCGGAATGCGTGGGTAGACTCCGGCAGTCAGCCCTTCACGGGATATTCAGCACAGGAATGCGGGACTCATGGAACCACTGACCACCGGCCTATTGATCGCCTTGATGGTGGCCTCGTTCTATTTCCTCATCATTCGACCCAACAAGAAGCGCCAGGCCGACGCGGCCAGGCTTGCGGAGACGATGACGCCCGGGACACGGGTGATGCTCAACTCGGGCATCTATGGCACCGTCAGCGAGGTCGGTGAACGTCAGGTCAGGATCGAGATAGGCCCTGGCCAGCAGGTCCTGGTGCTGAAACAGGCAGTTCTGCAGGTGATCACGCCCGAGTCCCAGTTCGCCGAGGATGCCGTGTTCGGCGGGACGGTCGCTCCGGGCGATGACGACCACGACGGACTGCTGGAGCGCGGCCTCCAGGACCCGCCCGCCGATGACGTCGATCCCCGCGATGGCGAGAATCGGAAGGGCTGAGACATGCCGACACGGTATGGCAACCCCGCCCGCAGACTCATCGTTCTGTTCGTGGTCCTGGCAGCGATGTTCGGGATCATGGCCGCAACCAGGACGTGGACGCCCAAGCTCGGTCTCGACCTGCGTGGCGGCACCACGATCACCCTGACCGCCAGCAACATCGTCGGCGGTGGCGCACCCTCCTCGGAGAGCTTGGAGCAGGCGCGCACGATCATCCAGCAGCGAGTGGATTCGCTCGGTGTGGGTGAGACCGAAGTGACGACATCCGGGGACCGGCAGGTCATCGTCACCGTGCCCAACGTGCAGCAGGACGAGCTCGTCCGCATGGTCGGCCAGACCGCTGTCCTGACCTTCCGTGCCGTGCACTACGTCGAGGGTGTTGCACCTCCGGTCCAACCCGAACCGGCCGAGGCCGTGCCCGGTGCCGAAGGGACCGCAGCGCCCGAAGAGGTGCCGACGGGGACCGCAGCGCCCGAAGAGGCGCCGACGCCGGCGGAAACCGAGTCGGAACCCGCGGAGGAGCCCACCACGGGAGCCAACCGTCCGGCGCCGATGCTGCCGACGGCTCCGCCTCCGCCACGCAGCCCGCGGCCGACCGAGCCGGGACAGGGACTCCCACCCGACCAGGCGATGACCTGGCAGCCGACAGAGAACGATTTCATCGACTTCGAGGAGTTCACCTGCGGGGACGAAATCCCCGAGGTCTCCGACCAGCCGATGGTGGCCTGCGACCGGGCCGACTCGGAGAAATATCTGCTCGGCCCCGCCATGATCACCGGTGACCGACTGACCTCCGCCACGGCGGGCGTACCCCAGAATCAGCTCAACTGGGTCGTCAACCTGACGTTCGACGGTGAAGGCGCCTCCCAATTCGAGCAGGCGACGGGGGCGCTGGCTGCCAACACGGACCCCCAGAACCGTTTCGCCATCGTCCTGGACGGGCGCGTGATCTCCGCGCCGAGCGTGAGCCAGTCCATTCCGGGCGGCCGCGCCGAGATCTCCGGATCCTTCAACGAACAATCGGCGACGGAGTTGGCCAATGTGCTCAAATACGGGGCGCTCCCGCTCTCCTTCGAGGTGTCCGAGGTGTCCAACGTGTCCGCCACCCTGGGTGGTGAGCAGCTCCGAGCGGGCATCATCGCGGGCATCATCGGTCTGGCCCTGGTGGTCGGTTACGCCATGTTCTATTACCGCGGTCTGTTCGTCGTGGTCATTCTCTCGCTGGCGGTGGCGGCGGCGTACACCTATGCGATGACAGTGCTTCTCGGACAGTCGGTCGGGTTCGCTCTCAACCTGCCCGGCATCGCCGGCGCGATCGTTGCGATCGGCCTGACCGCGGACTCGTTCGTCATCTTCTTCGAACGGATACGGGATGAGGTACGCGAGGGCAGATCCCTGCGCTCCGCCGTCGAGGCAGGCTGGGCGCGCTCGAAATACACCATCCTGATCTCCGATGCAGTCACGCTGCTGTCCGCCGTCGTCCTGTTCGTTCTGGCGATGGGTGGGATCAAGGGATTCGCCTTCATTCTCGGCCTCACCACGCTGCTCGACCTCGTGGTCGTGTTCTTCTTCACCAAGCCGCTCATGTCGCTGTTGGTGCGGACCAAGTTCTTCGGCGGCGGTCACAAGCTGTCCGGACTGGACAGCGGGCACCTCGGTGTGCGCACGCTGTCCGGTCGGACCCACCGTCGCACCACCCGGACGCCGATCGCGGCAGGGAAGGAGGCGTGATGTCCGACCGGAAACTCACCGAGTCGAATCCGCCAGAGACCGACGAGTCCAACAAGGCGACGCCGGCCTCCAGGAGCATCGCCCACCGGCTGTACACCGGTGACATCTCCCTCGACATTGTCGGGCTCCGCAAACGGTCGTACATCATGTCCGGCATCATCATCGCGATCGCGATCGGTGCTCTGCTCCTGCGTGGGCTGTCCCTCGGCATCGAATTCTCCGGGGGTGCGGACTTCCAGGCCCCGACCCAGGTGACGGCGCAGACCGTTGACGACATGCGAGCCGCAGTCCAGGCCTCCGGGCTGCCGGAGCTCGGGGACACGACGGTCACCACGATGGGTGAGAACACGGTCCGGGTGCAGACCCGATCATTGGACGCCCAGACCGAGGTGCCTCTCATGCGGGAGATCATCGCGGAAGAGGTTGGCGTCGATCCGGACCAGGTCGCGTACAGCCTCATCGGCGCCTCCTGGGGCAAACAGATCACCCAACAGGGCCTGATCGCGCTCGTGGTGTTCCTCGTGCTCGTGATGCTGCTGATCTGGGTCTATTTCCGCGATCTGAAGATGTCCGTAGCGGCCATCGTCGCGCTGTTGCACGACCTGGTGCTGGCGATCGGCATCTATGCACTGATCGGCTTCACCTTCACCCCGGCCACGCTGATCGGCATGCTGACCATTCTCGGCTATTCGCTGTATGACACGGTGGTCGTCTTTGACAAGGTGCGGGAGAACATGCGCGGGCTTCACGAACAGCGCCGAGTCACCTATGCGGCGGCTGCCAACAAGGCGGTCAACCAGGTCCTCATCCGCTCGATCAACACCACGATCATCGGTGTGCTGCCGGTCGCGGCGCTGCTGGTGGCCGGTTGGTGGTATCTCGGAACGGGTCCGTTGAAGGACCTCGGCCTGGTGCTCTTCGTGGGCATGATCGCAGGCGCCTATTCCTCGGTGCTGATCGCCGCACCGCTGCTGGTCGACATGAAGATGCGGGAACCGGCGATCCGGGAGCACACCGAATCGGTCGAGCGGGGAACCTCCGGTGTCGCGACGCGCAGGTCCGGAACCACTGCGGATTCCGCGGGCGGGTCGGTGTCGACCGTCGAACCGACGAACGAGGAACTGGACGAGGCCGGAACACGGATCGTCACGGCCGAGGCCGTGGACTGGTCGCCACCAGAGCGGCACCAGCCGCGCCGGCAGACCCGGAGCGAGCGAAAGAACTAATCATGTCAGTGACCGGTTCTGCAGGTCTGGACACACTCCTGGGATTGATCTCCGATGTCCCGGACTTCCCCTCTCCGGGGGTCGTCTTCAAGGACATCACCCCGCTGCTGGCAGACCCCAAGGGCTTCCGGCTGGCAGTGGACGGCCTGACCGCGCTGGCACCGGCAGAGGTGGACATGGTCGTCGGCATGGAAGCGCGCGGCTTCATCATGGGAGCTCCGGTGGCGGCCCAGCTCGGAGCGGGTTTCGTGCCCGTGCGCAAGCCGGGCAAGCTGCCGAGGCCCACCCTGTCGGCGACGTTCGCCCTCGAATATGGGACCGACGAGCTCATGATGCACAGGGACGCCCTCACCCCCGATATGCGGGTGCTCATCGTCGATGATGTGCTCGCCACCGGTGGCACGGTCTCCGCGACCGCTGAGCTCGTCCGGTCACTGGGTGCGGAGCTCGTCGGCGTCGTCGTGTTGCTCGAGCTCGGCTTCCTCGGCGCGCGGACACGCCTGGCGGAGGAAGGACTTGATCGGATCGACTCACTGCTCACCGTCGAAGAAGGCTGACCGATGAGCAGCCTCCTGCCCGATCCAGCCGGGATCAACAGCAGCAAGATCAGCCTGGTGTCCCTGCCCAACCGGGGCACCACACCGGCCCGAGAGCTGATGTTGCGGGGGCTGGTCGGTCTGCTGCTGTTGACGATCATCACGCTGGTTGTCTGGCTCGACCGCGGTTCCTACCGCGACAATGTCAACGGGGACGGCGTCGGTTTCATCGATGCCCTCTACTACGCGACCGTGACCATGACCACGACCGGCTATGGCGACATCACGCCGACGAGCCCGCACGCCAGGATCATCAACGCCATTGTGATCACCCCGCTGCGCATCATCTTCCTGGTTCTGTTGGTCGGCACCACCCTGGAGGTGTTGGCCACGGAAGGGCGCCGCGTACTCATCGATTCCCGTTGGAGGAAACGCATGCGCAATCACATCGTCGTGGTCGGCTATGGCACCAAGGGGCGTACTGCGGTCTCCACCCTCGCCCGCCAGGGACGTGATATTTCGAAAGTCGTCGTCATCGATGGGCGTCCGAGCGCCATCGTGGACGCCAACCTGGACGGGGTGGCGGCCATCGAAGGCGATGCGACGCGGCGGGAGGTGTTGCGCCGGGCGGAGATCACCAAGGCCCGCGAGGTCATCATCACCCTCGACAGGGACGACTCGACGATCCTGGTCACGCTGACCGCCCGCCAGCTCAACCCCCGCGCCCACCTCGTGGTCGCCGTCCGTGAGGAGCAGAACGTCTCCCTCCTGCGCCAATCCGGTGCGGACTCCGTGGTCACCTCGTCGGACATGGTCGGTCGACTGCTGGGCATGTCAGCCTTCAGCCCCAACATCGGCACGATGTTGGAGGACCTGTTGACGTCCGGCGAGGGGCTGGAGTTGGGGGAGCGCCAGGTCACCGCTGAAGAAGTGGGCCGGAATCCGGCCGATATCAGCGAGGAACGCGTGATCGCGGTGGTCCGCAACAAGACCCTGCGACGCTATTTTGACCCGACGGTCGCCCGGCTCGAGCCCGGGGATCAGCTCGTCGTCGTGCGGCGGAGCACCACCCCCGACGGCCGGCCCGCCAGGGACCGTGAGATTCCGGTCCGCTATGAACGCGGCGGTGCCTTGGACGACGACTGATCCTGCAGAACGGCCAGCCGGTGGACCGATGGACACAGGGGAGCGGTTCTGCGGACTTCGTGACTAGACTGGGGAACTGCGCGGCAGGAGGTGGTGGCTGGTGAGTGACTCCCAGGATCTCGGTGTGGTCGCAGCCACTCCAACGGTTCCTGATCGGCTGTCGAGCGGGCCCGAGCATCCGCGCATGTCGATGCGGCACCGCTTGGCCAGATTCGGGCGTCCTTCCCATGCCTCGGTCCTGGATCCGTTGTTCAAGGTGTTGCGCAGCAACCATCCGAAATCGGACACGGCAGTGGTGGAGCGGGCCTATCGGACCGCTGAGCACTATCACCGTGGACAGTTGCGCAAGAGCGGCGATCCCTACATCACGCACCCTCTGGCGGTCGCGACCATTCTTGCCGAGCTGGGGCTGACCGAGTCGACGCTCTGTGCTGCGCTGTTGCACGACACGGTCGAGGACACCTCCTACACGATCGAGCAACTGTCCGCCGATTTCGGTGACGAGGTCGCGCAGCTGGTCGACGGGGTGACCAAACTTGACAAGGTCACCTATGGCGACAGCACCCAGGCGGAAACGATCCGCAAGATGGTCGTCGCGATGTCGCGGGACATCCGCGTCCTCGTCATCAAGCTGGCCGACCGTCTGCACAATATGCGTACGCTGCACTTCCTGCGCCCGGACAAGCAGACGCGGATCGCCAACGAGACGATCGACATCTTCGCCCCGCTGGCCCACCGTCTCGGCATGAACGCGGTCAAGTGGGAGCTCGAAGATCTCGCTTTCGCGATCCTGCACCCGAAGATCTATGCCGAAATCGTGCAACTGGTCGCCGAGCGTGCTCCCCAGCGGGAGAAGCTCTTGGCCCAGGTGACCGAAACCGTGACCGGGGACCTGAAGGACGCGCGGATCAGGGCCACGGTGCACGGTCGTCCGAAGCACTACTACTCGATCTATCAGAAGATGGTGGTGCGCGGCCGGGACTTCGCCGACATCTATGACCTCGTGGGGCTGCGGGTCCTGGTGGACACACCCCGGGACTGCTACGCCGCCCTGGGTGTGATGCACGTGCGCTGGAACCCGCTGCCGGGTCGCTTCAAGGACTACATCGCGGTCCCCAAGTTCAACATGTATCAATCGCTCCACACCACGGTGATCGGGCCGTCCGGCAAACCCGTGGAGCTCCAGATCCGCACGCACGACATGCATCGGCGCGCGGAGTACGGTGTCGCGGCGCACTGGAAATACAAGGAGAGTCCCACCAAGACCGCGGCGGACAAGGTGGTCAACCCGGACGGCTCCGAGTTGACGTGGGTGCGCTCACTGACCGAATGGCAGCGTGAGGCCGACGATCCCGGTGAGTTCCTCGAGGGACTGCAATACGAGATCAAGTCCGCGGAGGTCTACGTCTACACGCCCAAGGGCGAGGTCATCACCCTGCCGGGGGGATCGACCCCCGTCGACTTCGCCTACGCCATTCACACCGAAGTGGGCCAGCGCTGCATCGGCGCCCGGGTGAACGGTCGCCTGGTTCCTCTCGAATCCCAGCTGGTCAACGGTGATGTCGTCGACATCATGACGTCCAAAGCGGAGGGGGCCGGCCCGAGCCGGGACTGGCTGGAGTTCGTCAAGAGCCCCAAGGCGCGCAACAAGATCCGGCAATACTTCTCACGTGAGCAGCGGGAGGCCACGGTCGATTCGGGCCGGGAGATGCTTGCGAAACAGGTACGCAAGGCCGGCCTGCCCCTTCAGCGCATCATCAGTCTGGAGAACGTGACCGCGGTCGCCCACCACTATCGTCTGGCGGACGTCACTGCGCTCTATGCCGCCATCGGACGCCACCAAATCTCCGCTCAGGCGGCGGTCCAGCGGCTGATTCGCATCGCGGGAGGCACGGACGAGGCCGCCGAGGAGGTGTCGGAGCCGGCCATCGCCACCCGGAGCCGGCGTCCCAGCCGGGGCAGCGGAAACGGAACCGGCGTCGCGGTGCACGGGGACACGGATCTGTGGGTCAAGCTTGCGCGCTGCTGCACGCCGGTGCCCGGGGACGAGATCATGGGTTTCATCACTCGCGGTCAAGGGGTGTCGGTGCACCGCACCGATTGCACCAATGCCGAAAGCTTGCGCTCCACCCCGGAGCGGCTGGTCGACGTGTCGTGGGCACCGACCGCGGAAAGCTCGTTCCTGGTGGCGGTGCAGATCGAGGGACTGGATCGCACCGGCCTCCTGCACGACATCACCAAGACCGTCTCCGAACACCATGTCAGCATCGTGTCGGCGACCATGACCACCGACAAACAGCGCGTGTTCAAGACACGCATGACCTTCGAGACGCCGGATCCGAAGCACTTGGAGGCACTCCTGCAGGCCGTGCGCCAAGTGCCCGGCGTCTTCGACGTGTTCCGGGTCAAGCAATAGCCGAATCGGCGGCACCCGAGTTGACCCGCGGGCTGTCGTGTCGCAACCCCGCGGGTCACGCGGCGAGTACGCCGCGCGCCGCGCCGAGCATGCTCAGCCGGTGAAGTCCTGGACGGCCTTCTCCGCCTGCTCCAGCCAGCTGCGATAGGTGTCGGCAGCTGCGCGGTGTTCCTTGGCCTTGCGCTCGTCACCGCGGGCCTCGGCCTTGGAGGCCTTCTGCTCCAGCTGCTCGATCTGCGTCTGCAGTTTGTTGGCCGTGTCGGTTGCCCGCTGCCGGGCCTCGGGGTTGGTCCGGCGCCAATGTTCGTTCTCGACGTCGCGAAGCGCATGCTCCAGGGCGCGGACCCGATTGTCGATGGGCCGGATGGCGTCCCGGGGGACCTTGCCGATCTCGGCGAACTTGTCGAGGAATGCGCGGAACGCCTGCTTGGACGCGTTGAGGTCGGTGATCGGGAGGATCGCCTTCTCTGCCTCGTCAAGGAGCGCTTCCTTGGCCTCTTGGTTGCCCCGGAACTCCGCGTCCTGTTCACTGAGCGCGGCGCTGCGGGCGGCGAAGAACTGGTCCTGGAGCCCCCGGAAGGTCTGCCAGAGCTGCTCATCGACATCCCGGGGGGCCGGTCCGGCGGCCTTCCACCGCTGCATCAGGTCGCGGAACATCCCCGCGGTCGGACCCCATTCGGTCGACCCGGCGATCGCCTCGGCTTCGGCGATGATCTCCTGCTTCACGCGCTTCGCCTGATCGCGCTTCTCCGCCTGCTGGGCGAACTGCGCCTTGCGGCGACGCGTATACGTGGTGCGAGCACTGGAGAAGCGGTGCCACAGCGCATCGTCGGTCTGTCGATCGATGCGGGGGAGCGCCTTCCAGCTCTCCAGGAGAGCGCGAAACCTGTTGACCCCACCACGCCAGTCGTTGCCGGCCGCGAGGGCTTCGGCCTCTGCCACCATCTGTTCCTTCGTCGCACGGGTCTGCTCGTTCTGCTGGGCCCGTTGCGCCTTGCGTGCCTCGGCCTGTTCGGCGATCGCGCCGGTCAGGGAGTCAAGCCGATCGGCCAGTCCCGCCAGATCTCCCACCGCGTTGGCTTCGGCGATCTGCTTCTTGTGATTGGCCACTGCTTTGCGGGCCTCGTCGGGTGACATCGTGCCGGCTCGCACCCGCGCAGCCAGCAGGTCGACCTCGACCTGCAGACTTTCGAAGCGGCGGACGAAGAACGCCAGCGCTTCCTCGGGTGAAGCGTCCGGCACCTGCCCGACGGCGCGCTCCCCGTCAGCAGTCCGGACATAGACGGTTCCGTCTTCGGCGACCCGACCGAAGGCGGCGGGACCTGCAGTGTCACTCATGCGGCCTATCTTGCCTCATCAATGGGCATGGCATGCACGCCGATTGCTCCGAATCGGTGATTGCTGGCGTGTCGAGGGCTCTGCTGCAGAGCCACGCGTCCGGGGAGAAGGGCCGGCGTACCATCTCCCGACACGTGAGTTAGCTGCTTCTTCAAGGATTGCTAACGTTCCTGCGCGGACTTGCGACGGCAGCGGAAATCTCTGCGCTCGCGAGGTTTCGCCGGTCGGACGGTCTTCGTCGTCGCCGGTCTGTCACGTGGCTGCCTGACTCCGTCCCCTCAGCGCCCATCGGCCGGGCCGGGTCAGCCCTCGGCCCGACCGGTGGGTCTCCCCGAAAATGCGCCAGGCGTCCCTGTCCGACCGGGGGACTAGACTCACCCACCGTGTTGATCGCATCTTTTCCAGCCGGACCCCTGCAAACCAACTGCTATGTCGTCGCTCGAGAGGCAGGCGCGGAGTGTGTGATCATCGACCCCGGCATGACCGCAGGGCCCCCTGTCGGCCAAGTGGTCACCGAACATGACCTCACACCCGTCGCCGTGCTCCTCACCCACGGACACATCGACCATGTGTTCGCCGTGCACGAGACGACGGAGCGCTATGGGATCCCGGTCTACATCAACGATGCCGATCGGCATCTCCTCTCCCTTCGGTTCGAGCAGATCGGGATGCCGGAACTCGTCCATCTGTGCAAGGGCTACAGCGGCGGGGCCGACGGCCTGACCGAGCCCACCGACATTCGCAGCCTGCCCGTGAGCGGGACGCAGACCTATGCGGGCATCGAATTCACCCACCACCACGCGCCGGGGCACACCCCCGGCTGCACGCTGCTCGAGATGCCCTATGACGCGGCCGGCCCGCAGATCGACCGGGTGGTGTTCTCCGGTGACGTGCTCTTCGCCGGCAGCATCGGCCGGACCGACCTGCCCGGCGGTGACCCGGGGGAGATGGTCCGTTCACTGCGTGACGTCGTCCTCGCTCTTCCCGACACGGCCGCGGTGCTCTCGGGCCACGGCGGTCAGACCACCATGGGGCGCGAGCGCGCCACCAACCCCTATCTGCAGGAGAACATGCTGTGAGCCGACCCAAGCCGATCTCCGGTTATCCGGAATTCCTGCCCGCCGGGCGGATCATCGAACAACGCGCGTTGGACATCCTGCGGTCGTCGTTCGAGTTGCACGGCTTCGGCTCGATCGAGACGCGTGTCGTCGAACCACTGGAGGTGCTGGCGCGCAAGGGCGAGATCGACAAGGAGATCTTCACCGTGCGCCGCCTGCATGCCGAGGGTGATGCGACCGATGAGATGGGGCTGCACTATGACCTGACGGTGCCGCTCGCGCGCTATGTCCTGGAGCACGCCGGCCACCTCGCGTTCCCGTTCCGGCGCTACCAGATTCAGAAGGTCTGGCGCGGCGAGCGGCCCCAGGAGGGGCGCTATCGGGAGTTCTGCCAGGCCGACATCGACATCATCGGCTCCGGGGTGCTGGCCGCCCACCACGACGTCGAGATCCCGCTGGTCGCGCTCGAGGCGTTCGAGCGCCTGCACACCGAGCTCGGCGTCCCGCCGGTGCTCATGCACGTGAACAACCGCAAGCTCTCCCAGGGCTTCTATGAGGGCCTGGGCATCGAGGACACCGCGGCCGTGCTGCAGCGGGTCGACAAGTTCGACAAGATCGGGCCCGACGCCGTGGTCGAGCTCCTCGTCAACGAGCTGGGGTTGTCCGACACGGTCGCGCGTCAGTGCGTCGCGCTGGCCGACATCCAGGCCGCGGACGCCTCGTTCGTCGACCGGGTGCGGGAGTTGGGCGTACGCTCCGAGCTTCTCGACCAGGGACTCGACGAGCTCGCCACCCTCGTCACCACCGCCGCGGCCGCCGTCCCGGGCAGGATCGTGGCGGATCTGAAGATCGCCCGCGGGCTGGACTACTACACGGGCACGGTCTATGAGACCGAGCTGGTCGGCCACGAGAAGATGGGGTCCGTCGCCTCCGGCGGGCGCTATGACGCGCTCGCCTCGGACGGCAGGACGACCTATCCCGGCGTCGGCTATTCGTTCGGCGTGACCCGGATCCTCGTGCCTCTGGTTGCCAAGGGCAAGCTCACCGTCAGCCGTTCGGTGCCGACCTGCGTGCTCGTTGCGGTCGACGCCGAGGAGACCCGTGCCGAGGCGATCGCGACCGCGCAGCAACTGCGCGCGCGGGGGATCGCGGCGGAGGTCGCGCCGAAGGCGGACCGGTTCGGCAAGCAGATCAAGTACGCCGACCGCCGCGGGATCCCGTTCGTCTGGTTCTCCTCCGGTGAGGTGAAGGACATCCGCAGCGGCGAGCAGGTCGCCGCCGATGCCGCCACCTGGTTGCCGCCGACCGAGGACCTCGCGCCGGTGGTGGGACCTGCGTGATCACCGAGGACGGGCGGCTCGTCTAGCGGGTTGAGCTGCCGCCGAACCGTGGCTGGCTCCACCGGCTGCGCCACGTGGTCAATCCCGTTGTCGGGGTTGGCTGCGGGCTCGCGCTGGGGGCGGCGCTGTTCCTGATTGCGGTGCAGGTGTTGTTCGGGGTAGGCCCGAGTTTGCTCGCGGTGCTGCTCGCGGTGGCCGCGGTCGTGGGCTATGGGCTGGCCCTGCTGCGCGCCCGCGCCGAAGCGCAGGCGCGGAGGGTGCAGCGGGTCGTCCTCGACGAGCACGGTGTAACCGTCGACCGGGACCGGTTCGCGTGGTCCCGGTTCACCCGCTGGCTGGAGGACGAGGCCGACTTCGTCCTGGCCTCCGGTGGAGTGCGGGGACGCCTCCTCGTGGTCCTGCCGAAAGCGGGCATCGACGAAGACGAGCAGGAGCTGCTCCGCGAAGTCCTCCACGCCAGCATCGATCCCGACGACGAGCCGCTCGAGGGCGCGTTCGTGGAGATGAACTGGGACGAGGAGCCCGCGCGGCGGATTCGGAAGCTGGTGTTGAGATCCTCACCTCACTGACCTGTGGTCACCGCCGCCACCCGTCCCTGACGCTCAGGTGCGTGCGAGTTCCAGCATCTCCTCGCACGACATGACGTGAGCGGTTGAGTTAGACATGATGACCAGTGTCGATTGGTGCACTTCATCGGCCGTCAGACTTCCCACTCCAGCGTCTGGGTAGTCCACGGTTCCGGTCCCGTCAGACAGAAATACCACCTTGTAGTTCCGGAACATCGCGTCCCTCGCTGTTGCGTGACAGCAGTTCTCCGTCGTGGTTCCGGCGATCACCACTGTAGTGATGCCCCACTCGCGCAGTAGCAGGTCGAGGTCGGTGGCGAAGAACCCGCTATAGCGATGCTTCTTCACCACATGGTCGCCTGGTTCTGGAGTCAAGCCGGAGTAGATCTCCGCCCCAGGGGTTCCGTCGATGAGCGCTTCGCGTTTGGCGATGGGTTCGTAGAGATCGTCGTAGAGTCCCATATCGGAACCGTCTGGCCGGTGAACGTGAGCGGTGTAGACCACCTTCATGCCGAGGTCGCGACAGTTCTGCAGGGTCTGGGCCAGGCGCGGGACCATGTCCAAGGCTTGTTGCGATTGCATGGGTGCCCTCGGAGCGACGAAATCGTTCTGCATATCCACCACGACCACTGCGGTAGCCTTCGGGTCAATCGTCTCGCATTGATACGGCATCGTTGCCTCCTGTTTCGAGCGGTTGCCTGGCAACACTAGGACGAGATTCAGCCACAGTGCTTTTCCGCAGGCGCCAACTTCTTTTGCTCTAAGCGCCACCGTTCATCAGAGGGGGTAGAGCTTTATGGATTCCTTCGATCAGGTCAGGCCCGGTGACTCGTTCGAACGCTGGCATCACACGACCTGTCGGAACTACTCGATCACCGAGGCGCGTCCCGTCCCCGACAGAAATTTCCGGGCGAGTGTCCAGGCGCACGCTTGGGGACGGTTGGCCGTGAGTCGGATCTCCTCCCGGGTCACTGGACCCCACACCCTCACGGTGGAGCGATATCCGGGTGATATCCGACGGGACGGGAGGGACGACTTCTTCGTGTGGGTGGGCCTCGGCGGAACCACGAGCCTCGACCAGAACGGTAACCGCGCAACTTTGGGCCCCGGCGACCTGATGCTGATGGATCAGGCTCGGCCCTTCTCCTTGGCCTTCGGCAAGTCATCCGCGAGCCTCATGGTGATCGTGCCGCGCGCGTTGCTGCTGGCACGCTTGCCCCGCATCGAAACTGCTGCGGGCCTGAGAGTCGATGGGGGACTAGCCGGTTCACGGCTTGCGGCCTTCACTGCGGAGCATTGCTTCGAACTGAGTCGCTCCACGGACACAAATGCCGTGCCTGAGAAGACTCGCATGGCCGTGCTGGATATCCTCACGGTCGCTTTCGAACCGACCGTGTCGCTGCCGAGGGAGTCTCGCACGGCACGTCAGCGCGAGCGGCTCAGAGCGGTCCAGCGCTTCCTGTTGAACAACCTCGACAATTCGGAACTGACCTTGGGCATGATCGGAGCTTCGACTCACATGTCAACGAGGACCTTGTTGCGGCTCTTCAAGCTAGAAGACACCACGCCAATGGAATGGCTCTGGACTGAGCGAATTCGTGAGAGCCACAGCGCAATCACGAACGGGGCTTTCGAGCAGGTCTCCGACGTCGCCGCTGCGTTCGGTTTCAAAAATCTTTCCCACTTCAGCCGTCGTTTCAAAGACTCCTACGGGGTCACTCCGCACTCGCTCATGCCGCGTGAGGGCCAGTGAGGGACCGATTGAGGAATGGGGCATCCCACGAGTTCCGCACGCGGGGCGGGCTCGACTAGGCTCGGCCGCGTTGCCGCCCGCACGGCGGCGCTTTTCAGCCTGGACCCCATACCGTCTATGTGGGGCCGTCACAAGGGAACAGAAGGGAAACGCCCGTGATCCGCACGCATGACGCCGGCACACTGCGCACCGAAGACATCGGCCAGACCGTCACCCTCGCCGGGTGGATCGCCAAACGACGGGATCACGGGGGTGTCGCGTTCCTGGACCTCCGCGATGCGTCCGGCATCTGCCAGGTGGTCGTCCGCGACGAATATCTCGAGTCGGCCGGCATCCACGACCTGCGCAACGAGTTCTGTGTGAAGGTCACCGGTGTCGTCGAGGCGCGGGACGAGGAGAACGTCAACCCCAACCTGCCGACCGGGCAGGTGGAGATCGTGATCCGCGACCTGGAGGTGCTCAACCCGTCCGCGCCGCTGCCGTTCCAGATCGACGAGCGGATCAACGTCGGCGAGGAAGCCCGCCTCAAGTATCGCTATCTGGACCTGCGCCGCCAGGCCTCCGGAGACGTCATCCGCCTGCGGTCCAAGGTCAACGCGGCGGCGCGCAAGGTCCTGGGGGAACGCGACTTCGTCGAGATCGAGACCCCGACCCTGACCCGCTCCACCCCCGAGGGTGCGCGGGACTTCCTGGTGCCGGCGCGGCTGAGTCCGGGGAATTGGTACGCCCTGCCGCAGTCCCCGCAGCTGTTCAAGCAGCTGCTGATGGTGGGCGGGATGGAGCGCTACTACCAGATTGCGCGCTGTTATCGCGACGAGGACTTCCGCGCCGACCGTCAGCCCGAGTTCACCCAGCTCGACATCGAGATGAGCTTCGTCGACCAGGACGACGTGATCGAGCTTGGCGAGGCGATCGTGGCGGAGATCTGGAAGCTCAAGGGCGTGGAGCTGACGACCCCGTTCCCGCGCATCACCTATCGCGAGGCGATGGACAACTACGGCTCGGACAAGCCGGATCTGCGCTTCGACAACAAGCTCGTCGAGGTGACGGAGTTCTTCGCCGAGACGCCGTTCCGGGTGTTCCAGAACGACTATGTCGGCGCGGTCGTCATGCCGGGCGGCGCGTCGCAGCCGCGGCGGACGTTCGATGCCTGGCAGGAATGGGCGCGCCAGCGCGGGGCGAAGGGCCTGGCCTATGTCACGGTCGCCGAGGACGGCGAGCTCGGCGGGCCGGTCGCCAAGAACATCTCCGAAGCCGAGCGCGCGGGCCTGGCCGCCGAGGTCGGCGCCAAGCCGGGCGACTGCATCTTCTTCGCCGCCGGCAAGCGCAAGCCGTCGCAGGAGCTGCTCGGCGCCGCGCGGGTGGAGATCGCCAAGCGCACCGAGATGATCCCGGCCGACGCCTGGTCGTTCCTCTGGGTCGTCGATGCGCCGCTGTTCGAGCCGACCTCCGACGCCGTCGCTGCCGGCGACGTCGCTGTTGGCGGCGGCGCGTGGACGGCGGTGCACCATGCGTTCACCTCGCCGAAGCCGGAGTCGCTCGACACGTTCGACACCGATCCAGGCAGCGCGCTGGCGTACGCCTATGACATGGTCTGCAACGGCAACGAGATCGGCGGCGGCTCGATCCGTATCCATCGCCGCGGCGTCCAGGAACGTGTCTTCAAGGTGATGGGCATCTCCGAGGAGGAGGCCCAGGAGAAGTTCGGCTTCCTGCTGGATGCGTTCTCGTTCGGCGCCCCGCCGCACGGTGGGATCGCGTTCGGCTGGGACCGCATCGTGTCGCTGCTGGCCGGCACCGAGTCGATCCGCGACACGATCGCGTTTCCGAAGTCCGGCGGCGGGTTCGACCCGCTGACGCAGGCCCCCGCACCGATCTCCGCCCAGCAGCGCAAGGAGGCCGGCGTGGACTTCAAGCCCGATCCCAAGAAGGACCAGGGGGAGAAGTCCGAGGCCAAGGACTGACTTTCACGTCGCCGGGGCCGCTGCTCCTGGTTCGGTTCAGAACAGGGCGAGAGCCAGCAGCAGCGGCACCGGGACGGTGATGAGCAGCATCAGCACGATGTGGCGCTTCCGTTGCTGGTTCAGGACGGCCACGAACTCCCGCAGGACCGCACTGGGCCAGAAGTAGCGCGCGGTCCGGGACCCGACGGCCTGGGCGGGCAGACCGAGTTGGCGGGCGTACGTCGCCGCGCGCAAGGCATGATAATCGCTGGTCACGATCAACATCGACGCCTCGACCGGTGGTGCGAACCAGGGGAGGGGTGGCTTGGCGGGAGGACGCGGGGCGAGCTCCTGACCGCCCCGCGGTTCGGCGACGTCGGCCTCACCCGCCACTGTCTCTGTTACCGACCGGTCAGCGATCAGGGCGCGGGTGAAACGCAAGTTTTCCAGCGTGGTGCGGGACTGGTCCTCGACGAGCAGGTGCTCCTCGGGTACGCCGCGACTGATCGCATAGTCCGCCATGGCCCGCGCCTCCGGGATGTGTTCGTCGGGACCCTGCCCACCGGACATGACCAGCAGCGGCTCACCGCCGGCCTTGCGCAGCCGCCGGTAGTGCTCGATCCCTCCGTCCACCCGACCGGCCAGCAGCGGCCCGACGGTTCGGCCGTCCCGGAGCCCCGAGCCCAGCACGATGACGTGGCTGGCGGGCACCCGGCGAGCGATCTTTGCGTACGCCCACGCGTAGCCCACATAACTCGTGAACTCGAAACCGAGATAGGCGAGCCCGAGGACGGCCGCAAGCGCCAACGGCGTCAGAAGCGTGGCCGGGTTGATGAGGACCCCGACGCTGGCTGCCATCACGGCCGCGATGCCAAGGCCTGCGATCAGGGAGAGCAGATTGGGCAACGAGCCGCTCTCGCGTCGCACCATCGTGAATCCGTTGATCAGGAGGAACACCACGAGGACGAGGACCAGCAACGGCGCCAGCACCAGGAACAGCACGCCGCTCAGCATCAGCAGGATCCCCACGCCGGGGACAGCCAGGGTGGCTGTGAGCAGCACCAGCAGCGCGGACAGCCCGATCAGATAGGCGTTGCCCAGCCAGCGCGCGTCCCGGCGTACCCCCGCCACGGTGAGGGCAACGACAAGGACACAGAGGACGAAGCTGATCGCGAACACGCCGTCCATCTTCTCGCGGCCGCACAGCCGGATGCGACCCACGGCGCCCCGATCCCGCCCCGGATCTGCCCTGAGCACATCGCGTTCTTCAACAGGGGTCGAGTAGTTTCGGTGACGTGTTCGGACTGTTCAGGAAGAAGACCGCCCGCCCCCCGACACCTCCCGAGGAGGTGATGATCGAAGTCGCACCGGGCTCGGACTTCAGTGATCTGAGCACGATCGAGCTCTGCGACCAAGCCCTCGAAGAAGGTCGCATCGAGCAGTTCCTGCTGATTGGCGAAGAGTTCGGCGGTGAAGCCACGGGTCCCAACGTCGTCCTCGGCCCCAAGGGGTCGGTGACGGCCAAGGCCCGCATCGATGACGAGATCGTTGCCGCCATCGAAGCGGGCCGAGAGGTTAACCTGACGGCGAACCTCGACTATGGAGAGAGCGCCTCGAGGGTCCCGGAGTCGGTGCGGTTCGATCTGGGCGCCCTCGGCGTACGCATCCTCAAGCTGTGGGGCTGACCGTCACGGTACGCCTGCCCCGCGACCTGCGGGCTGCGCACGTGGATCCCGGTTGGTGTCCGGAAGATCAGTGCCCGAACGTCGGGGCGATCCACCCACGGCCGATGGAGTGGAAGAAGAGGTTGAACCCGAGCAGCGCCGGCGTGCCCTCCGCATCCACATCCAACGTCTCCACATCCACGGCGTGCACCATGAAGAAGTAGCGGTGGTCGCCGTGCCCGTGGGGCGGGGCGGCACCCAGATAGCCGGGGAAGCCCGCGTCGTTCTTCAGCGTCAGCGCGCCCGCGGGCAGACCCGGATTGTCGGGGTCACCGGCATTGGTCGGCAGTGACGTGACATCGACCGGGATGTTGAGCACGGCCCAGTGCCACCAACCGGACTGTGTCGGGGCATCGGGGTCATAGCAGGTGACCGCGAAGGACTTGGTGCCCTCCGGGAAACCGGACCACGACAGCTGCGGAGACACGTCCTGGCCGCCCGGCACCTCCATCTTTCCCGAGCGCTGCGCCTCGGGCAGTTGCTGGCCATCGGCCACATCGGTGCTGGTGACCTCAAACCGGGGGACGTCGTTGAGCTTGGCCAGAGGGGAGTTCTCCATCATCGTTCCTTCGAGTCGCCGCTGCTTTCCCCCAGTCTAGGAACCCGGTCCGACAGGAGATGCACCCCCCGGATGTCCGGCGTGCCCTTTAGGCTGAGGGCTAGTTGCGAGGCAGATTTTCTGCGGAGCAGACAGACGTTGCGTCACGTTTCGCGAAGGAGATGAGGGGGCCGGTCGTGGGCAAGGAAGTCAGCACGGCGCGTTATACCCGGGAACAGCGACGAGATTTCCGCAGGAAGGTGCGGCGGGGCTTGGACGTTTTCGAGTTGATGCTCGCTCATCACCACTTCGAGGCGGAGCGACCGATGACCGGCCTGGAGATCGAGCTCAACCTCATCGACGCCGAGGGCGAACCGAGCTTCGACAATGCCGAGGTGCTCGAAGCGATCGGTGATCGGGACTATCAGACCGAACTTGCCCGCTACAACATCGAACTCAATTCGCCCCCGCGGCCCTTGGGCGGTGACTCGGCGCTGAGGCGGGAGGAAGAGCTGCGGGCCTCGCTGAATCGTGCGGAGGAGACCGCCAAGCGGCAGGGTTCCCATATCTGCTGCATCGGCACCCTGCCGACTCTGAGACCGGAGCACTTCAATGGGGACTGGATCTCCGAGGGGCGCCGCTACGAGGCTCTCAACGATTCGATCTTCAATGCCCGAGGCGAGGACATCGAGCTCGACATCGAAGGGCCGACGGGTGAACGGCTGCGCATGTGGGCGGATTCGATCGCGCCGGAGTCCGCGTGCACCTCGGTGCAGTTGCATCTTCAGGTGTCACCGGGGGACTTCGCGGCGTACTGGAACGCGGCCCAAGCTGTCAGCGGTCCGCAACTCGGGGTGGGTGCGAACTCTCCCTTCCTGTTCGGGAAGCGGCTGCACGCGGAGACGCGGATCGAGTTGTTCAAGCAGGCGACCGATACGCGCCCGGTCGAGTTGCGCAATCAGGGCGTACGCCCGCGGGTCTTCTTCGGCGAACGCTGGGTTACCTCGATCTTCGATCTGTTCGAGGAGAACACCATCTATTTCCCCAGCCTGCTCGCCGAGATCAGCGATGAGGATCCGTTGGCGGTGCTGGAGGCCGGGGGTACGCCGACCCTGGCGGAGATGTGTCTCCACAACGGCACGATCTATCGGTGGAACCGGCCGATCTATGACGTGGTCGATGGCCGCCCGCACCTGCGGGTGGAGAACCGGGTCCTGCCGGCGGGGCCGACGATCATCGACACGATGGCCAATGCGGCGTTCTATTACGGACTCGTTCGCACGCTCGCGACGAGCGACCGGCCGATCTGGTCGAGGCTGAGCTTTTCCGCGGCCGCGCAGAACTTTGCGACGTGTGCCCGGGACGGGCTGGCCGCCGAGGTCTATTGGCCCGGGTTCGGCGAGCTGAGCGTCGACGAGTTGGTGCTGCGCCATCTGCTCCCGCAGGCGGCTCTCGGGCTCGAGTCGTGGGGTGTCTCGCAGGACGTCATCGATCGCTATCTCACGATCATCGAACAGCGTTGCCTGACCGGCCTGACCGGAGCGGAATGGCAGGTCGCCACGGTGGAACGTTTCGAACGGGCCGGGATGGCGCGGGAGGAGGGGTTGCGGCGCATGCTGGCGCGGTATGTCGAAGGCATGCACAGCAACGAACCGGTGCACACGTGGTCCATCCCCTGACGAGACCGGCCGCGAAGGCACCCCGGCGCCGGGTTCCCGTGACCACGGGACGAGGCGTGGGGAAACGACGGACGGGGTGGCGATGACAGAAGACCTGTTCGGCAACGTCGACGACTCCGGCATGTCCCGGGGAGTGGGTGGGAGCCTGTCGCACACCGAGCATGCGGGGGCACCACTCGCGGTCCGCCTGCGACCCCGCACGATCGACGAGATCGTCGGGCAACAGCACCTGCTGGCGCCCGGATCGCCCCTGCGGCGACTCGCCTCGGGCCAGACGGCGATGTCGGTGTTCCTGTGGGGCCCGCCCGGAGTCGGGAAGACGACGATCGCGGCCGTGGTGTCCCGGACGAACGACGCGCGGTTCGTGGAGATCTCGGCGGTGACAGCGGGTGTGAAGGAGGTACGCGGGGTCCTCGACCAGGCGCGTCGGGATCTTGCCCGCGGGACACGGACGGTCCTGTTCGTCGACGAGGTGCACCGGTTCTCCAAATCGCAGCAGGACGTCCTGTTGCCCGCGGTGGAGAACCGGATCGTCACCCTGATTGCCGCGACCACGGAGAACCCGAGCTTCTCGGTGATCGCGCCACTGCTGTCCCGATCGCTGCTGTTGACCCTGCAGCCGCTGTCGGCGGAGGACATCGACACGCTCATCGACCGGGCCCTCACCGACGAGCGGGGTGTCCGAACAGCGGCGGGGGAGGCGTACACGCTCGCCGAGGACGCCCGCGATGCACTGCGCCGGATGGCGGGCGGGGACGCCCGCCGCGTGCTCACCTATCTGGAGGAAGCGGCGGCCGGTGCCGATGCCCGCGGCTCGGCCACGATCGAACTCGACACGGTCGAACAGGCGGTGGACCGCGCAGCGGTGCGCTATGACGCGGACGGTGACCAGCACTACGACGTGATCAGCGCCTTCATCAAGTCGATGCGGGGTTCCGATGTGGACGCGTCGTTGCATTATCTGGCCCGCATGATCGAGGCGGGGGAAGATCCCCGCTTCATCGCCCGGCGGCTGGTGATCCTCGCGTCGGAGGACATCGGGATGGCCGATTCGTCGGTGTTGCAGACCTGTGTGGCCGCAGCCCAGGCGGTCCAGTTGATCGGCATGCCGGAGGCCCGGATCAATCTTGCCCACGCGACGGTGGCCTGTGCGATGGCGCCAAAATCGAACGCCGCCTACGCGGGGTTGAACAACGCCGCCGCCGACATCAAGGCCGGCCGGATCGGCCAGGTGCCGCTCCACCTGCGTGATGCGCATTACCCGGGCGCCAAAGCGATGGGACACGGCAAGGGATATCGCTATGCCCACGACGCGGAGCACGGGGTGGCGGAACAGCAATATCTGCCGGACGAACTCGTGGACGCCCGCTACTACCAGCCCACCGCCCACGGTGCAGAGGCGGCACTGCAACAGCGACTGGAGGCACTGCGCCGACTGCTGGGCCGGGGTTGAGCTCCTGGGCGTTTTCCGTGGCCGGGCGGGGACTGTCGCCGATGATCGATTCCCCTCTCATGTCAGGATGGAGGGATCTGCAAGTTTCGGTCCGAAGGGACAGCCCATGTCTGCGAAGATGTCGACCATGAGGACTCACATCGTGGCCATGGGCGGCGGGGGCTTCTCCATGTCGGCGAACGGGGCAGTGACGCCCCTTGATCGCTACATCGTCGGCCTCAGTGAGGCGAGCACCCCCCACGTCTGTTTCATCCCGACCGCGTCGGCGGATGATCCGCGCTATATCAATCAGTTCCTGACCGCTTATGCGCCCATGGGCGTGCGCACCAGTGTGCTGACGCTGTGGCACAACGCCCGGGAGTCCATCAAGCGCGCCATGGCGGAGGCCGATGTGTTGCTGGTGGGCGGCGGATCGACGGTCAACCTGGTGGCGCTCTGGGAGGCCCACGGACTGACTCATGCCCTTCGGGACCGGTTGAAGGAGCGGGACACCGTCCTGGCGGGAATCTCCGCGGGCGCGAACGTCTGGTTCGAAGCGTGCACCACTGACTCGTTCGGTCCGGCCCTGCAGCCGTGGCATGGTGGCATGGGACTCATCAAGGGTTCCTTCTGCCCCCACTTCGACGGTGAGGAGAACCGGGCACCCGACTTCGCCAACTGGGTCGCCGAGGGACGGCTGCCGGACGGTTACGGCGCGGACGACGGCGCCGCCATCCATGTCACCCCCAACGGTCGCAAGCGCTTCGTCGCCGAGAACCGGACCGCTCGCGTCCACCACGTCTACGGCAGCTTCACCCCGACGACGTCCGGGGTCATCGTCGAACCGCTCAAGACCAAGATCATCTGACCGGACAGCGTGTCGGTCGACTACAGTGGCCCGGCAACCACTGAGGTGAGGGTTCAAACATGTCTGTTGGCGAGGTCGCCGGACTGATCGCCGCCGGCGCTCTTCTCCTGCTGGTGCTGCTGTCCGCCGTCCCCCTGCTCAAACTGGGCGGGGTGCTGGGCGAGCTGCGCCGCCAGGTGCGCGATCTGGGTGAGGAATCCGTGCCGATTCTCACCGAGCTGAAGGGCACCGTCAGCGCCACCAATCTCGAACTGGAAAAGCTGTCGATCGTGACCGAGGACGCCGCACGCGTCAGTGGCCACGCTGCGGACGTCGCGCGAAACGCGGCAGAGTTCTCCTCACTGTTCAAGGAGACGGTGGGTGTTCCGCTGCTGAAGTTGTCGGCGGTTGGATATGGCGTGCGCCGGGCGATCGGGCCCGGACCGAAGCGGAGGAAGGCCTGATGAGGGCAGCGGTGTGGTTCGGGCTCGGAATTGTCACGGGCGGCTATGTGGCGCTCAAGGGCAAGGAGAAGGCCCGGGAGATTGCACACCAGGCCAGCCCCGCGCAGATGGGGCGTACGCTCGGGCGGGCCATCGGCCAACGCAAGGTCAAGGTCAGCGAGGACGTCGCGAATTTCCTGCACAACGTCGCCGACGGCGCCCGGCAGCGCGAGGACGAACTGCGCACGCAGCTGCTGATGCCCGCCGACCACCCGTCGACCAGACCCTGAATCGGTCCACGGGCCGACTGGGCAGGAATGGTTCCTGTCCTGGGCGTCCTAGACTGGTGCGTCGGGCACGGCAGGGGAATATCCTCAGCCGGTCCACGTTGTCCTGATGGTGGCCCCGCCACTGTCGAACCCGATGTTCAGCCAAGGATCAGATACATGAAGACAGCCGATATCCGGCGCCGGTTCCTCGACTTCTTCGCCGCGCGCGGCCACCAGGTCGTGCCGTCGGCGCCTTTGCTCTATCACGATCCGACCCTGCTGTTCGTCAATGCCGGCATGGTGCCGTTCAAACCCTATTTCACCGGTCAGGAGAACCCGCCGTTCGACCGGGCCGCGAGCGTCCAGAAGTGCGTGCGGACCCTCGACATCGAGGAAGTCGGCAAGACCACCCGCCACGGCACGTTCTTCCAGATGAACGGCAACTTCTCGTTCGGCGACTATTTCAAGGCCGACGCAATCGCCTATGCCTGGGAGCTCGTCACCGCGGAGCAGCACAACGGCGGTCTCGAGTTCGATCCGGCCAAGGTCTGGGTGACCGTCCTGGGTCCCGGCCACCACCCCAACTTCCCCGACGGCGACATCGAAGCCATCAAGCTGTGGCAGAAGGTCGGCGTACCGATGGAGCGCATCCAGCAGCGCAACCTCAAGGACAACTACTGGAACATGGGGGTCCCCGGCCCTGGCGGACCGTGCTCGGAGATCTACATCGACCGGGGCCCGGACTTCGGCCCGGACGGTGGCCCGGTGGTGGACGAGGACCGGTTCCTGGAGATCTGGAACCTCGTGTTCATGCAGAACGAGCTGTCCGCGGTGCGTGCCAAGGACGACTTCGACATCATCGCCGATCTGCCGGCCAAGAACATCGACACCGGCATGGGCCTGGAGCGGGTGGCCTATCTGCTGCAGGGCGTCGACAACATGTACGAGATCGACGAGGTCTATCCGGTCATCGAGCGTGCCGCGGAGCTCGCGGGCAAGCGCTATGGCGCGGACCACGAGGACGACGTCCGTCTCCGGGTGGTCGCCGACCACGTCCGATCCTCGCTGATGCTGATGACCGACGGCGTCACCCCCGGCAATGAGGCCCGCGGTTATGTCCTGCGGCGTCTGCTGCGTCGCTCCATTCGCGCCATGCGCCTGCTGGGCGTCGAGGACCGCGTGCTGCCCGAGCTTCTGCCGATCAGCCGTGACCTCATGGCCACCTCCTATCCCGAGGTTGAGGAGGGCTGGGAGCGCGTCTCCGCGGGGGCGTACGCCGAAGAGGACGCCTTCCGCCGCACTCTCTCCGCCGGCACCCAGATCTTCGACGTCGCCGTGGCCGACGCCAAGGCGCAGAATCAGGGCACGCTGTCCGGTGACCGCGCGTTCCAGCTCCACGACACCTATGGCTTCCCGATCGACCTCACGCTCGAGATGGCGGCCGAGCAGGGGCTGCAGGTGGACCGCGACCAGTTCACCGCGCTGATGGCGGAGCAGAAGGAGCGGGCCCGGGCCGACGCGCGCGCCAAGAAGGGTGGCGCACAGAGCACAGAGGCGTACAAGACGCTGCGGGCCCGGGGCGCGACCGGCTTCCGGGGGTTCCAGGAGCTGAGCGTCGATTCGAACGTGCTGGGGATCGTCCGGGACGGTGAGCTCGTCCACTCGGCCGAACCGGGCGACGTGGTCGAGGTCGTCCTCGCGGACACCCCGTTCTATGCCGAGGCCGGCGGTCAGGACGCCGACCGCGGAACGATCGATGCGGGGGAGACCAGGCTCGACGTGATCGACGTGCAGCGCCCGATCGACGGTCTGATCGTGCACAAGGTCGAGGTCGGCAGCGGGCTGCTGGAGACCGGCTCCAGCGTGCTCGCGAACGTTGACCCCTTCCATCGGATGGGCGCCTGTCAGGCCCACTCCGCGACCCACATCGTGCACGCGGTGCTCCACGAGGTTGTCGGACCGACCGCGGTCCAGGCAGGGTCCTACAACAAGCCCGGCTATCTGCGCTTCGACTTCAACGCCACCGCCGGGTTGAGTCAGGACCAGCGCGACGAGGTGGAGGGTCTGGCCAACGAGGCGATCCGCAACGATCTCGCGGTGACCTCCCGTGAGCTACCGCTCAGCGAGGCCAGGGAGCTCGGCGCGATGGCGATGTTCGGTGAGAAGTATCCCGACATCGTGCGCATGGTCGAGATGGGCGGTCCGTGGTCCCGGGAGCTGTGCGGTGGCACCCACGTCCAGCATTCGTCGCAGATCGGAATGTTGACCCTGCTGGGTGAGCAGTCGATCGGTTCGGGCGTACGCCGCGTCGAGGCCCTGGTCTCGACGGACGCCTTCAAGCACATGGCGGCCGAACGGACCCTGGTCAGCAATCTCACCGGGATGCTCAAGGTACGCCCGGACTCGCTCATCGAGCGCGTCGAGAAGATGATGGTCCAGCTCAAGGACGCGGAGAAGCAGATCGCCGCCTTCAAGTCCGCCGAGGTGCTCGGCAACGCGAAGGGGCTGGCCGAGGGCGCCAAGGACATGTGGGGCGTCGGGTTCGTCGGCACCCACGTCGAGGGTGTGGGCGCGGGTGATCTGCGGACGCTCGCCCAGGAGGTTCGCAGCCGACTCGGTGACCGGGCGGGCATCGTGGCGCTGGTCGGGGGTACGCCCGAGAAGCCGGCCCTGGTCATCGCGACGAACGAGGGCGCGCGGGATCGCGGGCTCAGGGCCGGTGAGCTCGTCAAGCTCGGCACCGAGAAACTGGGCGGCAAGGGGGGCGGCAAGGACGACCTCGCCCAGGGCGGCGGCAGCGACGCCAGCGCCATCCCCGCCGCGCTCGAGGCCATCGAGTTCGAGATCGGGCGGATCGTCACATCGTGACGGGGTTTCGGCCGGGCGTACGCCTCGCGGTGGACTGGGGCGGCGCCCGGATCGGGGTCGCGGCGTGCGACCCGGAGGGCCTGTTGGCGTACCCTCTCGAGACGGTCCCCGCCGGCAAGACCGCCGAGGGACGCGTGGCGGAACTCGTGAAGGAGCACGGGGCGATCGAGCTGATCGTCGGACTGCCCCGATCGCTCTCCGGTGGCGAAGGGCCGTCGGCGAACAAGGTCCGGAGGCACGCCAAGTCACTGTCGAAGAGGATTCGGCCGGTTCGAGTACGCTTGTTCGACGAAAGATTGACCACGGTGACCGCGGCACGAGCACTTTCCGACAGCGGGCGGCGGGCGCATCAGCAGCGTTCCGTGATCGACATGGCCGCTGCGGTGACCATCCTCGAGCATGCTCTCGACGCGGAGCGGCGCACAGGTTCGCCACCAGGTGAGCTGTTGATTTGAGACACGGAGGGTTCAGGGTTGAGCGAGCTGCTGGAACCGGATCAGAAGAAGCGGCCGGACGAGGACCGCGACTGGAACGAGACGTTCCGGCACGCCAAGAGCCTCATTGCGGTGGTGCTGTCGTTGGTGGTGCTCGTCGGGGGCGCTCTGTTCACCTACAACAAGGTCGGGTCGGCGTTCACGGGGCTGTTCCTCGCCGAGGACTATCCGGGACCGGGTGAGGAAGACGTGGAGGTCGAGATCCCGCAGGGATCGACGCTCGACGAGATCGGCTCGATCCTGGTCGACTCGGATGTCATCGCCTCGACCGATGCCTTCCGCGAGGCCGCGACCGAGATTCCGAATGCGAGCCAGTTGCAGGCCGGCACCTATACGTTGCAGACGAAGATGCGCGCGCGGGACGCCCTGCAGTCGATGCTGGATGCGGGGGTGAAGGGCGGCAAGCGCTTCCTGATCCGGGAGGGCCTGCGGCTCAACGAGCAGCTCGTCGCACTCGCCGATCAGACCGACATTCCGCTTGAGGCATACGAGGAAGCGATCAAGCACCCGGATGCCTATGGCCTGCCGGAATGGGCGGACGGGAACGCGGAGGGATACCTGTTCCCCGACACCTATGAGATGGCCGGCGACGACCCGAACGCGGCGCTCAAGCAGATGACCGCCAACTTCAAGCGCAAGGCCGACGATGTCCAACTGGAGGCCCGCGCGGCCGATCTCAACCGGGATCCGGCCGAGCTGGTCACGATCGCATCGATCATCGAAGCAGAGGTGCGACGGCCGGAGGACCGGGCCAAGGTGGCGCGCGTGATCTACAACCGGCTCGATTCCCAGCCAACGATGAGGTTGCAAATGGACTCGACCGTGCATTATGCGGTGGGTCACCCCCGCACGGGTGGGGTCACGACGTCGGACGAGGACCGGAAGAACCCGTCGCCCTACAACACCTATGAGCACACCGGCCTGCCGCCGGGCCCGATCGGAGCTCCCGGTCGTTCGGCGCTCGAGGCAGCGGCCAACCCCGAGGACGGGGACTGGAAGTTCTTCGTGTCGATCAACATGGACACGGGTGAGACCGCTTTCGCCGAGACCTGGGCCGAGCACCAGGTGAACGTCCGCAAGTTCCAGGCCTGGTGTCAGGCCAATCCCGGGAAATGCTGAGTCGTCCCGTCGGGCCTCCGGGTCCGGCGCAGACCCGGTGTGCGGTCCTGGGCTTCCCGATCGATCATTCGCTGTCCCCGGTGCTGCACAGGGCGGCGTACGCGGAACTCGGCCTCACCCATTGGTGCTACGACCGGTTTGCGGTCGATCGGGGGGAGCTGGCCGAGTTCGTGGAGTCGTGTGGCGACAAGTGGCGCGGTTTCAGCATGACGATGCCGCTGAAGGACGAAGCGCTGGGACTCGGTGAGGTGAGCCCCGAAGCCCGTTTGACTGGCGCCGCGAACACCCTGATCTTCGACGGCGACCGGATCGTCGTGCACAACACCGACATCGAGGGATTCTGGCGGCCTCTCGTGGCGCACTTCGGGGTCACCGGCCCCGCGGAGGTCCCCATCGAGTCGGCGGTCATCCTGGGCGGGGGCGCGACGGCACGCTCGGCATTCGTGGCACTCGCGACCATGGGGGTGTCGGAGGTCACCGTCTGTGCCCGTACGCGGGCCAAGGTCGAGGCCTGGGCACCGATGTTCGAGGAGACCGGCCTGCAGCCGACGATCACCGACTTCACGGATGTGCCGACATCCCAGTTGCTCATCGCGACCGCGACCAGGGGAGCGGCGGATCAGGTGGCCGCACGGGCTGCCGAAAGCCAGCAGATCGTGTTCGACGCGATCTATGACCCGTGGCCCACCGAGCTGGGGCGCGCCGCCGGCGAAGCAGGCCGGGTCGTGTTCTCGGGCCTCGACATGCTGGTCGGCCAAGCGGTCGCGCAGGTCGAGCTCATGACGGGACGGACGGTCGCGGCGGATGTGATGATGCAGGCCGGCCGCGCGGCCCTGGGGGTGCGCGGAGAGGGCGTGTGAGCCGTTGCGTTTTGATGCACCGGGCGGGTCACAACACAACGGGTGCGGTCCTTTCGGCCGAGGACAGCAACAGCACCGACCGCAAACCCAGGTCAGACGTCCGCGGGACGGGGAGACTTCGCGTACGCATCTCTGCGAGAATGCCGCGAGTGCGTCGGCGCAGGACGCACAGGAGAGGAATCATGCTTCGCTGGCTCACCGCAGGGGAATCGCACGGTCCCGCCCTGGTGGCGACGATCGATGGGCTGCCGGCCCACATCCGGGTCACGTCCGACGACATCGCGGGGGCGCTGGCGCGGCGCCGGCTGGGCTATGGCCGAGGCGCGCGCATGAAGTTCGAAGCCGATCAGGTCACGATCATCGGCGGCATCCGTCATGGTGAGACCCTGGGGTCGCCGATTGCCGTGCAGGTGGGGAACACAGAGTGGCCCAAGTGGGAGACCGTGATGGCGGCCGACCCCGTGGATCCCGAAGTGCTCGCGGCCCAGGCGCGGGGTGCCAAGCTGACCCGGCCCCGGCCGGGACATGCGGACCTGGTGGGGATGCAGAAGTACGACTGGGACGAGGCCCGGCCGATCCTCGAACGCGCCTCCGCGCGCGAGACCGCGGCGCGCGTGGCCCTCGGCCGGATTGCGATGAACTTTCTCGAACAGGCCTTCGGGATCACGGTCCTGTCCCACGTGGTCGAGCTCGGCCGGGCCAAGGCTCCCGCCGGGCTGCTGCCCACGATCGAGGACCTGCCACGCATCGACGAGTCCCCGGTGCGGTGTGCCGACGAGGATGCGGCACAAGCCATGATCGCGGAGATCGAGCAGTGCCACTCCGACGGCGACACCCTGGGCGGCGTGATGGAGGTGCTGGCCTGGGGCTGTCCGCCGGGGCTGGGCTCCCACACGATGGGGGACCGGCGCCTCGACGCGCGGCTCGCCGGTGCGCTGATGGGGATCCAGGCCATCAAGGGGGTCGAGGTCGGGGACGGTTTCGAGCTCGCCCGGTCGCGGGGTTCGGCCGCGCACGACGAGATCGTGCCGGGTTCCGAGGGGATTGCGCGAGCGGGACATCGCGCCGGTGGCACCGAGGGCGGCATGTCCACCGGTGAGGTGCTGCGGGTCCGGGCCGCGATGAAACCGATTGCGACCGTCCCGCGGGCGCTGCGGACTCTCGATACCACCACCGGTGAAGCCGCCGTCGCGCATCATCAGCGCTCCGACGTGTGCGCGGTGCCGGCCGCCGGTGTGGTGGCGGAAGCCATGGTGGCGCTGGTGCTCGCGGAGGCTGCGTTGGAGAAGTTCGGTGGGGACTCGGTGGGAGAGACCAAGCGCAACTGTGCGGCGTACCTCGCCGACATCGCCGAGCGCGGACTGGACATCGCCCGATGACCCGGGCGATCGCCCTGATCGGTGCGCCCGGATCCGGCAAGTCGACGATCGGCCGACTGTTGGCCGGTGAGCTCGGGCGGCCGTTCGTGGACGTCGACGCGGCCATCGAGGCGGACCAACAGCTGGCGATCGCCGACATCTTCGTCACCCACGGGGAGCCCTACTTCCGTCAGCTCGAGGAAACCGCAACGATCGCTCATCTTGCTGGTGGGGGTGTGATTGCCCTGGGTGGTGGGGCGATCATGAACGCGGACATTCGCGCTGCACTGGCCGACCACGACGTGGTGTGGCTCGAGTGCTCGATCAGCACCGCCACCAAGCGGGTCGGGATGGACACCGCCCGACCGCTGCTGCTCGGCAACGTGCGGGGGCGGTTGATCAAGCTGTTGAACGAACGTACGCCGCTCTATCGCGCCGCCGCCACGATCACCGTCACCACCGACGACCGGGACCCGGCGGACATCGTCGCCGAGATCATGGCTGCGCTCGGCAATGCTGGCTGAGAGCGGCACTGCCGCGTCTCGAAGCTGAAGGGATTGACCATGTCCAACCTCGAAGTGATCCGTGTGGCCGCCGAGCGTCCCTATGAGGTGCACACACGCGCGGGGGCGCTGGAGTTGCTGCCCCGTTTGGTCGGGGACGCCGAGCGAGTGGCACTGCTGCACGCCCCTGTGCTGCGCGAGCAGGCCCTGGCGCTGGCGGAACAGCTGCCGGCGCGGGTCACGACGATCGAGCTGCCGGACGCCGAAGCTGCAAAGACCGCCGACGTGCTCGTCGCCTGCTGGGACCGGCTCGCCGCGGAGGGCTTCACGCGCTCCGACCTCCTCATCGCACTGGGTGGCGGTGCGACGACGGATCTGGGTGGTTTCGTCGCCGCCTCCTGGTTGCGGGGGATCCGGTTCGTCACGTTGCCCTCGACGGTGCTCGGCATGGTCGACGCCGCCGTGGGCGGCAAGACCGGCATCAACATCGCGGCGGGCAAGAACTTGGTGGGGGCCTTCCACGAACCCATCGGGGTGCTGTGCGATCTGGGGCTGTTGCGGACGCTGCCCGACGCCGACCTGCGCGCCGGCATGGTCGAGGCCGTGAAATGCGGTTTCATCGCCGATCCCGTGATCCTGGATCTCGTCGAGGAGGACCCGGCCGATGCGCTGCGGGTCGAGTCGGACCGGCTCGCCGAGATCGTGCGCAGGGGAATCGCGGTGAAAGCCCGGGTCGTGAGCGCGGATCTGCGCGAGGCGACGTCGAGCGGCGGCAAGGTCGGCCGGGAGATCCTCAACTATGGGCACACGCTCGGACACGCAGTCGAAAAGATCGAGGACTATCGGATGCGGCACGGTGAAGCCGTGGGCATCGGCATGGTCTATGTCGCCGAGCTTGCCCGCCTGCTGGGGCTCATCGACGACCAGCTCGTGGAGCGACACCGGTCGGTGCTCGACGCGCTGGGCGTGCCGGCCACTTATCACCCGGACGCCTGGCCGGACCTGCGGGATGCCATGAGCCTGGACAAGAAGACCCGGGGCTCGACATTGCGGTTCGTGGTGCTCAACGGACTCGGGAGCGCCGAGATCTGTGCGGGTCCGGGCGAGGACGTGCTGGCGGAGGCGTACGCCCGGCTCTCCCGCTGAATCGGACTCGCGGGCAAGACGACCTCCGGTGTGACCCACGGAACACGGGTCACGAAACAATCACAGTGCGTTTGGGTGGAACCCAGGAGGGGCAACCGGATTCCTCTTGGGTGACAGAACATCCTTCCCTGAGCCGGAGGGCACCATGAAGAAGATCCTCGCCACCGCCTTCGTTGCCGGACTCGCTGCGGCCGGCCTCACCACTGCCCAGGCGTACGCCGCGCCCGGTGATGTCACGGTCGAGTACGGCTGCAACTCCGCGACGTTCACGAACAACCTCGCCCAGGAGATCAACGTGAACTACGGCACCGCCAGCTCGGGCGACGCCGTGGCGTTGCAGATCCCCGCGGGCAAGAGCGTGAAGGTCATGAGCAAGGCCAAGAACTTCGGCTACACCGCCACCACTGCCGACGGCACCGAGGCCGCCACGCTTGCCTGGCCGGGCGTGGACCTGACGGGCACGTGCAGCCGAGACGAGCTCGACGAGCAGGCGTCGCTGCTCACCGCCGAATACGGCTGCAACTCCGCCACGTTCACCAACAGGACCGGCGGTCAGGTCGTCCTGCAATACGGCCAGCAGAACTCGGGCGACACCAACCAGGTCACGCTGTCGAACGAAGAGTCCCAGACGATCCACAGCACCGCGGACAACTTCGGCTGGCTCGCCAAGGACAAGCAGGACGGCTACACCATCAACGTGCGGGAAGGCGGCATCGACCTGACGGCCACGTGCACCTCGACCCAGCCGACAAAGGCTCCGGCAACCGCCCAGCAGCCGGGCAAGGCTCCGGCAACCGCCCAGCAGCCGGGCAAGGCTCCGGCGACCGCCAAGCAGCCGGTCAAGGAAAGCCGTGGCGGCCTCGCCAGGACAGGCGTGTGACCCGAGATCGGTGACGAGATTGACGGCAGGTCTGATCACCAGCGGCCGAGGGGCTTTCCTTCGGCCGCTTGCCGTGTTACCGGCGCGACAGATGCTCACCGGTCAGGGACTGGCCACCGGCGCGGACATGCTCGATGAGGTGGGTGGGCGTACCCGAAAAGACCACCCGACCACCCTCGTGACCCGCGCCCGGGCCCATGTCGATGATCCAGTCGGCTTGGGCGATCACGTCGAGGTTGTGATCGATGACGATCACGGTGTGCCCCGCGTCCACGACCCTGTCCAGCAGCCCGATGAGGTTGTCCACGTCTGCCATGTGCAGGCCACTGGTCGGCTCGTCCAGGACGAGCACCGGTTGATCCCGGTCCTGCATCGCGAGCTTCAATCGCTGCCGCTCGCCGCCGGACAGTGAGTTGAGGCGCTGGCCGAGACGCACGTACGAAAGCCCCACATCCACCAGCGACGTCAGCATCGGCCGGATCGTCTTCTCGGTGAAGAAGGCGTGGGCCTCCTCGATGCTCATGGCCATCACGTCCGCGATCGACTTGTCCCGGAGCTTCAGCTCCAGGACCTCCGCGGTGAACTGCCGGCCCTCACAGGTTTCGCACGGCGTCTCCACGGTCGCCATGAAACCGAGTTCATGGATGATCACGCCGAGCCCCTTGCAGTCCGGGCAGGCGCCCTGGGAGTTGGCCGAGAAGAGGGCGGGCTTGGTCCCGGTCGCCTTGGCGAAAACTTTGCGGATCTGTTCGAGAACGCCGGTGTACGTGGCCGGGTTCGAGCGTCGAGACCCCTTGATCGCGGACTGGTCGACGAACGACACTCCGGCGCGGGGCAGACACCCGTGGATCAGCGACGACTTGCCGGACCCCGCCACCCCCGTGACCGCGACGAGCACACCGGTGGGCACGTCGACGTCCACGCCGCCGAGGTTGTTCTCCCGAGCATCCCGGATCTCGATCCAGCCGGTCGGGGTGCGGGGAGCGGCCTTGACCGGCTGGCGCTGCTCCAGGTGGTTGCCGGTCAGCGTCCCGGACGCCTTGAGCCCGGGGAAATCCCCCGCATAGACGACCTCGCCGCCGTGGGTGCCGGCGCGAGGACCCAGATCGATGATGTGGTCCGCGACCGCCATCACCTCGGGTTTGTGTTCGACCACCAGGACGGTGTTGCCCTTGTCGCGCAGACGCTGCAACAACCCGTTCATGAGCTGCACGTCGTGCGGGTGGAGGCCGATGGTCGGTTCGTCGAACACATAGGTGACGTCGGTGAGCGCGCTGCCGAGGTGGCGGACCATCTTGACCCGCTGGGCCTCACCGCCCGACAGGGTCGAGGCTGGCCGATCCAGGCTCAGATAGCCGAGGCCGATCGACGTGAATCCGGCGAGTTGCTCGCGGAGCTTGGCGATCAGCGGCAGCCCGCCCTCCGCGTCCTTGTCGCCGAGACCGGCCAGGAACGTGTCGAGTTGCTCGATCTCCATGCGCGTGCAGTCGTGGATCGACTTCCCGCCGAGACGGACCGCGTTGGCCTCGGCGTTGAGCCGCGAGCCGGTGCAGGTGGGGCACACGGTGAACGAGGCGATGCGCTCGACCGCCGCCTTCATCGCAGGCTTCATCGACTCGACGTCCTTGCTGAGCGCCGATTTCGTGAGCCGCGGGACGAGACCTTCATAGGTCATGTTGATCCCGTTGAGCAGGACCTTGCGCTCGGGACTGTGGAACAGCAGGGCCCGCTCATCGGGGGAGTAGGCGGCGACCTTCTTGTCGGGGTCGAGCAGCCCGGACTCCGCGTACAGCTTCCAAGCCCAGGCCCCCGCGCCATAGCCCGGGAAATCGATGGCGCCCTCGTTCAGCGACTTGGCAGGGTCGACCAGCGCGTCCTCGTCAATGGCCGAGACACGTCCGGCGCCACTGCACTCCGGACACATTCCCCGCGGGTCGTTGAACGAGAACCGGATCGGCGCGTGCAGCACCGGCTCGCCGAGGTGGGCGAAGATCGTGCGCAGCACCGCATAGGCGTCGGTCGCGGTGCCGACGGTGGATCGAGTGTTGGCACCCATCTGTTCCTGGCTGACCAGGATCGCGGGGGTGAGATTGCGCAGCTCGTCAGCATCTGGCTGTGGCTGTGCGGGCATGAAATTCTGGACGAAGATGTCATAGGTCTCGTCGATGAGGCGTCGCGCTTCGGCGGCGACCGTGCCGAACACCAGTGACGACTTCCCTGAGCCGGAGACACCGGTGAAGACCGTCAGCCGCCGCTTGGGGATGTCGACATCGACGGACTTCAGATTGTTCTCGCGGGCGCCACGGACCTGGATCGATTCCACCGGGACAACCTAGGCCGCCGGGAGGCCCTTCGTCACCCCCGGAGTCGAGCCGATGCACCGGTCAGATGCAGCCGGGCGGATCTGCGTCAGGGACGGACGTCCTGCATCGCCTTCGCGAGGGTGATGTTGCGGGTGATCGACTCGTCGTCGGCTTCGGTCAGGTCGCGGCGCTCCCGGCGAGCGTCGAGCACTGTCCACGAGATGTTGATCATGGCGCGGACCACGACCCAGTCGCGAGCCCGTCGTTCGTCGAGCTGGGCTCCGTCGACGAGGGCATAGAAGCGGTCGCGGATGGCCTCGCCCGGTTTTCCGAACCATTCGAGTTCGTCCCATCGGTTCCACAGCATCGGGGCGACGTCATAGGCGGGGTCACCGCGATAGCCCTTGGGATCGATCACGACCCATTCCCGGGTGCGTTCGCGCCACAGCACGTTTCCGTCGTGCAGATCCCCATGCACCACATGGGTGGGGGTGCCGTCGATCAGGTCGCGGCCGGCGCGGAGCGCTTGGCTGACGAATCGTGGGGGAGCGGGCACCGCCCTGTCCAGCGACGCAAGATCGCCCAACCAGGTGGCGACGGAGTCGAACAGGGAAGGCAGTTGAGGGGCGGCTTTCCGATGGATGACCCCGCACAGTCGCGCCACTTCCGTCAGGGCGTCGTGGGTCGGTTGGTGGGTCAGCGGCTCACCGAGCCATTCGAGGAGGACTGCGCGGCGCCGGGGATCGGCCCGCAACAACTCCACGGCACCACGTCCGCGCCAGACCTGCAGCGTGGCGGACTCGCCGCGATTGGAGTCCTCTGCGACGGCGACTTTGAGCGCGCGCCGGGTGCCGTCGGCATCAAGAACGGGTTGCACGAGCGACGCGATGCCCGCAATGGGCTCGTCAACCGGAGTCAACTGCCATTCGGCGATGAGATCGCGCAGCGTGGCGTGCAGGGCCGCGCGAGCGTCTGACGGAACTTTCACGTGGGCGCCCCGGACCCGGGTCGGGCCCGGTCAGCGGTTGAGGAGACGGTCCTCCAGCGCGCGCAGGCTCATCTCCGCCTGGTCGCTGAGGTCCTTGAGGGGTTCCATCATGGCGGATACGGCAGCGGCGATGTCCTCGTTGGAGTGTTCTGCATCGGGGTGGAAGCGGTATTCCGCCTTCACGCGAGCCGCGCGCATGATGTCGAAACACTCCTCCAGCCCATAGTCACCGTCGAGGATTGCCTGGACATGCGCAGGGAGCTGAGAAGTCATGTCTTGGACCGTAACCCAAAGCCTCCGACTGTGCAGCTGGTTGTGCCGTCAGGGGGAAATCACGCGTAGTACAGCGCCAGCCGTTGGCCTTCCACCTCCCGCACGGCGAGATCCATGTCATAGATCCCGCTCAGCACACGTTCGTCGATGATGTCGGCGGGAGTGCCCACGGCCGCGACGCGGCCGTCCTTCATGGCCACGATCCGGTCCGACCACACGGAGGCGAAGTTGATGTCGTGGATCACGACGACGATCGTCTTCTGCAGTTCGTCGGCGGCGCGGCGCAGGCGCCGCATCATCGCGCGGGCGTGCGACATGTCGAGATTGTTGAGGGGCTCGTCGAGCAGGACGTAGTCCGTGTCCTGCGCGAGCACCATGGCCACGAACGCGCGCTGCCGTTGGCCGCCGGACATCTCGTCGAGATAGCGGTCCCGCAGATCCTCGAGATCGAGATAGCCGATCGCCGCCTCCACGATGGCCCGGTCGCGCGGGCCGAGGCGGCCTCCGCAGTGCGGATAGCGGCCGAAGCCGACGAGGTCCTCGACCGTCAGCCGCACCGCGAGGTGATTGTCCTGTTTGAGCACCGACAGGACTTTCGCCAGCTCACGGGTGTCGCAGCTTGCGACGTCGAGTTCACCCACGGTCACCCGTCCGGCGTCCGTCTTGAGCAGACGGGCCACCATGCCGAGCAGGGTCGACTTCCCGGCGCCGTTCGGGCCGATGATCGACGTGACGCCGCCGACCGGGAGCTGCAGCGACACCCCATCGACGACCACCGACGAGCCATATCGTTTCGTGACTCCAGCCACTGTGATCATCGGCGACGTCCTCCCAACAGCAGGGCGATGAACGCTATCCCGCCCACGAATTCAATGATGACGCTCAGCACGGTGCCCTGGTCGAACACATGCTCCAGCACCGCCTGACCGCCGACGAGCGTGATGATGGCCAACAGGCCGGCGCCGACGAGAGTGTGGGCATGCCGGTGGCTCCCCACCACGAGATAGGCCAGGTTGGCCACCAGCAACCCGAAGAAGGTGATCGGTCCGACCAGGGCGGTTGAGATCGAGACCAGGATCGACACCGCGATCAGGACTCGCAGCAGAGCCCGGCGGTGGTCCACGCCCAGCCCCGTGGCCACGTCGGGACCCAGCGCGAGGACGTCCAGCGCATGCCTCGCCCGCCAGACGACCACACAGGTGCCCGTGATCAGGACGGCCGCGACCACGAGCAGGCTCGGCTGGACGGAGGTGAACGACGCGAACAGGCGGTTCTGCAGGACGAGGAAGGCGTTCGGTTCCATGATCCGCTGCAACAGGGCGGCAATTGATCGCAGCAGCGTGCCGGCCACGATGCCGATGAGCACCAACAGGTGGACGGAGCGGCCCATCCGGGTGAGCAGGGTGGTGAACAGCGCGACCGACAGGCCCGTCATGACGACGGTGTTGATCCCGAACTGGGCGACCGGCCCGAGCGCATTCACGCCAACGACGCCGAGAAAGAAGATGCCTGCCGTCTGGAGCAGCACGAACAGTGAGTCGAAGCCCATGATCGACGGCGTCAGGATGCGGTTGGTCGTGATGGTGTGGAACAGCACGGTGGAGACGGCCACCGCGCACCCGACGAGCACGAGGGCCGCCACCTTGCGGGTGCGATAGGCGAGGACGAAGTCCAGATTGCCGCCGGAGTCGATGAGATAGTACGCAGCGATCGCGCCCAGGGCACCGAGCAGCAGGAGCAGAAGACGTACGCCCGGACGGACTCCCGGCCGGGCAGTCCTTCGGGCGGGAGGCCGGCTGGTGGGCGTGTGGGCGGTGGACAGGGCTGTCATCGCAGGGCCCTCCGCCGAAGGAGCAGGCTCAGGAAGAGGGCTGCGCCGATGACACCCACGATGATGCCGACCGGCAGCTCATAGGGATGATTCAGAATCCGGGCGAGGATGTCGCAGGCCAGCACGAATCCGGCACCACCCAGGCACACGACGGGCAACGACCGCCGCAGGTTGTCGCCCATCATCATGCTGATGAGGTTCGGCACCACGAGCCCGAGGAATGGCAGCCCGCCGACGACCACGACGCAGACCGCCGCGCTGACAGCGACGATCCCGAGACCGACGGCCATGACCGCGCGGTGGTTGATGCCGAGACCGGTGGCGTGATCCTTGCCCAGCCCGGCCAGCGTGAAGCGGTCCGCGAACACATAGGTGATGACGAGCAGCACCGCCACCACCCAGAGCAGCTCGAACCGGCCACGGATGACACCGGAGAAGTCACCGGTGAGCCACACGGTCATCGTCTGCAGCAGATCGAAGCGATAGGCGACGAACGTTGTCGCGGCGGCGATGACGCCGGAGAGCATGAGCCCGACCAGCGGAACCACGATGATCGCCGACTGCGGCGGGACCGATCGGATCACCCGGAGGAACAGGGCCGTGCCGAGCAGTGCAGTGAGCACGGCGAACGCCATCTTGCCCGCGACAGGGAGCGACGGGAGCCAGAGGGTGGCGATGAGCAACCCCGCGGCTGCGGACTCGGTGGTGCCGACCGTGGACGGCTCGACGAACCGGTTGCGCACCAGCAGCTGCATCAGCAGGCCTCCGAGGGCCATGGCGGCACCGGACAACAGCACGGCGATCGTCCGGGGGACACGGGACGCCCACAGGAGATGATCGTCGAGCCTTCCTGCCCCCACGCCCAGGCTGAGAGCGATGAGACAGCCCAGGACAGTCACGGCCACACCCCAGGCGACGATGGTGTGCGACGCCTCGCGTGTGGTGGCGGTGGTCTTTCCGGCAGCCGCGCTGGAGGTCACGGCTGCCGGAGAGCTGAGGCCCAGCAGGGTCATGCCGGGAGCCCCTGGGCGGCTTCGTCCAGCATGGCGCCGGCGTTGTCGAGGCCGTGGATGGTGATGTACCACCGCGAGCCGTCCAGCATCACCAGGCGGTCCTGTTGCCAGGCCGTGGTGCCGTGGACCAGCTCGTTGTCGAGGATCTGGCGGGCGTTCTGGCCCTCGGTGCCGATCGCGGCATCACGATCGACGACGAACATCACGTCAGGGTTGATCTCGGCGAGGAGTTCGAAGCTGGCCGGTTCCCCATGGGAATCGGCAGCGATGTTCTCTCGTGCCTGGGGGACGCCCAGCAGCGTGTGGACCACGCCAAAGCGGGACTGGGGGCCGTGGAGGGAAATCTTGCCCCCGCTCGTCATCACGATGAGGCCCGTGCCGGCGTCTGCTCCCCTGGCTCCCAGGCCGGTCGCCTTCTCCTGCAGCGCAGCGACCTTCGCGTCCGCCTCATTCTGCTTGCCGAAGGCCTCGGCGATCGGGGCCGCTGCAGCGGCCGTGCCGTCGATGAGGTTCTTGTCGGAGGTGAACGTGACGTCGATGGTGGGCCAGTGCCGGCTCAACTCCGGGTATTTGGCGGCGGAACGGAAGCCCACGATCACCAGGTCCGGGTCGAGCTTGCTGATGGTCTCGAGGTTCGGCTCCTGGAGCGTGCCCACGTCCGCGAACTTCTCGTCGGCGAACTCATTGAGGAACGACGGGAGCGCGCGCTTCGGCAGACCGACGACCGTGTCGCTCAGTCCGAGTGCCTTGATGGTGTCGAGTGCGCCGAAGTCGAGCACGACGACCTTCTCGGGGGTGTCGGCCAGTTCCGTTGTGCCCTGGGTGTGAGCCACCGTGATCGCGTCAACGGTGGAAGCGGGATTGGATTGACCGCTTTGGCCGCAGGCTGTCAAAGTGATCAACAGCACCGAGACAAGTGCGGCGAGGCGTCGAACCATGAGGACTCCTTCGTCTGTTAGTTAGGCAAGGCTAACCTAACTTGCCATTCCGGATGGTGTCCATCAAGTGCGAATGTGATGGTCGTCACCTTTTTGCGGCGCCTCCCCCGTGAGCCGGAAACTCTCCGCGCGCCACCATGGCTGCATGGACATCGCGGTTGTCGGTTCGACCAACATCGACCTCGTCACCTATCTCGATCGGATGCCCGAGCCGGGGGAGACCTTGGGCGCTCGCGATTTCGCCATGGGCTGCGGGGGCAAGGGCGCCAACCAGGCAGTGGCGGCCGCCCGCCTGGGCTCCGAGGTGCTGCTGGTGACCCGCATCGGCAACGATCGGTTCGGGGACCTGAGCCTGCGCAACTTCACCGACCACGGGATCGACACGCGCCATGTGCTTCGGACAGAAACAACCTCCGGGGTCGCCCCGATCCTGGTGACACCCGATGGGGAGAACTCCATCCTGATCGTGCCGGGCGCGAACGCGCAGCTGTCTCCGGCCGATGTCGATGCGGCCGCGGCGGACATCGCCCGCTGCAGGCTGATCATGGTGCAGCTCGAAGTGCCGCTGGAGACGGTCTGTCGCGCAGTGGATCTGGGCGCCGAGCTCGGGATCCCGGTCCTGCTGAACCCCGCGCCGGTGACGCCCGATCTCGATCTCGACAGGATCACGAGCGTGGACTACCTGGTCCCGAACGCCGGCGAACTGCAGGCATTGGCCTCAGGACGGGGCGGCGTACCCGAAGCCGACCCGATCGACGCCGCACAGACCCTCGTCGAACGCGGCATCCGCAATGTCGTGGTCACGTTGGGCAGCGCAGGGGTGCTGTGGGCCACCGAAGCGGAGACCCGACACATCCCCGCTCATCCGGTGCGCGTGGTGGAGACGACGGGGGCAGGGGACGCATTCATCGGCTGCCTGTCCCATTGCCTGGTGCGCACGGGGGACGTCGCCGCGTCGATCGGGTTCGCGGTCGCGTACGCTGCCGACTCCGTCACCCGCCGCGGGACCCAGAGCTCCTATGCCACAGCGGCCGAGATCCGCACCCGACTCGGCGTGCATCTCCCCTGACGGGTGGGAACGAGGCGCCGAGGACGAGGCTGTTTCCGATCGGGCAGGCGATCACTCGCCGATCACGCGACCGCCGCCCGATCGAGGCCGGCATAGAGGTCGGCGATCAGATCCTCCGGATCCTCCAGGCCGACGGAGAGGCGGAGCAGCCCGTCGCACAGGCCGGCCTTGGCGAGCGCCGCCGGGCTCATCGACGCGTGGGTCATCGTCACCGAGTGCGAGATCAGCGATTCGGTGCCGCCGAGGGACTCGGCGAGAGAGAAGCACTGCAGCCCGTCGATGAAGGCGCGGACCTGGGCCTCACCGGCGAGCTCGAACGACACCATGCCGCCGAAGCCCGACTGCTGCCGGGCGGCGACCTCGTGTCCGGGATGGTCCGGCAGGCCGGGGTAGTGCACGGCATGCACCTGCGGGTGTCCCTGCAGCGCGTTCGCGATTGCGGAGGCACCGACCTCGTGCGCCTTCATGCGCACCGGAAGAGTACGCATGCCGCGCAGCACCAGCCAGGAGTCGAAGGCCGTGCCCATCGTGCCGGACGTCTTGGCCCAGAAGTCGCACATCTCGGCGTCCTCGGCCCGTGCGGCGACCACCGCGCCACCGATGACGTCGGAATGACCGTTCAGGTATTTGGTCGTGGAATGCACGACGATGTCGGCACCGAGCTCGATAGGCCGCTGCAGCACGGGGGTCAGGAACGTGTTGTCGACGACGCTCCTGGCGCCCACCTCCTTGGCGGCGGCAATGATCAGGGAGAGATCCGTGATCCGCAGCAGCGGGTTCGACGGGGTCTCCAGCCACACGACGGTCGGGGCGAGCTCGCGTACGGTTGCGCACGCCGCCTCCGTGTCGGTGAAGTCAACGGTGTGCACGGTGAAGTGCCCCTTGTCGGCCAGGCGATGGAACAGCCGCCAGGACCCGCCGTAGCAGTCGTGGGGGATCGCGATCGAGTCGCCGGAGGTGAGCAGGGCGAGCAGCACGGTCGTGATCGCTCCCATGCCGGACGCGCAGACGACACCGCCGGCACCGCCCTCGAGGGTCACGATCGCATCCGCGAGGAGCTCCCGGGTCGGGTTCGCGGCCCGCGCATAGTCGTGTTCGCGGGGCTCGTTGAAGTCCGCGAACGTATAGGTCGTGCTCATGTGGATCGGCGGGATGACAGCGCCCGCGGAGATGTCCGTGCCGATACCGGCGCGCATGGCCCGCGTGATGGAAGAAGGTTCGGTCATCGAAAAGGCCACCTTTCTGGTCGGATTCGGCGGGGACGAGCCCGCGTTCGATGGAACGTCGCCCGGCGGGCGCCGTGGGTTGCAATGGTGTACGCACGGACGAGCGGTCAGGGCATGCTCATGCGTGCGAGTCGCGCGGCTGCTTCGGCCAGCACTTCCGGGCGCTTGCCGAAACAGAAACGAATCAGATTCTCCGCCGACTGCGGCTCACCGTAAAACACTTGTGCCGGAATAGCAGCGACCCCGGCCCGCTCGGGGAGTTGCCGGCAGAATTCGTAGCCGTCACCGGGAAATCCCAGGGGCGAGATGTCCGCCATCATGAAAAACGTCCCGCCGACGGGGTGAACGTCGAAACCGGCCGCCACCAGTCCCTCGGCCAGCACGTCGCGCAGAGCCTGATAGCCGGCGCCGATGGCCCCGAAACGTTCGTCCGGAAGTGCCAGCCCGACGGCCACCCCGTGCTGGAACGGCGTGCCGTTCGCATAGGTCATGTTCTGTTTCGTCGTGTGGATCGCATCGATGAAACGGGCGGGGCCGGTGAGCCAGCCGATCTTCCAGCCCGTGACCGAGAAGGTCTTGCCCGCCGAGGAGATCGTGACCGTGCGCTCGAACATCCCTGGCAGCGTCGCGATCGGGATGTGGCGGTGATCGTCGAACACCATGTGCTCATAGACCTCGTCGGTCAGCACGATCAGGTCGTGGCGAATCGCGACGTCCGCGATGCCCTGAAGCTCCTCGGGGGTCAGCACGTGACCGGTCGGGTTGTGGGGGGAATTGACGATGATGATGCGTGTGCGCGGAGTCACCGCAGCCTCGAGTTCGACGAGATCGAGGGTGTACGCCGGCTCGTGCAGGCGTACCTGTCGGAACACGCCACCCGCCATGGCGACCGCACCCGCATAGCAGTCATAGCTCGGCTCCAGGGCGATGACCTCGTCACCGAACTCGCACAGCGCCAGGATCGCCGCGGACATCGCCTCGGTCGCGCCGGCACTGATCATCACCTGGCTCAGGGGATCCAATTCGATGCCATAGAAGCGGTGCTGGTGGTCGGCCACCGCGCGACGCATTTCCGGGATTCCGTGACCGGGAGGATATTGGTTCGCACCTGCCCGGATTGCGCGTACGGCCTCGTCCAGGACCTCCCGGGGGCCGGGTGCATCGGGAAAACCCTGCCCCAGATTGATCGCGCCATGTTTGGTCGCAAGCTGCGACATCTCGGAGAAGATCGTTGTCGTGAAACCACGCAGCCGCTCGATCAGGGGAGTGTCCGTCATGGAGCGAAACTAGCGCCTTGTCGGAGCGGGCTAGAATGAGCAGTCGGCTCACCCGCGGAAAGGCACACAGTGGTTTCGACGAACGACCTCAAGAACGGCATGGTTCTCGACCTCGACGGTCAGCTCTGGCAAGTGATGTGGTTCCAGCATCACAAGCCGGGCAAGGGCAACGCCGTCGTGCGCAGCAAGCTCAAGAACGTCCTCACCGGCAAGACGGTGGACCGGACGTTCAACTCCGACACAAAGGTCGAAACCGCCACGGTGGACCGGAGCGAAATGCAGTATCTCTATCACGACGGCGCGGGCTTCGTGTTCATGGATCTGCAGACCTATGACCAGATCTCCATCCCGGACGCGGTTGTGGGTGAGGCGAAGGACTACATGCTCGAGGAGCAGATGGCCACCGTCGCGCGCCACGAGGGCAACCCGCTGTTCATCGAGCTCCCGGCGTCGGTCGAGCTCGACATCACCTATACCGAGCCGGGCCTGCAGGGTGATCGTTCGACCGGTGGCACCAAGCCGGCGACACTCGAGACCGGCAAGCAGATCCAGGTCCCGCTCTTCGTGACCCAGGGCGAGAAGGTCAAGGTTGATACCCGCACTGGTGAATACCTCGGTCGCGTCAGCAGCTGATGACCCACGAACCGCACGAACTCCAGCTGATCGGACCGGCCCCCGACCAGAAGCCGCCACGGCAGATGTCGACCCGGTCCAAGGCGCGCAAGCGTGCGCTGGACATCCTCTTCGAGGCTGAGGTACGCGGGCTCAGCCCCATCGAGGTGCTCATCGAGCGCTCCCGCCGGCACGAGGAGGGGGAGACCCCTCCCGTGCGGGTGTTCACCCAGGACCTCGTGCACGGTGTGGTCGAGCAGCTCACCGAGATCGATGCGCGGATCCAGGCGGCCCTCGCGCCGGGGTGGACCGTGGCGCGCATGCCCCGCGTGGATCGCGCGGCCGTGCGGATCGCCGTTTTCGAGATCGTCCACACCGATGTCCCGGCCCGCGTCGCCATCGCCGAGGCCGTCGCGCTCGCGGACGAGCTCTCCACCGATGATTCCCCGGTGTTCGTCAACGGACTGCTTGCGAAGATCGCCGACGCACCGCAGCGGGCGGAGACACCGCCAAAGGTGCGGGCCGAACCCGAGGAGTGAGCTCACGTCCGGGACTTGCCGTTGGGTGGCGCTGTGCGGTCGGATGCGCTCACTGCGGACGAGCGTGGCTATGATCAACAGGCTGTGGTGAGCCGTCGGCCACCGGTAAGACGGGGCGGGGGCGATGCACAGGCCCTGATAGTTTCACGCGGACAACCACCAACCTTTAAGTCCTGTCCCGTGAGGCAGGAAAGGACGGCCACACACATGTCAGATTCCCAGTCCCTGAGCCCTGCCCTGCTGGTGCTCGAAGACGGCACCACCTATCGCGGCCTCAGCTATGGCGCGCCGGGGGAGACCTTCGGTGAAGCGGTGTTCAACACCTCGATGGGCGGCTACCAGGAGACGCTCACCGATCCCAGCTATCGCCATCAGGTGGTGATCCAGACGTCGCCGCACATTGGCAACACGGGCTGGAACGAGGAGGACGACGAGTCCTCGAAGATCTGGGTGGCCGGCTATGTGGTTCGGGACGCGGCGCGCGTCGCCTCCAGCTGGCGTTCCACCACATCCCTCGACTCCGAGCTGGTCGCCCAGGGCATCGTCGGGATCCAGGGTGTCGACACCCGGGCGCTGACCCGTCACCTGCGGGAGCGCGGCTCGATGCGGGCCGGCATCTCCACCGTCGAGACCGACCCCCGGGCTCTGCTGGCCAAAGTGCTGGAGCAGCCCACGATGACCGGTGCCGACCTGGTCGCCGATGTGACGACGAAAGAGCCCTATGTGATCGCCCCCGACGGCGAGAAGCGGTTCACCGTCGCCGCCATCGATCTCGGCATCAAGTCGATGACCCCGTTCCGGATGGCCGAGCGCGGGTGTGAGGTGCACATCCTGCCCGCCTCCACGACCCTGGAGGAGATCCGGGCTCTCAACCCGGACGGAGTGTTCTTCTCCAACGGTCCCGGCGACCCGGCCGCCGCCGACGATGCGGTCGCGCTCCTCACCGGCGTGTTGGACGCCGGTCTGCCCTTCTTCGGCATCTGCTTCGGCAATCAGATCTTCGGTCGTGCGCTCGGCTTCGGGACCTTCAAGCTCAAGTACGGTCACCGCGGTGTCAACCAGCCCGTCATGGACCTCTCGACGCGGCGGGTGGAGATCACCGCGCACAACCACGGCTTCGCCGTTGACGCGCCGCTCGACAGGGAGGTGCCCACGAAGTGGGGCACGGCGCGGGTCAGTCACGTCGGGCTCAACGACAACGTGGTCGAGGGCCTCGAGCTGCGCGACGACGAGGGAACGCTGAAGTCGTTCTCGGTCCAATATCACCCCGAGGCGGCTGCCGGCCCCCATGACTCCAGTTATCTCTTCGACCGCTTCGTCGACGTCATGCTCAACGGGAAGGACGCCTGATGCCCCGGCGCACAGACATCAAGTCGATCATGGTGATCGGCTCCGGGCCGATCGTGATCGGACAGGCCTGCGAGTTCGACTATTCCGGCACCCAGGCGTGTCGCGTTCTCCGCGAGGAGGGGTTCCGCGTCATCCTCGTGAACTCCAACCCGGCGACGATCATGACCGACCCGGAGTTCGCGGACGCGACCTATGTCGAGCCGATCACCCCGGAGTTCGTCGAACGGGTCATCGCCAAGGAGCGCCCCGACGCCCTGTTGGCGACCCTCGGCGGCCAGACCGCGCTCAACGCCGCCGTGGCCCTGCACGAGAACGGCGTGCTCGAGAAGCACGGGGTCGAGCTCATCGGTGCGTCCATCGAGGCCATCCAGCGCGGTGAGAACCGCGAGGAGTTCAAGGAGATCGTCCAGCAGCTCGACGTTCCCGGCGGTCCCGCCGAGGTCGCGAAGTCGCACATCTGTCACTCGATGGACGAGGTGCTCGCCGCCGCCGACGACCTGGGTTATCCCGTGGTGATCCGTCCGTCGTTCACGATGGGCGGCGTCGGTTCGGGCTTCGCCTATGACGAGGCGGAGCTGCGCCACATCGCCGGCAACGGCCTCGCGGCCAGCCCGGTCACCGAGGTGCTCATCGAGGAGTCGATCCTCGGCTGGAAGGAATACGAGCTGGAGGTGATGCGCGACAAGGCGGACAACGTCGTCATCGTCTGCTCGATCGAGAACTTCGATCCGATGGGCGTGCACACCGGTGACTCCATCACGGTTGCGCCGTCGATGACGCTCACCGACCGCGAGTATCAGCGCATGCGTGACGTCGGCATCGGCATCATCCGGGCTGTCGGCGTTGACACAGGTGGCTGCAACATCCAGTTCGCCGTCAATCCGGCCGATGGCCGCATGATCGTCATCGAGATGAACCCCCGCGTCTCACGCTCGTCCGCACTGGCCTCGAAGGCGACGGGCTTCCCGATCGCCAAGATCGCCGCCAAGGTTGCCATCGGCTACACGCTCGACGAGATCCAGAACGACATCACGCAGGAGACCCCGGCGAGCTTCGAACCCTCGCTCGACTATGTCGTCGTCAAGGTCCCGCGGTTCGCTTTCGAGAAGTTCCCGCACGCGGACGACACGCTCACGACCCACATGAAGTCGGTCGGTGAGGCCATGGCGTTGGGTCGCAACTTCACCGAAGCGCTCGGCAAGGCGCTGCGCTCGCTGGAGGATCCCCGGGCGCGATTCGATTTCGCGGCTGCCCGGGAAGAGGCCGCGGACCGGAGCGAGGGCGGCACGCCCGACGAATGGATCGACGAACTGCTCGAGCAGGCGGCACGACCCCACGACGGTCGGCTGCAGGTCGTGCTCCAGGCGCTCATGGCCGGTGCGACCCCGGAGCAGGTGTTCGAGTCGACGAAGATCGACCCCTGGTTCATCGACCAACTGGTCCTGCTGACCGAGATCGCCCATCAGCTCATCGATGCGCCCGAGCTGACCCCCGAGCTGCTGCGGCACGCCAAGCGCCACGGCTTCTCCGACGAACAGATCGCGAGCGCGCGGCACATGTCGGTGGATGTCGTACGCGGAGTCCGCTGGGCGCTGGGTGTGCGTCCCGTGTTCAAGACCGTGGACACGTGCGCCGCCGAGTTCGCGGCCATGACCCCCTATCACTATTCGTCCTACGACGAAGAGACCGAGGTCATGCCGCGGGAGAAGGAAGCGGTCATCATCCTCGGCTCGGGTCCCAACCGCATCGGTCAGGGCATCGAGTTCGACTATTCGTGCGTCCACGCGGCCATGACCCTGCAGGACGCGGGCTACGAAACGATCATGGTCAACTGCAACCCCGAGACCGTGTCGACGGACTATGACACCTCCGACCGGCTCTATTTCGAACCGCTGACCCTGGAGGACGTGCTCGAGGTCGTGCATGCGGAACGGCAGGCCGGTCCGGTGGCGGGTGTCATCGTGCAGCTCGGCGGGCAGACCCCGTTGAAGCTGGCCCAGGCGCTCAAGGACGCCGGCGTGACCATCGTCGGCACCAGCCCGGAGGCGATCGATCTCGCCGAGGAGCGGGGCGCGTTCGGCCACGTACTGGCCGAGGCGGACCTGCCCGCACCGAAGCACGGGATGGTGTACTCCTTCGACGAAGCCCAGCGCATCGCCGCGGAGATCGGCTATCCCGTCCTCGTGCGGCCGTCCTATGTGCTCGGCGGACGCGGCATGGAGATTGTCTATGACGACGCCTCGCTGGCTGCGTACATCGAGCGGGCCACCCAGATTTCCCCCGAACACCCCGTGCTCGTCGACCGGTTCCTGGACGATGCGGTGGAGATCGACGTCGATGCCCTGTTCGACGGCGCGGAGCTCTATCTCGGCGGGATCATGGAGCACATCGAGGAAGCCGGTGTGCACTCCGGCGACTCGGCCTGCGCACTGCCGGCTCTCACGCTCGGCGATAGCATCATCAAGAAGATTCGCCAGGCCACCGAGGCAATCGCGCGTGGCGTCGGCGTTCGGGGGCTGTTGAACATTCAGTACGCTCTCGCCGGCGACACCCTCTATGTTCTCGAGGCCAACCCCCGCGCCTCCCGCACAGTGCCGTTCGTGTCGAAGGCGACGGCGACGCAGCTCGCCAAGGCGGCAGCGCGCATCATGCTGGGCGCCTCGATCCGGGAACTCCGTGCCGAGGGCATCCTGCGCAGCAACGGTGACGGCGGTGACATCAGCAATGGAGCGCCGCTGGCGGTGAAGGAAGCCGTCATGCCGTTCAACCGTTTCCGGACCACGGAGGGCGTCTCCGTGGACACCATTCTCGGGCCGGAGATGAAGTCGACCGGCGAGGTGATGGGGCTCGCCCCGAACTTCGGGGTCGCCTTCGCCAAGAGCCAGGCCGCGGCGTTCGGATCCCTGCCCAAGGAGGGCAAGATCTTCGTGTCCGCGGCGAACAGGGACAAGCGGCACGCGATCTTCCCGATCAAGAAGCTGCACGACATGGGCTTCGAGCTGCTGGCCACCGCCGGCACGGCCACCGCGCTGAAACGCAACGGGGTCCCGGTGACCTCGGTGCGCAAGCACACGCAGGGACCGGGCCCGAACGGGGAGCCGACGATCGTGCAGTTGATCGAGGCCGGCGAGGTGGCGCTGATCTTCAACACTCCGCACGGTGCGTCCTCCACGGACGGCGCGCCCCGCGCGGACGGCTATGAGATCCGCACGGCGGCCGTGCGGCACGACGTGCCCTGCATCACCACGGTCCAGGGCCTGTCCGCGGCCGTGCAGGGGATCGAAGCGCTCATCGCGGGCGAGGTGGACGTTCGGTCCCTCCAGCACTGGGCCGAGCACATCGGGAGCGGGCAGTGACAACTCCCGCACCTCGCCGTCCGGCCGGTGGGGTGACCGCGCTGCGGACCAAGGCCCTCGGCGCGGGGTATGAACGGCTGCTGCGCCCCATGCTCTTCCGCCTGGGCGGGGGCGATCCGGAGGTGGCGCACGAGCGTACGCTGGCGGCTGCGCAGACGATGTCCCGCGTACGCCCGCTGCGTGCCGCTGCAGCGGCGCTGCACTCCCGCGGGACCTCCCGGCGGGTGGCCGGCATCGACTTCCCGGGACCGGTCGGTCTGGCCGCTGGACTGGACAAGTTCGGGGTGGGGGTGCAGGCCTGGGGCGCGCTCGGGTTCTCCCATGTCGAGCTCGGGACCGTCACAGCGCTGCCCCAGCCCGGCAACGACCAGCCCCGGCTCTTCCGGGCGCGGGAATCGAACGGGATCATCAATCGGATGGGGTTCAACAACCCGGGCGCCGCGGTCCTGGCAGCCACGCTGGCGAGGGCCGGAGTGCGCCGTGGCAATCGCATCACCGGGATTCCGATCGGGATCTCGCTCGGCAAGTCCAAGGTGACTCCGCTCGCCGAGGCGACCGAGGACTATCTGACGTCGTTCGGTCTGCTCGCCCCCCATGCCGACTATGTCGCGGTGAACGTGTCCAGCCCGAATACCCCGGGTCTGCGCAGCTTGCAGGATGCTGCCGCATTGCAGGAGCTGGTCGCCGCGCTGGTCACGGCCGCCCGCGACCAGAACACCGCGGACCCGGTTCCCGTGTTCGTCAAAGTGGCTCCGGATCTGACCTTCGATGCCCTCGAGGACGTCCTCGCGGTGTGCACCGACGCCGGTGCCAGCGGTCTGATCGCGACCAACACGACGCTCTCGCGGGAGGGCCTGATCGGGGCCGACAGGGCACTGGCCGACGAGCCCGGAGGACTCTCCGGCGCCCCGCTGACCGTCCGTGCGCTCGAAGTTGTCCGGTGGCTGGCCCAACGCACCGATCTCCCCCTCATCGGAGTGGGGGGCATCATGACCGGCGATGACGCATTGGCGATGATGGATGCTGGGGCGGCGCTCGTGCAGCTGTATACCGGCTATATCTATCGCGGCCCCGCGCTCGTCAACGAGATCAACGAGAGGGCCCGCTGATGACGGACTTCGGAGCACGCCTCGCGGAACAGGTCGCCGCCCGGGGACGGCTGTGTGTGGGCGTGGACCCGCATCCGCAGATCCTCCAGGACTGGGGCCTGTCCGTGGACGCGGCCGGGCTGGCCGAATGCACCCATCGCATGGTGGATGCGCTCGGCGACATCGTGGCCGTGTTCAAGCCCCAGAGCGCGCTCTTCGAAGCCTTCGGGTCTGCCGGGATCGGCGTACTCGAACGCTTCCTCGCCGCCGCCGACAAAGCCGGGGCGATGGTGATCATGGATGCCAAGCGGGGTGACATCGGGTCGACGATGGCGGGCTACGCGCGGGCGTACCTGTCCAACGAATCCCCGCTGGCCGCCGACGCCCTCACGGTCAGCCCCTATCTCGGATTCGGCTCGCTCACCCCGGCGATTCAGCTCGCCGAGGCCACCGGTCGCGGACTCTATGTGCTGTGCCGGACCTCCAACCCGGAGGGCGGGCAGGTCCAGCTCGCCGACACCGGGGGGCGGAGCGTGGCACAGGTGATGGTGGACGAGGTCGGCCTCGCCAATGCCGATCGCGATCCGGGACCCTTCGGGTTGGTGATCGGGGGTACGCTGCCGGCTCTCGATGTGGACCTGACCGGCTTTGCAGGATCGATCCTGGTGCCGGGCATCGGCGCCCAGGGGGGCACCGTGGCCGGCCTGCAGGAGCTGTTCGGGGCCGCGGCGGCCCGGGTGCTGCCCACGTCCAGTCGGGAGATCATGTCCGCTGGACCGGATCCGGATTCTCTGCGCCGTGCGGTCACCGAGCTGACCGATCAGCTGCGCTGACGCTGAGGGTCGGGAGCCCGCCGCTGAAAGGCTCTGAGGGCTCCGGGACCAGAGCGCGGGGAAACCCGCTAGGTTGAGTCCGATTAGTTCCGAGAATCTGGGAGGTGGCTGTGCCGATTCCGCCACTGAGCGATGAACAGTTGCGCCAGGCGCGTGCGGCTGCCACGGTGGCACGCCGACGCCGTGCAAACGTCAAGGCGAGTCTGCGTGCCGGCCAACTGACGCTGTCCGAGGTCATCGAGCTGGCCGAGAGCGACGACGTGGTCGCACACACCAAGGTCGTGGACGTGTTGAAGTGCCTTCCCCGAGTGGGGGAGAAACGAGCGGCCGAGGTCATGTCCCGGCTCGACATCGCCTCCAATCGTCGCTTGCGCGGGCTGGGCCCGCATCAGATCGCCAGTCTGCGTGCCGAGTTCGCGCCCAAACCACCCAAGGACTGATTCACCCCGATGACCGACGCCACGTTCCAGGTCGGGTCACGAGTGACCGTTGTCTCCGGTCCGACAGCCGTCGGCAAGGGCACTGTGGTCGGGCACCTGCTGGAGAAGCACCCGGAGGTCTGGTTGTCGATCTCCGCAACCACGCGCGCGCCCCGACCGGGCGAGGTCGACGGCCAGCACTATCACTTCGTGAGCAACGCTGAGTTCGATCGCCTTCTCGACAGCGACGGCCTGCTCGAGTGGGCCCTCGTGCACGGGACGGACCGCTATGGCACTCCTCGTGCTCCGGTCGAGGCGGCGCTCGCCGCCGGCCACTGTGTGCTGTTGGAGATCGAGTTGCAGGGAGCACGGCAGGTGCGGCGCACCATGCCCGACGCCCAGTTCGTGTTCATCGCTCCACCCAGTTGGGACGAGCTGGTGCGCCGACTGGAATATCGGGGGACCGAAACCGCCTCCCAGCGGGAGCGCCGACTGCTGACCGCGCGGGCCGAAATGGCTGCCAAGGCGGAGTTCGACCACATTCTGGTCAACGACGATGTCGATCGTGCTGTTGCGGAGCTGATAAGCTTGCTGGGATTGTGTCCGCCGGCTCAGGTGCAGGCGCGCGAACAAGCCGCGCCCGATGCCCGTGTGGTGGACGAGAACCTGCCGTCAACTTGAGAAGGCCTGCATTGACCACGAATCCCGCTCCCGGCATCACCAACCCCCCGATCGATGACCTGCTGACCCGGGTCGACTCGAAATATCGGCTGGTGCTCTTCGCCGCCAAGCGCGCTCGCCAGATCAACGCCTATTATTCGCAGCTCGGCGAGGGGCTGCTCGAGAACGTCGGCCCGCTCGTTGACACCGGCATCCAGGAGAAGCCGCTGTCGATCGCGCTGCGTGAGGTGAACGCCGGTGTGCTCGAGTGCCACGACGTCGACCCGAACGCGATCCCCGAGACCCCGCTGGACGACTTCAGCGATCCCGCCTTCGGGGATACCGAGTTCCCGCTCTGAGTCGCTGACCATGAGCCGCATCGTTCTCGGTGTGGCCGGCGGAATTGCTGCGTACAAGGCCTGTGAGCTGGTGCGCCGCTTCACCGAGGCCGGCCACGACGTAACCGTCGTCCCCACTGCCGCCGCCCTCAATTTCGTGGGTCGCACGACGTGGGAGGCGTTGTCGGGTCGCCCGGTGCACACCGAGGTCTTCGAGGACAGCCACGAAGTCCGTCACGTCAAGCTCGGCCAAACCGCTGATCTCGTCGTCGTCGCACCGGCGACGGCGGATCTGCTGGCGCGCGCCGCAACGGGGCGAGCGGACGACCTGTTGACCAACACGTTGCTGACTGCCCATTGCCCGGTTCTGCTGGCCCCGGCCATGCACACCGAGATGTGGCTCCACGCCGCGACCCAGGCCAACGTCGCCACTCTCCGCGAGCGCGGCGTGGTGGTCATGAACCCCGCCTCCGGGCGACTCACCGGTGCCGACAGCGGTCCGGGCCGGTTGCCCGAGGCGAGCGACATCCACCAGGTCGCGCTCAGCCTGCTGGGCAATCCCGGCACGGTCCGGTCCGCGGCCGCCCGGGATCTGGCCGGTCGACATGTGGTCGTCAGCGCCGGAGGGACCAGGGAACACCTGGATCCGGTCCGCTTCCTCGGCAATGCGTCGTCCGGGCTCATGGGTCTGTCGATCGCTCGGGCTGCCGCCCTGCGCGGGGCCCGCGTCACGGTCGTGGCGGCTCATATCGAGCACCCGCTCCCGAGCGGCTGCGAGCTGCGCCCGGTGACGAGCACCGCCGACCTGGCTGACGTCATGACCGAGCTGAGCCCGTCCGCGGACGTGATCGTCATGGCCGTCGCCGCCGCCGACTTCACGCCACGCTCCCGGGCCGAGGGCAAGATCAAGAAGACCTCGGAATCCTCCGGCCTCAGCATGGACCTCGTCCAGACCACCGACGTCCTCAAGACGCTCGCGCACAACCGGCCCCAGCCCCAGGTCATCGTGGGTTTCGCGGCCGAGACCGCGGCCGACGACGAGGAACTGTTGCGTCTCGGGCGGGCCAAGCTGGAGCGCAAGGGATGTGACCTGCTGGTCCTCAACAACGTGAGTGGTGGCAAAGTGTTCGGCGCGGACGACAACAGCATCGTGGTGATCTCGCCCGATGCCGTGGTTGCCGAGGCGGCGGGGTCCAAGACCGTGGTCGCTCATCGCATTCTTGACGCGGCGCTCGCCGTGTCCCCACGCTGATCTGCGTCAGCATCTCTGCGCAAGACTGGAAGGAAACCCGTGAGCACACGCCTGTTCACCTCCGAATCCGTGACCGAGGGTCATCCGGACAAGATCGCCGACGCGATCAGCGACACGATCCTCGACGAGATGTTGCGCCAGGATCCCGAGTCGCGGGTCGCCGTCGAGACCCTGGTGACCACCGGTCTGGTGGTGGTGGCCGGTGAGGTGACCACCGAGGCGTACGCGGAGATCCCGCACCTCGTCCGCGAAAAAATCCTCGAGATCGGCTATGACTCGTCGCACAAGTCCTTCGACGGGCGTTCGTGCGGCGTGCAGATCTCGATCGGGCAGCAATCGCCCGACATCGCCCAAGGTGTGGACGTCGCGGTGGAGCGGCGTCTGGAACAGTCCGTCGACGAGTTCGATCTGCAGGGCGCCGGCGATCAGGGCCTCATGTTCGGTTATGCGTGCGATGACACCCCGTCGCTCATGCCGCTGCCGATCGACCTGGCCCATCGCCTTGCCGAGCGGCTCACTGCCGTGCGCAAAGAGGGCGTGATGCCCTATCTGCGTCCGGACGGCAAGACCCAGGTCACCATCGAATACGACGGCGACCGGCCCGTGCGCCTGGACACCGTCGTGGTGTCCTGCCAGCACGCCCCCGACATCGACCTCGACGCGATGCTGTCGCCCGACGTGCATGAGCAGGTCATCACCCCCGTGCTCGCGGACTATGCGCTCGACCATCACGACTATCGGTCCCTGGTCAACCCGACCGGCAAGTTCGTCATCGGTGGCCCCATGGGGGACGCCGGGCTGACCGGACGCAAGATCATCGTCGACACCTACGGCGGCATGGCCCGCCACGGCGGCGGCGCGATGTCCGGCAAGGACCCGTCGAAGGTCGACCGGTCGGCGTCCTACGCGATGCGCTGGGTCGCCAAGAACGTCGTCGCGTCCGGGTTGGCCAGGCGGTGTGAGGTGCAGGTGGCGTACGCGATCGGCCGCGCCCATCCCGTCGGCTTCTATCTCGATTGCTTCGGCACCGAGCAGGTGCCTGTCGCGCAGATCTCCGATGCGGTGCTGGCGACCTTCGATCTGCGGCCCGCGGCGATCACCGCGGTGCTGAACCTCAAGCGACCGATCTATGCGGCGACGTCCGCGTACGGCCACTTCGGCCGCGACCTCCCCGAGTTCACCTGGGAGGCCACCGACCGGGCCGACGCGCTCGCCCGGGCCGTCAAGGGCTGACGCCGTGCGCCGGCTCCTCGGCCTCGTGGCGCTGCTCCTCGCAGCGATGCTGGTGCTGGGGGCCGGGGCGTACAAGCTCATGAACTCCCGCACCATCCAGGTCGCGGGGGAGCTGGTCGCACGCGTCGACACGACCGAGAAGGTCGTGGCACTGACGTTCGACGACGGCCCGACGGCCGGGGACACCGACGCGATCCTGCGGACGCTCGCCGAGCACGAGGTGCGGGCGACCTTCTTCGTGGTCGGCGAGTCGGTGGCGGCCGATCCGGAGTCGGCGCGCACGATCATGTGGGACGTCGCGGTCGAGGACTATTCGGGCGGTCCGCCGCAGTCTGCCGAGGAACTGGTGCGGTTGACCGTCGAGGGAGTACGCCCCGGGTCGGTCGTGCTGCTGCACCCCTGGCACGGGCGCACCCCGACCCAGGCAGCGATCGGGCCCGTGATCGAGGAACTCAAAGGTCGGGGCTATCGCTTCGTCACCGTGGACGAGCTCCTGGCGCTGCGCTGACTCAGTCGATCGCCGATCGCCCGCGCAGACGGTCGAGGGCCCGGCGGTCCTTCTTGGTCGGGCGACCGGCACCGCGGTCCCGACGGGCCACGGGCGCCGAGAGGTGCGCGGGGCGCTCGGGAGAGTGGTCGACATAGCACTGGACCGCGACCGGCGCGCCGACCCGTTTGGTGATCAGCTGCGTGACCTCGAACTCCCGTGTCCAGCCCGGCTGGCGCCAGGTCACCCGGTCGCCGATCTTGACCTGCTGGGCCGGCTTCACCGGATTGTCGTTGACCCGGATGTGCCCACCCTTGCAGGCGCTCGTGGCCAGGGAACGGGTCTTGAACAGCCGCACCGACCACAGCCACACGTCCAGTCGTGCCACGTCGCCCCCTTTCGATTGCCCCTACCGGTGAGGCCTCCGTTATACACCCCACTCTCCTCGGCAGCATCCGGATCAGCGACCGGCTTCGTTGTCGGAGCCTCCTTCTAGGATCGCGACCATGTCCGACGCACTGATCTCCGCCGATGCGCTGGCCCCCGGCGAGGGCCGCCCGATTGCCCGCGTCGCCGTGGACATGCCGCTGCCGCATCTGGACCGCTTGTTCGACTATCTGGTGCCGGAGCGCTGGTCGGAGCACGCCCAACCGGGGGTCCGGGTGCGGGTGCGGTTCGCCGGGCAGCTGCGAGACGGGTTCATCCTCGAGCTGGGTGAGGAGCCGAACCCGTTGCGGACTCTGTCACCCCTCGAGCGGGTGGTCTCCCCGGAGCCGGTGCTCACTCCCGAGGTCGCCCAGCTGGTGCGCGCTGTTGCCGACCACTATGCGGGGAGCTTCGCCGATGTCATGCGACTGGCGGTGCCTCCGCGTCATGCGGCGACGGAGAAGGCGGATCCTCCGGACCGACAGGAACCGCTTCTGGGCGGCACGGACGCGGGACCGTTCGAGCACTACCCGACGGGTCCCGAATTCGTGGCCGCGGTGGCGCGGGGGGATTCGCCCAGGTCGGCGTGGCAAGTGGCGCCGACCGCGGGACCGGCGGGGGACTGGGTGGCCGGTTTCGTCGAGGCAGCCCGGGCGGCCCTCGATTCCGGACGGGGTGCGTTGCTGATCGTGCCGGACGCCCGTGATCTCGCCCGATTGACCAAGGCCTGTGCCGAGCGGTTCGGTGAATCGTCGTTCGTCGCGCTCAGCGCCGAGGACGGGCCGGCCGCCCGCTATCGGTCGTTCCTCGCCGCGGTCCGCGGGCAGGTGCGCTTGGTGGTGGGGACGCGCGCGGCGGCCTATGCGCCGGTGCACCATCTGGGCCTGGTCGGCATCTGGGACGACGGCGACGACCTGCACAGTGAGCCACGCGCACCCTATCCGCACGTGCGCGACATCCTGGCGCTGCGAGCGGGCATCGCGCGCTGTGCTGCCCTGTTCGCGGCGCGGCACCGGACCTGCGAGATCGAGCAGCTGATCGAGCGGGACTGGCTGCGTCCGCTGGCGCTCGCACCGGGTCAGCAGCGACGGGTGTCACCGGCCGTTCGGCTGGCCGCGGACACGGATTGGGAGCTCGAGCGCGACCCCCTCGCGCGTTCGGTGCGTCTGCCCCGCCAGGTTTTCGACGTGATGCGTGCCGGGCTCAGTGCCGGTCCGGTGCTCGTGCAGGTCCCGCGGGCAGGCTTCCTCGTGGTGCTGGTGTGCGCCGAGTGCCGCGAGCGGGTGCGGTGTCCCCACTGTCAGGGTCCGGTCCGGACCGGCTCTGCCCATGCCTCCTGTGAGTGGTGCGCCCGTCCGATCACCGGATGGCGCTGTCCGGAGTGCGCGGCGACGCACTGGCGCGCGCCCGTGGTCGGCGCTGCCCGCACCGCGGAGGAGCTCGGTCGGGCGTTCCCCGGGGCCAAGGTCATCCAGTCCGCAACCGATCGGGTGATCGCCGAGGTCGGCGCCGAGCCCGCGCTGGTCATCGCCACCCCGGGGGCCGAACCGGTCGCCGAGACCGGCTATGCGGCCGCCGTCCTGCTCGACACGGAGCTGCTGCTCACCCGTCTCGATCTGCGCGTGGACGAGGAAGCCCACCGGCGATGGCTGAACGCCATCGGTCTGGTGCGTCCCGGGGCCGAACAGGGCACGGTTATCGCGGTGGGCCCCACGAGTTCCATGGCACTCCAGGCGCTCGTGCGAGGTGATCCGGCCGGGTTCGCCCATCGGGAATTGCAGGACCGGGAACAGGCCGGCTTCACTCCGGCGGTGAAGATGATCACTGTCGAAGGGCCGCTGACCGCACTCGCGGAGTTCAGCGCCGCACTGACCGAAACCTTGGCGGATCTCCCGGACCTGGATCTCGGAGGCCCGATCGAGCTGCCGAGAACACCGCATGTGGAGGAAGCCCTGGGCCGGTCCACCATGCGGGTGCCGCTGGACCATGCCCACGCGCTCGTCGGGGCCGTCCGCGAAACCGTGGCGATCAGATCGGCCAAGAAGCTGCCCGGCGCCCTGCGCGTCCGGGTCGACCCGATCGTCGTCGGCTGAGCGCGGTGTGGGCTGGTTAGACTCCCGAGCGTGCGTCTTGTGTTTGCCGGTACCCCCGATGTAGCCCTGCCCAGCCTCAATGCTCTCGCCGAGTCCGCTCACGAGGTGGTGGCCGTGGTGACCCGACCTGATGCGCCCGCCGGCCGCGGGAAGCGGCTCGTCGCGAGCCCGGTCGCCCAGCGGGCCGAGGAGCTGGGCATCGAGGTGCTCAAGCCGGTCCATCCCCGGGATGCCGACTTCCGGGCGCGCCTGGAAGAGCTCCGTCCGGACTGCTGTCCGGTGGTCGCCTATGGTGCGCTGCTCCCGGAATCGGTGCTCGGCATTCCCCGGCACGGCTGGGTCAACCTGCACTTCTCGCTGCTGCCGCGCTGGCGGGGCGCCGCTCCCGTCCAGCGGGCGGTCATGGCCGGCGACACCGAGACCGGGGCGTGTGTGTTCGACATCGTCCCGGAGCTCGACGCCGGGGATGTCTACGCCGAGCTGCGTACCCCCATCGCCCCCACCGAAACCGCCGGTGACCTGCTCGCGCGACTCGCTGACGACGGCGCCGGCCTCCTCACCCGGGTGATGGATGAGCTCGAGGCCGGGACCGCGGTGGCGACCCCGCAGCCGGCCGCTGGCGTCACGATCGCGCCCAAACTCACCGTGCCCGAGGCGGAGGTCGACTGGGCGAACGCGGACGAGGAGATCCACCGGCAGATTCGTGGATGTACGCCGGCCCCCGGCGCCTGGACCACCTTCCGCGGGGAACGGTTCAAGATCCACCGCGCCCACCCCGCCGGTGGTGAGCCGCTGGATCCCGGTGTCATCAACGCGGCCAAGCAGTGGCTGCAGGTCGGCACCGGGTCGCGGCCGCTCGAACTCGATCTCGTGCAGCCGTTCGGCAAGAAGGCGATGAAGGCGGCCGACTGGGCGCGTGGTGTCGATCTCGCCCCGGGTGAGCGGTTCGGCACATGAGCCGCGGGCAGCCCCGCGGGAACCGGGGGAGATCCTCGCGCCGACGTCGGGTCGATCCAGCACGGCGGGCTGCGTTCGATGCGCTGCGGGCGGTGACGGCCCATGACGGGTACGCGAACCTGGTGGGTCCCGCGCTGTTCGCCGACCGTCGCCTCGACGAGCGAGACGCGGCGTTCGCCACCGAACTGCTCCACGGCACCTGCCGTCGCCTCGGCACCTATGACCGCATCATCGAAGCCGCAGGTGGCCGCACGTTGACGAGCCTGCAGGCGGCCATCATCGATGTCCTGCGCCTCGGCGCGCACCAGCTGCTCGCGATGCGTGTGCCCCGTCACGCGGCGGTTGCGGCCACCGTCGATCTCGCGGGCGTCGCGGTGGGGGAACACGCCACCGGCCTGGTGAATGCGATCACCCGCCGCATCGATGCCCATGATCTCCCAGGCTGGCTCGATGTCCTGACCGAAGGCCTCGATGGCCGTGACGCCCTGGCGCTGCGTACGCATCACCCCCGCTGGATCGTCGATGCCTATGCCGACGTGCTGCCTGCCGACGAACTCGAGACCGCTCTCCTGGCCAACAACGAGCCACCGGTGACAACCCTGGCCATCCGGCCCGGGCTGGCCACGGTCGCTGACCTCGTCGAGGCGGGTGCCACGGCACACCCTGACGTGCCGACCGCCGCCACCGCAGGCGGCCATCCCGGGCGGATCGCGGCGGTCCGTGAGGGGAGAGCGGGCGTACAGGACCCCGGCTCGCAACGCGTCGCCCTCCGGCTCGCGGAGACCGACGCCCCGGACGGCCCATGGCTCGACCTGTGCGCGGGACCCGGCGGCAAGGCGGCACTGCTCGCCGGGCTGGCGATCGGGCAGGGCACCCGGCTGTTCGCGTCGGAACTCCAGACACACCGGGCGGTGTTGGTCGGGCAGGCGCTCCGCGCGTACGCAGGCCCACTCGCGCCCGTCGTCATCGCCGCCGACGGCACCCGACCCGCCTGGCACCGGGACACCTTCGCGCGGGTGATGGCCGATGTGCCCTGCACGGGGCTGGGCGCGCTGCGCAGGCGACCGGAGGCGCGGTGGCGGCGTACCCCCGAGGACCTCACCACCCTCATCCCCCTGCAACGGCAGCTCCTGTCCAGCGCGCTCGATTCCGCGCGACCGGGCGGCGTGGTGGCCTACGTGACCTGCTCACCCCACCGCAGCGAGACCGTCGAAGTCGTCGAGGACGTGCTCGCGGAACGGCACGACGTCGAACGCATCGGGCCCGACCTGCAGCTGTGGCCCCATCGCGACCGCACCGACGCCATGTTCCAGGCCCTCCTGCGGCGCCGCTGACGGGTACGCAGGAGAACGGGCTCGCGCGGAGGACATGGTGGGTGGCGGGGGTGAACAGGCTCACCCATTCGGGTGGACCCGGTGGTTGACGACCGGCCGGAGGTGACCCCGTGCACTAGGCTCCCCTGCGTGGGAATGCGTATCCATCCGAGCCTGTTGTCCGCCGACTTCGCGAACCTCCAACGCGACATCGAGGCGATCCCGTCCTCCGACGGTCTGCACCTCGACGTGATGGACTATCACTTCGTGCCGAACCTGACGTTCGGCCTGCCCGTGGTCGAGGCGATCCGCACGATCACCGACCACCACATCGACATGCACCTGATGATCGAGGACCCGGACCGGTGGGCGCCGGCCTATGCGGAGGCGGGTTGCCAGTCGGTCACCTTCCACGTGGAGGCCTGCAAGGCACCGGTCCGGCTGGCCAGGGAACTCAGGTCGCTGGGCGCACGTGCCTCGATGGGACTCAAACCGCAGACCGACATCGCGCCGTTCGAGGACTTGCTGCCCGAACTGGACATGATCCTCCTCATGACGGTCGAGCCCGGATTCGGCGGACAGAAATTCCTCGACACCATGCTGCCGAAGGTCCGGCGGACCCGGGAGCTCGTCAAGAAGACCGGCCAGGACATCTGGATCCAGGTCGACGGTGGTGTCTCCGAATCGACGATCGATCAGTGCATCGAAGCCGGTGCGGACGTGTTCGTCGCGGGATCGGCGGTGTTCGGCGCCGATGACCCTGATGCGATGATCCGGCAGCTCCGGGCCCGCGCCGAGGAGCTCGGGGGCCACTGCCACTAAACCCGTCTCAGGCACTGAGAAGTGCCACCAGAAGGGGTGCGACGTCGCTGAGCGGGGTGGACCCGGTCCTGGGGGCACTTCCCAGTGGGTGAACAGTGGTGGGCGCGTTCTCGCGCTAAAGCGAGGAGAAGGCCCCGACGAATCCGCCGATCCAGACCGCCCCGAGGCCGACGCCGACAAGGATGAACCCTTTGCGGCGGCGGGGGCTGCCCGCGGGGGAGCCGGAGACGACGAGGATCCCCGCGAGGCCGGTGAGCAGGCCGATCACGAGCATGCCGAAGCCGATGAACATTCCAGGTGTCACGTGGCACTCACAGATCGCCGCGGCGGCGGAGATAGCGCTGGAACTCGGCGGCGATCGCATCCCCGGTGGCCTCCGGGAGATCGGCCTCATCCTGGTCCGCCTCCAGCGAGGCCACATAGCCGGCCAGCTCGGGGTCCTCGTTGATGAGCTCGGCCACGCCTCGGTCCCAGGCCCGGACGAGCTCGGGCAGGTCCCCGAGGTCGATGGTCAGATCGGTGAGGTCCTCGATCCTGCCGAGCAGCGCCTGCGTCGCGCGCGGGTGCGGGGGCTGGGCCACATAGTGGGGGACCGCCGCCCACAGGCTGATGGTGTCGAATCCCGCCTCGTGACAGTGGTCGGCGAGCATGCCGGTGATCCCGGTCGGGCCCTCATAGGAAGGGGCCTCCAGGCCGAGTCGTTCGGCGAGTTCCTGGTTGGCAGTGGTTCGGGTGACCGGCACAGGCCGGGTGTGGGCGTTGTCCGCCAGCAGGGCGCCCAGCAGCAGCACCATCGACGGGCGGGCGGAACGCAGCACGGAGATCAGGGAGGTCACATAGGACCGCCACCGCAGGTTGGGTTCGGGACCGATGATCAGCACCACATCCCGGCCGCAGAGTTCCCCGATCCAGACATCAGTGCTGGGCCACTCGATGATCCGTGTGCCGCCCCGGGGTCGCCGCACGGCGGGGCGGTGGACCTGGAAGTCATAGAAGTCATCGGAGTCGAGGCTGAACACCCGGGTCGCCCCGCTGAGATCCAGCAGATGGCCGAGAGCATCCGTCGCCGCCGATCCCGCATCGTTCCAGCCGCTGAAAGCGAGAACGGCCAGCGGGTCGTGGAGGTCGCGCAGTGAGCGCTGTGCGTCAGCCATGCGGTCAAGGATAGTGTGGTGTGCCGCCGCCGGGGTGGTGCGCCCAACCCCGGCGACGACAAACGTCCGCAACCGTTCCCGTCCTATTCCGGGTCATAGCCCAGGTTCGGCGACAGCCAGCGCTCCGCCTCCTCCATCGACCAGCCCTTGCGTTCGGCATAGTCCTCGACCTGGTCCCGGCCGATGCGGCCAACGACGAAGTACTGGGAATCGGGGTGTCCGAAATACCACCCCGACACCGCAGCACCCGGCCACATGGCCATGCCCTCCGTCAGCTCGATTCCGGTCCGGGTCCGCACATCCAGGAGTTCCCACAGCGTCTGCTTCTCGGTGTGATCGGGGCAGGCGGGATAGCCGGGGGCCGGCCGGATGCCGCGATAGGACTCGGCGATCAGCTCGTCGTTGGTGAGGGTCTCGTCGTTCGCGTACCCCCAGAATTCCGTCCGCACCCGCTGATGCAACCGCTCCGCGAACGCCTCCGCGAGTCGGTCCGCGATGGCCTCCAGGAGGATCGCGGAATAGTCGTCGAGCTCGGCCTTGAACTTCATGATCTGCTCGGTCGCGCCCAGCCCGGCGGTGACGGCGAACGCACCCATCCAGTCGGCGACACCCGAGTCCTTGGGTGCCACGAAGTCGGCGAGCGACTTGTTCGAGACGCCTGCGCGGTGCTGGCCCTGCTGGCGCAGGTGGTGCAGCCGGGCGCGGATCCCGGTGCGCGCGGAGTCCGCGTACACCTCCACATCGTCACCCACCGCATTCGCGGGGAACAGACCGATCACGCCGTTGGCGGTCAGCCAGCCCTCCGAGGTCACCCTGTCGAGCATCTCCTGCCCGTCCTCGAACAGCTTGCGCGCTGCCTCGCCCTGGGCGGGGTTGTGGAGGATGTCGGGGTAACGGCCCTTGAACTCCCACGCCCCGAAGAACGGGGTCCAGTCGATGAACTCCCGCAGCTCGGTCAGCGGATAGTCCAGCAGCTCGGTGATGCCCGGCTGGGCGGGGGGCGTCGGCTCGTACGCGGCCCAGTCGATGGCGGGGGCGTTGGCGCGGGCCTGGGCATAGGTGAGGGTACGCCGGTCGCCGCTCCTGGCCGCATGGCGCTTGCGGATGCCGGCGTAGTCCTCGGCCGTCTCGGTCAACAGCTCGTCGCGCCGCTCGTCGGACAGCAGCTGCGCCACCACGGGCACCGACCGGGAGGCGTCCTTCACCCAGATGACCGGTCCCTCATAGCGCGGCGCGACCTTCACGGCCGTGTGCGCCTTCGACGTCGTCGCTCCGCCGACCAGCAGCGGCTTGTCCCAGCCCAGACGCTGCAGCTCCGCCGCGAAGTTGACCATCTCGTCCAGCGACGGGGTGATGAGCCCGGATAGACCGATCACGTCGGCGCTGTGCTCCTCGGCGGCGGCGATGATCTTCTGGGCCGGCACCATCACGCCGAGGTCGATGACCTCGTAGTTGTTGCACTGCAGCACCACACCCACGATGTTCTTGCCGATGTCGTGGACATCGCCCTTCACCGTCGCCATCACGATCCGGCCCTTGGCGATGGGCGGCGCATCCGGGTCCTTGAGCGCCTCGATGAACGGGACCAGATAGGCGACGGCCTTCTTCATCACCCGGGCCGACTTGACGACCTGGGGGAGGAACATCTTGCCTGCGCCGAACAGCTCGCCGACGACGTTCATGCCGTCCATCAGGGGACCTTCGATCACCAGGATCGGGTGCCCACCGGCCTCGTCGATCGCCGCGCGCAGCTCCTCGGTGTCCGCCTCGATATGCGTGTCGATGCCCTTGACCAGCGCGTGCGTGATCCGCGCGTGGGTGGGCAGGGAGCGCCACTCCTCGGCGGCCTCCGCCTCGGCCTCGGCGCTCACGTTGAACCGTTCGGCGACCTCCAGCAGTCGTTCGGCGGCGTCGGGGCGGCGGTTGAGGACGACGTCCTCGATCCGGTCCCGCAGTTCGGGATCGACCTCATCCAGCACGACGAGCTGTCCCGCGTTGACGATGCCCATGTCCAGACCCGCGGCGATCGCGTGGAACAGGAACACTGCGTGGATGGCCTCGCGCACCGGGTTGTTGCCGCGGAACGAGAACGACACGTTCGACAGGCCGCCGGAGACCATCACCCCGGGCAGGTTCTGCTTGATCCAGCGGGTGGCCTCGATGAAGTCGATGCCGTACGCCGCATGCTCCTCGATCCCCGTCGCCAGGGCGAAGATGTTCGGATCGATGATGATGTCCTCGGCCGGGAAGCCGACGTCCTTCGTCAGGATCGTGTACGCCCGCTCCGCGATCTCGATCCGCCGCTGATAGGTGTCGGCCTGGCCTTCCTCGTCGAACGCCATCACGACGACGGCCGCACCATATTTCTTGGCCAGCCGCGCGTGGGCGACGAACTCGTCGACACCCTCCTTCAACGAGATGGAGTTGATGATCGGTTTGCCCTGGATGGTCTTCAGACCCGCCTCGATGACCTCCCACTTCGACGAGTCGACCATGATCGGCACCCGGGCGATGTCCGGCTCGGACGCGATGAGCTTGCCGAAACGGTCCATCGCGGCGACGCCGTCGATCATGCCCTCGTCCATGTTGACGTCGATGACCTGGGCACCTGCCTCGACCTGCTGCCGGGCGACCTCGAGAGCGGTGTTGTAGTCGCCGTTCTTGATCAGCTTCTTGAACCGGGCCGAGCCGGTGATGTTGGTCCGCTCGCCGACGTTCACGAACAGCGACTCGTCGGTGATCGTCACCGGTTCGAGGCCGGCGAGCCGCATCGCGGGCTCGACCTCGGCAGGGACACGCGGGGTGAGGTCGCGGGCGGCGTCCGCGATCGCAGCGATGTGCTCGGGGGTGGTCCCGCAGCAGCCGCCCAGGATGTTCACCAGACCGGCCTCCGCGAACTCACCGACCAGACCCGACATGTGCTCGGGCGTCTCGTCATATTCGCCGAACGCGTTCGGCAGACCGGCGTTCGGGTAGCACGACACATAGGTATCCGCGATCCGGGACAGCTCGGCCACATAGGGGCGCATCTCCGCGGCACCGAGGGCGCAGTTGAGGCCGACCGCGAGGGGCTGGGCGTGGCGTACCGAATTCCAGAACGCCTCGGTCACCTGACCACTCAGGGTGCGCCCGGAGGCATCCGTGATCGTGCCCGAGATGATCACCGGCCAGCGCCGCCCGCGGTTCTCGAACAGGGTCTCGAGCGCGAAGATCGCGGCCTTGGCGTTGAGGGTGTCGAAGATCGTCTCGATCAACAGGATGTCGGCACCCCCGTCGACGAGGCCTTCGGCCTGCTCGAGGTACGCCGCCACGAGCTCGTCATAGGAGATGTTGCGAGCGCCGGGATCGTTGACATCGGGGCTGATCGACGCGGTCCGGACGGTCGGCCCGAGGGCACCGGCCACGAACCGGGGATGGTCCGGTGTCGAGGCACGGTCCGCCTCCGCACGGGCGAGCCGGGCGGCCTCGACGTTGATCTCGCGGGCGAGGTCCTGCATGCCGTAGTCGGCGAGGGAGATCCGTTGTGCGTTGAACGTGTTGGTCTCGATGATGTCGGCGCCGGCCTCGAGATAGCCGCGGTGGATCCCGGCGACGATCTCGGGCTGGGTGAGCGACAGCAGATCGTTGTTGCCCTTGAGGTCGCTGGGCCAGTCGGCGAAACGGTCACCGCGATAGTCGGCCTCGTCGAGGCCATGCCGCTGCACCATCGTCCCCATCGCTCCGTCGAGGATCATGACCCGCTCGGAGAGCAGGCGGCGGAGCTGGACAGTGGCATCAGGGCGGACTTCGATCGTCACGGTGTTCCTTCCGGGGATTGACTGCGGATTCGGTCATGCGGTCGGAGCATGTCGAAACAGGCGCTGGGCCATTCTGACCCACACGCCCGAACGGTGGGTCCTGTCTTGGGCCGCTCCTCATTGTCTGGGACACTTGGCGGCGACATGAATGAGCACCAGACATCTCCCTCCGGAGCCGCGGTCGGCACTCTGCCCGCCGCCGTCCTCTGGGACTTCGACGGCACCCTGATCGACACCGAACCCATCTGGATCCGCAACGAATTCACGTTGACCGAGGAGCTCGGCGGCCGGTGGACCGACGAACTCGCCAAGGCCAACATCGGCAATTCCCTCATCATGACGGGCCGATCGATCCGCCTGACCGCCGGCCGGGAGGACCTCACGGACGCGCAGGTCACGGATATGTTGGTGGCGCGAGTGCTGGCCGACCTGCGGGTGGCCGACCTCGAGTGGCGCCCCGGCGTGCAGGACCTGCTGGCCGAACTGCGGACCGAGGGGATCCCGTGCGCGCTGGTGTCCGCCTCGTTCCGGGACATGCTGCACGTGGTCCTGGCGCGGATGGGGGAGAATCCCTTCGTGGCCGTGGTGGGCGGGGACGACGTCACCCACGGCAAACCGCACCCGGAGCCCTATCTCACCGCGGCCGCCCGACTGGGCGTACGCGCGGAGGACTGCCTGGTCGTCGAGGACTCCATCACGGGCGCCGACTCGGGCAATGCAGCCGGCTGTCTGGTCGCCGTGGTGCCCAACGTCGTCACTCCGCCGGACGCCGAGCGTCGGGTCCGGTTGGACACGCTGGCCAACGTGCGCGTCGCGGATCTGCGCCGTCTGATGGCGACGGAGCAGACACGGTGAAGCACCTGTGGCGGGCCGGGGTTGCCGCGGTGGCCGCTGTCCTGGTCGCAGGCTGCACCGTCGACGTCACCCCCGTCGATGACCCGGCCGCGGAGATGAAGCGGCCGCTGACCGTCGCGACGTTCGGGCGGGTGACCACCACGGACCCTGCGGCGGCGACGGATACCGGGTCGACGATCTATGCCCTCAACGTTTTCCAGCGGCTGATGTCCGTGCAGGTCGGCACGGGTGCGCTCAAACCGGATGCGGCCACCGACTGCTGGTATATCGATGAAACCACCTATTCCTGCGGTATCCGCAAGAATCTGTCGTTCACCAACGGCAACGAGCTGACGGCATCGGATGTGAAGTTCTCCATCGAACGGGCCCGGACGCTCGGCATCCCCGGATCGTCGGCGCGCATGCTCGACAACATCGACGAGATGATCATTCCGGAGGACGACGAGTGGCGGATCGATTTCAAACTCAAGACGCATGACCGGACCTTCGGCTACGCCTTGGCTGCGCCCGCGGCCTCCATCGTCGATGAGGACGTCTATCCGAGCGACAAGCTCTGGGACCAGTGGAAGCGCCCCTCGAGCTCGGGGCCGTTCTTCGCGGACGTCGCCAACCTCGACGAGCTGCGTCTCATCCGGTATCCGCGCTATGGCGGAGCCACGGGCGCGACTTCGCCCGCGGTGTCGCTCAAGATGTTCTCCACGCCCGAGGCCCTGGATCGCGCGATCGCGACCCGCACCGTCGACGTGCTGTGGCGAGTGCCGTCGGACCAGGTGCCGGACGATGGGTTCTTCACGGCTGAGGTATTGGAGGGGGCGGCCGTCCAGCGACTGGTCTGGAACCCCGAGTCGCCCGTCAGGAACGATGCCGCGGTGCGGGAGTGGGTACGCGACGCGACCGGGCCGATACGCACCACGGGTGCGGCCGTCCCCGAGGGTGCCGGGTTCAGTTTCGAGACCTTCACCATGGGTGCCCGGCCGGAGGCTCCGGACATCAGTGGCGAACTGACCCTCGGCTTCGACAGCCGGCTGCCGGGACAGGAGGAACTCGCCGGGCGTGTGAAGCAGGCGCTCGAGCCCGAACTGCAGGTGACCCTCGTGGGTGATGACGAGGCTGCTGACCTGCAGCTGCGACTCACCCAGGCCTGGACGAACACCGAACTGGCGTGGCTGCAGCCCTATATCGAGTTCCCGCTGCCCGGTCGGGAGGAGGCCGTGCGGGAGCTGGAGATGGCGTTCCGGACGGCCGAAACTCTCCCCGATGCCGAAAGTGCGGCCCGGGCGCTGCAGGAGGCGGCTGCCGAGGACGCGACCGTCGTGCCGCTCAGCCAGAGCGACGAGACCTTCTGGATGGCGCCCGGCATCGGCTTCAACGAGCGCAACCTCGAGCACCAGAACTGGCTCGGACCTCGCTGGCAGCTCGGATTGTGGGGGTTCACACGTGTCTGATCTCTCGGGCGTCCGCACCGGGCCCCTGGCCGACGGTGAATGGGTCACCCTCACCGACCCGAAGGGCAAGATGCACTCCGTCCGGCTCGGTGCCGGGCGCAGGACGCACACCACCAAGGGCGGGATCGCCCACGACGACCTCATCGGCGGCCCGGACGGGGTCGTCGTGCGATCGGTGGGCGGCATGGAATTCCTGGTCCTGCGTCCCCTCATGTCCGACTTCTCGGTGACGATGCCGCGGGGCGCCGCCGTGGTCTATCCCAAGGAAGCGGCCCAGATCGTGATGGCCGCCGACATCTTCCCCGGCGCCCGGGTGCTCGAAGCCGGAGCAGGGTCCGGCGCGCTGACCCTCTCGCTGCTGCGCGCGATCGGGCCGACCGGGCGGCTCTGGTCGTTCGAGCGCCGAGCAGACTTCGCCGAGATTGCCCGGCGCAACGTCGAAACCTGGCTCGAGGGACACCATCCGGCATGGGACGTGCGGGTCGGGGACCTGGTGGAGTCATTGGCGGCCGATCCGGAGGACCCCGGTGAGATCGACCGGGTGGTCCTGGACATGCTGGCCCCCTGGGAGTGCATCGATGCGGTGGCCGAGCGGATGGTGCCGGGCGGCGTACTCCTCTGTTATGTCGCGACCACCACCCAACTCGGACGCGTGATGGACACGATCCGCGTGCACCAGGGATTCACCGAACCCGAGGGCACGGAGACGATCGTCCGCAAATGGCACGCCGAGGGGCTGGCGATCCGGCCCGCGCACGGCACCTCCAGTCACACCGGGTTCCTGGTCACCGCACGGCGGCTGGCGCCCGGGGTGACCAGCCCGCTGCGGAAGCGACGCCCGGCACCGGGGGCGTACGGGCCCGATTACACCGGTCCCCGGCCGCCCTGGGTTCCGGAGGCCGACGCCGCGGAATGACACCACGCGGGGGGCCGCGGCAGCAAGGGCGCGGCGGAGCGCACTGTCGGCCGACCGGGATGTGGGGCACCCGGGTACTGTGAGCGTCACCAAGGAGGCTGTCGTGAGTGGAGTCAACCCGGACCTGCAGGCGCGAGTGAGCGCCCTGCGTGCAGAGGTGGCCGATCTGCGCGATCGGATCGCACGGCATCCCCGAGAACTGGCCACGCTCGAGAAGCGGCTCGCGGAGGCACGGAGCGACGCACGGAGTGTGGCGGCCCAGAATGAGCGGCTGGCGCGCACGTTGCGGGATGCCAAGGATCGGATCGTCACCCTCAAGACCCAACTCGACGCTCTCGGGGCACCGCCCCTGACGTTCGGGATCCTCGACGCACTGCTGCCCGCCGATCCCGACGCCGACCTGCGGCTCGCTGACATCCAGACGGCGAACCGACGGGTGCGGACCAGCGTGAGCGACGATGTCCCGGTGGAGGATCTGGTGACGGGCAGCCAGGTGCTGCTCAACGAGTCGCTGGTGATCGTGGGCACCGTGCCGGCGCCGCAGTCGGGGGAGATCACCGCGCTCAAGGAGTTGATGCCGGACGGACGGCGTGCCGTGGTGACCGCCCATGCGGACGAGGAACTCGTGGTGCTGCTGGCAGAGGATCTGACGAGACTCACCCTGCGGTCGGGGGATCTGTTGATGGTGGACCGCAAGGTCCTTTATGCGTTCGAGATCGTGCCGAAGCTCGAGGTCGAGGACCTGGTCCTGGAGGAGGTCCCGGACATCGACTATTCGGCCATCGGCGGGCTCTCCCGGCAGATCGAACAGATCCAGGACGCCGTCGAGCTGCCCTTCCTGCACGCGGATCTCTATGCGGAATATGACCTGAGCGCACCCAAGGGTGTGCTGCTCTACGGCCCACCCGGCTGTGGCAAGACGATGATCGCCAAGGCCGTTGCCAACTCACTCGCGCGGAAGGTCTCCGAGGCGACCGGTGAGGAGGGCCGCAGCTTCTTCCTGAACGTCAAGGGCCCGGAGCTGCTCAACAAATACGTGGGCGAGACCGAGCGCTATATCCGGCTGATCTTTCAGCGCGCCCGCGCCAAGGCGTCCGAGGGGATGCCGGTCATCGTGTTCTTCGACGAGATGGACTCCCTGTTCCGCACCCGGGGCAGCGGCGTCTCGTCCGATGTCGAGACGACCATCGTGCCGCAGCTGCTGAGCGAACTGGACGGGGTGGAGGGCCTCAACAACGTCATCGTGATCGGTGCCTCCAACAGGGAGGACATGATCGACCCCGCGATCCTGCGGCCCGGTCGGCTCGATGTGAAGATCAAGATCGAACGACCGGACGCGGAAGCCGGTCGGGAGATCTTCGCACGCTATTTCACCCCGGGCCTGCCCCTGCACGAGGCGGATCTCGAAAGGTTCGATGGGGACCCGGAACGTTGCCGGGAGGCGCTCCTCGATGCCGTGGTGGCCCACATGTTCGCCGAGTCGCCGGAGAACAGGTTCCTGGAGGTGACCTATGCGGGCGGCGACAAGGAGATCCTCTATTTCAAGGATTTCGCCTCGGGGGCCATGATCCAGAACATCGTGGGCCGGGCGAAGAAGGCAGCGATCAAGGATCGCCTGCGCGACGGCTCCGGCGGCATCAGCATCGATCACCTGCTGCA
>DUOB01000152.1 GCA_012839035.1 Propionibacterium sp.
GCCTGCACACGGCCCGCGGCACGTTCCAGCGCTCGCGGATCCGCAACCGCACCGATCCGGGCCCGCACGGCCAGCAGACTCAGGACGACCAGAGCGTTGATCCGCCGCAGGAGCTCAGGATCGATGACGGCACCTTGGCCACGCGCAAGGGTGATGCCCTCGGCGAACTTCTCCAGCACGAGCTCGAGCCCGGCCGGCGCGATCACAGGGTTGTCGGCCGCGAGCCACTCGGGGCCCGCAAGCCCTCCCCGTGCCGCCAGGACGGTGGTCATCATGGGTGATTCGGCGCCCTCGGTGATGAGTTGTTCGGCCAGGAATCCCGCCTCGGCATCCACCAACGGGGCCTGGAGGAGGGCCCCGAGGAACCATTCCGACGGCACGGCCCGCTGCCACCGCAGCTGCAACTGGAGCAGTCGGTCCAGGGGCAGTGGTGGGATCAGCAACGGGACCGCCGCCGACAGGATGGCCGGGACGTTGTCCCGCGCGTGGGCCGACAGACTCTCCCAGACCGCGAAGAATCGACCGTCCACCCCCCGGTCACCCCGGAGCAAGCGATGCCAGGCGAGTTCACCCACGAGCGGGCTGATCTCCGCCGTCTGCGGCTCCGGGTGTCCTGAGAGCCAGGCCCACGTGGCCCCCAACGGGTCGGGATCCGACTCCGTGGGCCCCAGTGTCTCCAACACCACGGGCGCTATCCGCTGGCCGGGCATGCCCGTGAGCCCGACTGCCATCAGCTGGGTCCAGAGCCAGTGTTTCGTTTCCACGCACACCGTCCGGTCGACCGAATCCACGAGCGCCGGCCCCAGAGTCGGGTGCAGCAGCGTCGGCAGAATGCTCTGCTGGCACACCCGATACAGGCGATTTCCGACATCGGGATCGTGGGCGAGACCGAGCCGCAGAGCGAGCTCCACGAAATGGAGGCCTGCACGCACTTCGGCGAGCATCACGTCCGGGGGCAGCTCCTCGGTGAAGGGACTGATCTCCGGCGACATCAGCCGTGCGAGCCGGACGAGCTCCGGCTCCGGGACCGGACTGTAGTAGTGCGTGGACGGCACCTTCGCCGGTCCCTGTCCGGCCAGCCACGGTTCATCCGCCAGCGCGAGCTCCACATAGACGGCGACCGCGACCTCACCTCCGGTTGTGGCCGGATTCTTCTCCAGCTGGGCTCCCAGCTTCACCACCTGATCCCACGCCCGGTCCGGTCGGGTTTCGGTCTCGCTGCGCAGCGCCCGGATCGCTGCGGCGTACAGCTCGGGGACCGAACGCAACTGCGGAGGTGCGCACTCCGCCAGGACGCGAGCCGCCTCGCGACGAGACTCCGCGTCCGGGTGCTGCGACACCAGCATCGCCGCGGGCCACACCGGATCCACCCCCGAGTCACCGATGGCGCCGGCGAGGCGGTCGAACTCGCTCACCGTCCTGTTGAAAGCGCACGGATCGATGAAGAGTTCCTGGATGAGCACCGACCACTCCCCCACGTCGATCGCATCCCCGCGCACGGTGCGGTGGGGTTCCCCATCGAGGTCGCCCAGGTTGATCGGACCCGACGGGTCCACCACGACGATCCCCTCGCGCCGGGTGAGGTCGGGCAGATCGGACAGGGGTACGCCAACAAGGTGCAGCCCCCTCTTCTGTGCCTCGGCCAGAGTCACCGGCCTTTCCAGGGTGGAGAAGAAGAAGCGGCGTGACGTCCCGGCCGACATGGCGAACGACACGGCCGCAATCCAACAGGCCGCCTCATCTGTGTCCTCAACGCCCACCACCACCAGAGGTCCGCCCCGGAAGGCGGAGCGCACCGCATCCAGCAACACCGCCAGCGTCTGCATGCGCCACTGCCGTGGAGCGAACAGCCAGGAGCCGATCGTGTCCCGATTGAGCGGTCCGGGTGCCGGCGGCTCGGCATCGGTGAGGGTGGCCGCGAGCACGCTGTCCGGACCGAATGGGGTGAGCCAGTCGGCACTGCGCCACCGCTCGATCGGACGCCCCTCGTCCGCGGCATTCGGGTTGCGGTCCAGGACCACGTGCGCGAACACGTTGCCGGGCCGGCCGGACGCGTCATGCCCTGCCGGGACGTGGTGCCACAAGGCGGTCTCGGTTCCCTCAGCGGGCGCGTACACCAACCGCCGCGGCAGTTCCTCCAGCTCGGCCGGAGTGGGAAAGCGTGGCACTTCGACACCCGGGTCCATCTGCGTCTGTACGCGGCCGCGCAGCAGTTCCTGTTCATCCTGGTCGAGTCCGCCGGTGACGTCCTTGATCTGCCATCCGCCGCCGGTCCCGTCGTTTCTGTCGAAGGACGCATAGGTGAGTTGGCCCCAGCGCGGTCCCGGGGTCGTCTCCGACCACGCAGTTGTCACGTCAGCGACCTCCCAGATAAAGGTGGGCCAACGGGGGGTCGATCAGCGCCACCGTGCCCATCTCCGGATTGCGCGGCATATCCACGAACACCCTCACGAACCCGACCCTGTTGGTGATGTCGCCCACCCAGCCCGGCTCGGACGGCGTGGTGGTCAACGACGCGGGCCAGAATCTCGGCGAGGGCTGCTGCGGATGCTCCACCGCCTGGTGCATCAGGATCGGCTCGCCATCGTTGATGTCGAGAGGGAGCCGGTCTGGGTTGTGGATCAACGCGAACGCCGGTGCAGTCGGGTTGGGCCGGTCCGCGCGGATCCGCGTGAACAACAGCACCGGTCCTCGGCCAAGTCGCGGACGCCGGACTTCCACGTCATACCAGAGCCGCAGCAGGCCGCGGTAGCGCACGGTTGTGGGCCGCCCCTCAACCGCGTGCCCTCCTGCGAACGAGATCGGCAGCAGGTGCAGGTCACAACCTCCGGCGTCGAGGGGGCGGGGAAACTGCAACCCGCCCAGGCGGACATAGGTGTCCGCGGAGATCTCCGCGATCGGTTCGGCGCCCTCGATGGCCTCGTGGGCGGGCTGCCCGAAGTAGGAGGCGTACACCTTGATCGCCGCTGCGCCGTCGGGCCACGCCATCGTCAGCACCTGCTGGGAGACCCGCTCGACGATCCGGGCGTCGGTCACCGAACTCGTGCGGACCTGGGCGATCGTCCGTCCCACCCGCGCCTGACCGTCGATCATGGTCACGGGGGTGAAATAGGTCCGGGACCAGCCCCGGGGCCAAGGGACGGACCGCATCGTGCCGCGATCTCCCTCTCGCTCGATGGGGTGCGCGAGCCGGTCCTCCGGCTTGAGCCCCATCTGCAACAGAGCGGATTCCGCGACGGTCTCCGCGTCCGCACCGGCCCTTGGACCGGTGGCAGTGCGATAGACCACCACTCGACCGGCTTGAGGCGCGGTCCACACCAGATCGAACCTGGGCTGCTCCTCGTCGCCCAGAGTGCAGGTCAGGTCCTCCACCGGATGCAGGACCGCCGAGGTGGTCACTTGGACGGTGGTCGCCAGGGACAACTGCGGAGTTCCGTTGACCTCGGCCTCGACCAACAGTTGATAGAGATAACGTCGGCCCGGTTCCGCACCGTCGTCCACGAACCCGGCGAGGTTGGCCGAGTCGGCGCAGATCCGATAGGCCGGATCGCCCGTCCCTCGTCCGGCACGCTCTGCGGGGACACGGAAGATCTGCACCCGGCGGGCGTCGCCGATCAGCCGCCACTGGCCGATCACGCGGCCTTCGTCCTCGCGGATGTCGACGTGGGACGGTCGTTCGACCACCGGCAGCTGGGCCACCAGCGTGGGCTGCTCGAGCAGGGCTTGCTGCGTTGATTCACCCTGGTTGGCCCACACCTGATAGTGCCGTACGCCGGAGGTGAAGGGTCGCGGATCGACCAAGCTGCGCTGGACGGTGATCGCGATGACCTCGGACATGTCCGGCGAGAGCGGCGCATAGCCGTCATCGGAGACGACACGGAAAATGGTGACTCGCGCCGGATCCGGGGGTTCCGGCCATCGCAGGGTGAGAGATCCGTCCGCACGGCTCGACACTTTGAGCGCGGCAGGTTCGCCAATCGGCTGGCTGAAGTCCATCTCGGTGAACTGGTTGAGCTCTTCTCTGAGCTCTTCCGGCTGTTCCCAGGTGAGCGCCTCCGGGTTGGCGGCAGGATGTGGCTGGGGCTCGGCTGGCACCGCGGCGTGATCGGGGTCCCCCTGCGGCTCAGGCGAGCCAATCCGGGCAGGCACCACCTCGTCGGTGTCCGGCACGCCCAACACGCCCGCGACCGGGCCCGCCAGAGGTTTCAGCGACGCGGGCAGCAAGGCGGCCACTTCCTCCACGCTGCGGACATCGGAGTTGACGATCTGGCGCAGGTGCCGGTCCTTGAGCTCGTCCAGGCCCTCGCGGTTGCGCCACATCATGAGCTGGTGCAGAGGATCGTCAGCCACCGCTGCCGGGCCGGTCTGCGCATCGGACTGCGGCAGGGTGCCATCCGGGTCCGGAGGGGAGGGCACAGTGGCTGTCTCCCCCACGTCGCTCTCGGCGACGGACGAGGCGACGACGGCATGCAGGGGCAACAGTTCGCCCTTCGTCCTGGCCGCGTCCCCTCGGGACACGACAACGTTGCGCAGGATGGTGAGCAGTGTGGAGTCCACCGGTTGCTGGCTGGCGCGGGCGGCCGCTCCGCCGATGACTCCACGCAGGATCCAGCCCGGGCCTTCCACCACCCACGTGCGGGTGACCACAATCTCGAGCTCGCCGGAGGGGCTGCGCTGCGGAATGTTGCTGATCACTTCCGTGCCGAACGGTCCCGGCGCACATTCCGCGGATCCACCCTGAGCCCGCACGTTCCGGATCAGGTCGGATCGGATCTCCGTCCAGAACCCCGGTCCTTCCGGCCCGGCCCAGGCAGAGAGCTCCAGGATCGACTGGTCGATGTCGATCGTGATCGCGGTGATCGTCTCCGTTCCCTCGATGATCTGGAGCCTGATCGAGGCCTCGGGCGGCAGCTGGCGCAGCGTGATCGAGCCGAAATCGAAGGTCCGGCTGTCAGCGACGAAGTCCTTGAGCTCACTCCGGTCGAAGGGCCCCTGGGAACGCCAGTTCGAGCTGCGATCCAGAGCCGCCCAGTCACGTTCCCGCCGCGGCGCGCTGGACATCTGAGAGCCCGCCGAGGGCGGCGGAACGGGGGAACTGAGCCGTGAATCGGCGCCCGCCCACTGTCCGGACGGTCCGGAGGGCGCCATTCCCAGCGCATCCTTCACCGGATCGGGATGCCCCTGATTCGACAGGTACATGAGGTGGTGCAGGACGTGAGCCCAGCGATTCGTGAGGGGCGTGCGCAACCCGGGCGGGATCGAATTGGCCAGCGCTATCTGGATGAGGTCCTCGTTGGTTGGCACCACTTCACCGCGCTGGCGCAACACGAATGCCCATGCCAACAGAACCTGACGCCGCCGACCAGCCTGGTCCAACATCTCCGCCCTCTCAGAAATTGATGCCGGGATCGGGTGCCTGCACCGGCGGCCGCCCGATCGGCTTGGGCGCCGACCAACCAAGCCCCGCCGCACCGTGCTGATCGGCGAACGGATCCGGCGGCACGATCGATGGCGCGCTGTCCGTGTCCTCGGACGGTGCAAGGCGTGCGCCCAGATCAAACGTGTAGTCCGGCAGCCCCGCCCC